>NZ_WTKT01000007.1:0-225361 GCF_011378685.1 Pseudoalteromonas sp. C8
TAGGTTACAAACCTCGCGTCGCGATTTAATCGCCCCTAGATTGAACAAATTTCAATCCACAAAGATCAACACGCCCTGTTAATATATTCATGACTAAAGTAAAAAACGAGCCAAATTTGGCTCGTTTTTTTATTATTTTTTTAATAACTATACTTGGCGATAGTCTTTAAAAAAGCGCTTCATTTTTAACATCGCATCGGATAAATCATCTTTGCTTGGTAAAAATACCAACCTAAAATGATCCGGCTCGGGCCAATTAAACGCCCTGCCATGTACAAGTAATATTTTTTCGGCTTTTAGCAAATCGTACATCATCTTTTCATCATCTTTAACGTTAAAAAGTGCTGTATCAACTTTAGCAAACGCATAGAGCGCGCCTTTAGGTTTTTTACAACTAATGCCTTCAATAGCATTTAATCCACGCCATGCAATATCACGCTGCTCATATAAGCGCCCACCCGGGTTTATTAGACTATCAATTGATTGCACGCCACCCAACGCCTGTTGAATTGCATATTGTGCAGGTACATTTGCGCACAAACGCATAGATGAAAGTATTTCTAGGCCTTTGCGTAAATCATCCATTACCGAGGTACGACCGCTCAAAACCATCCACCCCATTCTCAGCCCCGCTGCACGGTATGTTTTTGCTAAACCATTAAAAGTAATAATAGGCACATCGTCGCAAAGTGAGCCGATTGAAGTATGCGTTATACCATCGTATAAAATCTTCTCGTAAATTTCATCGCTCAATAACAGTAATTTGTGTTCGCGTGCGATATCGATTAATTGCATTAACAAGTCGTCGCTATAAACCGCACCGGTTGGATTATTAGGGTTAATTAATACCAATGCTTTTGTTTTTGAAGTGATTTTACTTTTTATATCTGCAATGTCCGGAAACCAATCTTGCTCTTCATCACATAAATAATGTACCGGATTACCACCCGATAACGTGACCGAAGCAGTCCAAAGTGGATAATCTGGAGCAGGAATAAGCACTTCGTCACCATTATTTAATAGCGCTTGAGTGATCATTTGAATGAGTTCGCTTACGCCATTACCAATATAAATGTTATCTACATCTAAATTATGTAATCCACGTTGTTGGTAATGCTGATAAATAGCCACGCGGGCTGAATAGAGGCCTTTAGAGTCACAGTAACCTTGGGCTGAATATAAGTTGCGGATAATATCGCGGTGCATGTCCTCTGGCATATCAAAACCAAAAGCAGCCGGATTACCTATATTCAATTTTAATACTTTTTGACCTTCGTCTTCCATTTTTTTAGCTTGCGCTAAAACCGGCCCACGAATGTCATAACATACACCTTCTAATTTGTGACTCTTTTTAATATCAGACATTTTTACCTCTTCAGGGCGTATTGGCTTTATGGATTAAATTTGTTCAACCTAGGGGCGATTTAATCGCGGCGCGAGATTTGTAACCTAGTGGGCTAAGTAAAAATTGAGTAACAAAGAGAAAATAGCCCCTAGGAAGAACCCTCTGGGCAATGCGTGTTTGGATTTTATGTGTTGTTATCGCCTATTTATGTGGAAAAACCACACTGCATAGGCTCTGCCTAACCTAAAAACCAGACACTCGTTGCAAATTCAATCCCGAAAGATCAACACGCCCTAGTGAGTCTTTAGACTAACCTAGTAAAGGCGCAAAATGCCAGTGTATTTGATTACTTAGTACTGAAATAAATTCACGTTTCAGTTTCAATAATTAACGAGATGCTAACCATTCATTTAGCTTAGCTTGAGAGCCTGTTACTTGAGCCATTAAGCTATTAGATGCGTCGATGGCTTCAGCTAAGTTATCTAGGTTTAAATTTTGTTCAATAACGCGAGATACTTCAGCAAGGCTTGAAGCACCAAACTGCGCAGCGTTAGATTTTAAGCTATGAGAATGACGAATCGCCGCTTCTCTGTCTTTTCCAATGGTTGCTAAAACTTCAGAGCCTAAACGCTCAAACTCCGAGCAGCAAAAATCAAGTGTATCAGCAAACTGCTCACCCAATAACGATTCCATACTCTCTAATGCTGATGTATCAATATTTATTTCTGTCATATTTTAAGCCCTTAAAACAATCCATGTAAATTACAGTTTAATAGTACTACTTTATATTGATGCGTAAAAAAAACCAACTTAATTACCTTATAAATGTATAATTGTGAGGATCATACTGGCAACAAAAAGTTTATTAAATGGCACGCACACTTTGTAATCATTGTAACTTTGCACTTAACACTTGTATTTGCAGCGCAATTACAAATATAAACAACAAAGTTAAGGTTATTATTCTACAGCACCCAAGCGAAGAAAAAATAGCAAAAAATACCGCTAAACTACTCAATTTATGCCTAACTGATTGCCAAATAGTCAAAGGCGAAAATAATGACGACTTTTCTATTCTTAAATCACTGCCAGTAAGCTCAACTGTTTTGCTCTACCCTAACGAACATGCTGTAAATTTAGACGATAGCGCTGAGCAATCTAATATAAAAAACATCACCCATTTAATCGTGGTTGATGGTACATGGAAAAAAGCCTACAAAATTTTGCAGCTCACCACATTGCTAAATCAATTCAAAACGGTCAGTTTTAAACAGTTACCTAAAAATCGTTATGCTATTCGTAAAGCCCCTAGGGCCGACAGCCTATCCACACTTGAAGCCGTAGCGCATAGTTTGTTTTTAATAGAGCAGTTAAATCCTGCACCACTTTATAATGTGCTTGATGAATTAATACAAAAACAAACCCAACACATGCCCGAGCACGTAAAAGCACGTTACTTAGATTAAATTCGTTACTATATGAAACTTGCAATGCGTAACTACCCTAACAGGCTAAAACGTGGCTTTACTCGCCAAGGCCCCGACTATCGCTTTGACGACCAAGTCGACTTTAGCGATATAAGAGATACCTTTGGCTTTAGGTCAATGGTCGTCGGTAAATGGGTAACTAAAGAAGAGCGCTACATTAGCGCTAATTTAATTTACGATGCACTGGCCGACCTTGCACAAATACTGCATTTACCGCCCAAAGCTATTGGTCTTCGTGGCAAACTTAACTTTGCATTTGGTCATGGTGGTCAAAAAGGTGTGCAAGCGCATTATAATGCAGCCTCTCAAACACTTGCTCTTGCAAAAAATGCAGGCGGTGGTGCACTTGCTCACGAATGGTTTCATGCGTTTGATCATCATATAAGCGAGCATTTATTTGCAGCAAAACCGCGATTTGGTTTTGCCTCAAAATTATGGCTTTCAAACACGCCTAATTTATCGCATCCACTTAATAATGCTTTGAACACTTTTTATAAAAATGTATTTTTAGATGAAGATGGTATTGATGCAAATAGCTTTGTACAAACGTGTATAGAACACGATAAGGCTCACAATATGAATTATATGAGCATGCCAGAAGAACTTGCAGCACGTTGTTTTGAAGCCTGTATTGAGCAGCATTCAAATATAAAAAATAGCTTTTTAGTGGGGGGCTTACAAAGTAGTAATTTAATATACCCAAATGTTGAGCATATTAATAAAGCAAATGAAGCGCTTAACCAGTATTTTGAATTACTGGGCTATGCGCTTCATAAAATAGACGAGTAATGTCTATATTTGGTGATTACTTATCGTCACTAATACGACTTGCTACTGCACTGTTTTGATCTTTATATTTTGCATCTTTACGGATGTTGTATGGGTTTTCACACGGGCCCGATAGCATTTCAAAGCTCATAGCCCCAATTTTCATCAGTGGGCGAAGCGCCAGTGGTAATTTACCTGAGTTGTAAAACTCTAAAACAATATTACCGCTCCAGCCTGGGTCGATTCGGTGCGCAGTTACATGCACCATTAAACCTAAACGTGCTAGCGATGAGCGCCCATCTAACCACCCTACTATGTCTGCTGGCAGAGTTACTTTTTCGTGTGTTATAGCAAGTGCAAGTTCACCTGGGTGTAAAAAGAATGCTTCACCTTCATCAAGCACTATTTCTTCACTCATGATTGATTCCATGGCTTTATTTAGCTGATCTTTTGGACCGCTTAAATCGACGTATGCCGCGTTGTGTGCATTAAAAGTTCTGAATTTATTACCTAATCGCAAATCGGCAGTTACACCTGAAATCATGTCACTTGTTGGCGCAGGCTCAATAACAATGCGACCATCGCTTAGGTATTCATTAATATGTGTGTCTGAAAGTCTCATTATTTATTAATCTTCTGTAATCACAATTTCAATTGCATTGTGATGCTGTTGATAATAGAGCGTGCTGGCTATAAGCCTCGCTGCTGCGCTGTATGTTTTGCTTATCGCCGCGTCGTTATCGTTGGCAATAAGTTTTCCTTGCTCAGAATACTCACGTATATCTATTGCAAGTGGAATATGGCTAAGTACAGGTACGCCGTGCTTGTGCGCCAGTTTTTGTGCACCGTCTTTACCAAATACGTGGTTAGCTTCACCGCAGTGGCTGCAAATGTAATAACTCATGTTTTCAATTAAGCCCAGCACTGGCACGTTTACTTTATTAAACATAGCAATGCCTTTTTGCGCATCGGCTAGGGCTAAGTCTTGCGGTGTAGTGACAATAACAGTACCGCTCGCTGGTACTTTTTGGCTCATTGTTAGTTGAATATCACCGGTGCCCGGTGGCATATCCACAATTAAGTAATCAAGCTCACCCCAATCAGTCTCGTTAAGCAACTGGCTAAGTGCGCCTGACGCCATTGGTCCGCGCCATACAGTGGCGTCATCGCTTGGGACTAAAAAGCCAATTGACTGCGCTTTAATGCCGTTTGCATCAAAAGGCTGTAGCTGTTTGTTATCTTTAGTTACGGGCTCTGCGCCTACCAAGCCTAAAAGCATTGGAATAGATGGGCCATAAATATCAGCGTCTAAAATACCCACCTTTGCGCCTTCGTTTTTAAGGGCGCCCGCCAAGTTAACGGCAGTAGTCGACTTACCTACTCCGCCTTTGCCTGAGGCAATAAGCACAATATGTTTAATCGCCTTAAACTTAGCTGCCTCTTTAATGATAACCTTGGCGCTAATTGTTACAGGCACATTTAAGCTTTCACTTACGTGTTGCTCAACTAAAGGCATTTCTGATTGCCCAGCAAATGGCAGGGTTAATTTAATGTGTAGTGATTTATCGTCATTTTGAGTAATAGTATCAATGAAGCTTTCGTCAATACCGACGGCAAAAGCCGCACTACGATATGCCGCTAAGGCAGTAATAATCGGTTGTTTTTGCACCGATTTAGAAGAGAATAGTTTCGACAGTCCAAACATAGCAATTAAATAGCGTTTCTTTGATGAAAAGTGCCACGGAATTATGTAACATTCAGGGCATTAACACCAGTCAATTAATAAAAATCCATAAGCTGTGCGCACTCTAAGCAGATAGCTTGTAGATAAATTAATGATAATTGCCGTTTGTATAATAAAAACGGCGTTTTATCCTCAATTCGGAATGATTATGACGCAGCGAAAGATCCTGATTACCAGCGCATTACCTTATGCAAATGGCCCTACTCACTTAGGTCATTTATTGGAATATATTCAAACTGATATTTGGTCACGTTTTCAAAAACTACAGGGCCACGAGGCTTATTATGTTTGCGCAGACGATGCCCACGGCACGCCAATTATGCTTAATGCGCAAAAGCAAGGGATCACGCCTGAAGAAATGGTAAAACAAGTGAGCATAGAGCGCCAACGCGACTTCGCTGACTTTAATATCAAATTTGATAACTACCACAGTACGCATAGCCAAGAAAACAAAGAATTAAGCGAACTTATTTATAACCGCCTAAACGATGCCGGTCATATTAAAAAGCACACTATTTCGCAATTATTCGATCCAGAAAAAGGTATTTTCTTACCCGATCGTTTTGTAACTGGTACTTGCCCAACGTGTAAATCTGAAAACCAAAACGGCGACAGTTGTGATTCGTGTGGTGCTACATACAGCCCTACCGAACTCATTAATCCGCGTTCTGTAATGTCAGGTGCAGAGCCTGTACTTAAAGATTCTGAACATTACTTTTTTGACCTGCCAGCATTTGAAGGCATGCTAAAAGAGTGGTTACACTCGGGCACTATTCAACAAGAAATGGCTAACAAGCTAGACGAATGGTTTACCGATGGCCTGCAGCAGTGGGATATTAGCCGTGATGCGCCTTACTTTGGTTTTGAAATTCCAAATGCACCGGGCAAATATTTTTACGTTTGGTTAGATGCACCTATTGGTTACATGGCGAGCTTTAAAAACCTATGTGATAAAAAAGGCATCAACTTTGATGAGTTTTGGGCTGAAGGTTCAGACGCTGAGCTTTATCACTTTATTGGTAAAGACATCATTTATTTCCACAGCTTATTTTGGCCAGCAATGTTAGAAGGCGCTAATTTTAGAAAGCCAACTAACGTATTCGCTCATGGTTTTGTTACTGTAAATGGCGAAAAAATGTCTAAATCAAAGGGTACGTTTATTAAAGCGCGTACTTATTTAGATAACTTAAACCCAGAGTACTTACGTTACTACTACGCAGCAAAATTAAGCAGCGGTATTGTTGATCTTGATTTAAACCTAGAAGACTTTGCACAACGCGTAAATTCGGACCTAGTAGGTAAAGTAGTAAACATAGCGAGCCGTTGTGCTGGCTTTATTACTAAAAAGTTTGATGGCAAGCTAAGCAGCACTATTATGCAACCAGAGCTGTTAGCAGAGTTTCAAGCGGCTGCACCTAGCATTACAACACACTATGAGAACCGCGATTACAGCCGCGCAATTCGCGAAATAATGGCGCTTGCCGACAAAGCAAACCAATTTATTGATGGCGCAGCACCTTGGGTATTAATTAAAGACGAAACTAAGCAACAAGAAGCACACGAAGTGTGTTCTCTTGGTCTTAACTTGTTCCGCGTTTTAATTACTTACTTAAAACCAGTGCTACCAGAAATGGCCGACAACGTACAAGCATTTTTAAATGACGACCTTGCATGGGACGGCGTTCAAAATGCTCTCGTAAGCCACCCTATCAATAAATTTAAACCGTTAATGCAGCGTGTTGAAATGGATAAAGTAAATAAAATGGTTGAAGAATCTAAAGAAAGCTTAGCGCCAAAAGTAACTATTGACCCTAACAGCCCACTTGCAAAAGAGCCGATTAGCGACGAAATAGAATTTGATGACTTTGCAAAAGTAGACTTACGCGTAGCTAAAATTGCTAAAGCAGAGCACGTAGAAGGCGCTGATAAACTACTTAAGCTAACACTTGATTTAGGCGGCGAAACTCGCCAAGTGTTTGCAGGTATTAAATCAGCTTACGCACCAGAGGATCTCGAAGGTAAGTTAACCGTTATGGTCGCTAACCTTAAGCCTCGTAAAATGCGCTTTGGTATGTCTGAGGGCATGGTATTAGCAGCAGGTCCTGGCGGAAAAGAAATTTATATTCTTAACCCAGATGACGGCTCAGAGCCTGGTATGCGCGTAATGTAATATTACTCATACAATAAAAACCGCTGATACATCAGCGGTTTTTTTATGGGCAAAAGCAATGTTTAGTCGTATATTCAATACGAATGCCTCTGTATTAAATAAAGTGAATTGTAATTATGACCCAAATTTTAGATGCCAACAGAATAAAAGTAAGTAGCCAAATAAAACAACACAAATTAGTCGCCATACTGCGCTTAAAGCAACAAGGTGATGTAGCACCATTAATTGATTGTTTCGGGCCTGTTTATCTTTCGAGGTTAAATTTGCAGCAGACTGTTTGGTGTTTAGGCAAGGCAGAGCCTATGTAGTGTGGTTATTCCCCATAAATAGGCGATAACGCAGCATAAATGCCAAACATGCGCTGCCCGAAGGGTTCTGTCTAGGGGCAATTTACTCTTTGTTGCTCGGTTTTTACTTAGCCCACTAGGTTACAAACCTCGCGCCGCGATTAAATACCCCCTAGATTGAACAAATTTTAATCCTGAAAGGTCAACAGGCCCTAGTAATGCAGGCATAAACGCACTCGAAATCACTTCAAACACGCCGGGCTTTGAGCAAGAAATAGCAAAAGCTCGTGCAGCTCATAAAAACGCACTTATTGGTGCAGGCACAATAATTAACACCACCCTTGCTCAGCAAGCAATTGATGCAGGCGCGCAGTTTATTGTAACGCCAAATACCAACAAATCGGTTGTCGAACTTGCCCACCAGCACGGGTTACCAGTATTAATGGGCGCGCTAACACCTACCGATGTAGCAAATGCAATTGAATATAAGGCAGATATTATTAAGGTATTTCCTGCGGGCAGTATGGGCGTTGGTTACTTTAAAGCATTAACAGGTCCATTTTCAGAAGCACAATTAATACCTGTTGGTGGTGTGAATTTAGATAATTTATCACAATGGTTTGAAGCAGGTGCTTGTGGCGCGGCAGTAAGTGGCGATTTTTGTAAGGTATTAAATACCGAACAAGAGCGTAGCCACCTTACCAAGCTTGTAAAAAACTATATAAGTAAACTGCCTAAATAGGCAGTTTATTTTATTTATAAAATAGCCAAATGTGTGCTCATAAAATTTGATTGGGCGCTATACAAAATTAATTACTACTAATTAATTCAGCTTTTTCAATACGCGATCTTTTCTTGGTAGGTAATAATTATCGTAATCAAGTGACACTATAACGCGCTCTGCTTTTCCTAATAACTCGTTACGCGGAATTAAACCTATTACACGCGAGTCAGCGCTATTGTCGCGGTTATCGCCCATTGCTAAATAATAATCATCAGGAATTGTAATTGCATCAAACCCCGATAAACGTGAAGGAATATTTGCCACTCTTATCGAATGCTCTAATCCGTTTAAATCTTCAATTTTATCAAGCGAGTCTATGTTGCTTCGCTGATCTGCATAATTAAGTTTTTTACCATTAATAATGAGCTCATTATTTTCAAGCGCAACGGTGTCTCCTGGCACACCAATTACACGTTTAATTAAACGGTTATCGGCAGCTTGTGAGTCAAAAACAATAATATCACCAGCTTGTGGATCCGCTAATTTAAGTAATTTTATGTGCGTAAATGGGACGCGAATATCGTAGGCCATTTTATCGGTAAGTATTCTGTCACCTTCTTGAATGGTCGGTTTCATTGAGCCTGTTGGCACTTCGTACCAATCGGCAACAGCGCTTCTAAATACGCTCATCAGTGCAATAAATACGATAAGAGAGCGGTTATTTTTCCAAAACTTATAAACTAATTTCATGCCTATTCCCTTCAATTGAACAAGTCTTTAATTGAGTAACTATTTATATGACTTTGCTAATTAGCTGCAGTTCAATCAATGATGTAACAAAACATGTTGACTACTAATTTTAATTGATCGATTAAATTTAGAGCGTCGTAACATTTAACGAAACCAACGGGTATTAACTTAAAGGAAAATAAAATGTTTAAGAAAATTACTACTGCATTATTGTTTACAACTGCAAGCCTTGGATTTACTACAATGGCTTATGCTGATCATCATGGTATGAAAAAAGACGTTGTTGAAGTAGCCGTTGAAAATGGTTCGTTCACTACTCTTGTTGCTGCTGTTAAAGCCGCAGGTTTAGTTGAAACACTGCAAGGTAAAGGACCGTTTACTATTTTTGCACCAACAGATGCTGCATTTTCTAAATTACCTGAAGGCACTGTTGAAATGCTACTCAAGCCTGAAAACAAAGACAAGCTAACGGCGGTATTAACTTATCACGTAGTGTCTGGAAAAGTGATGGCAGCCGACGTAATGAAGGTAGATAGTGCGAAAACACTACAAGGCCAATCAGTTATGGTTAAAGCCGACAGCATGGGCGTAATGATAAATGACGCTAAAGTTGTAAAAGCTGATGTAAAAGCAAGCAACGGCGTAATTCATGTTATCGACACCGTACTACTTCCAAAAGAGTAGTCATAAAAGAATAAGCCAAATAAAAAAGCATAAGTAAATACTTATGCTCTTTTATTTATTTTTGTTTCATCACATAAAAAATTATTGATTTAGTTTTTCTTTCGCTTCTTTTACTTTTTCAAAATCTAAACCAAGTTCATCAGTCGCTTCTTTAATAAGGTGCGGTTGAGTCATTACGACTGCCATTAGCTGCTGTAGTTTTTCTGGCGGAATACCAAGCTCTTGAACAAGCGCCATTGCCATCATTGGGTTTTGAGTAAACGCTTCAAACAATGCTTTTACTTTTTCGTCGCTTACATTGTGCTCTTTAAGTATTGCTAGTATTGGATTCATTATTAAACCTTAAGTGTTTTTTATAGGGCTTAGTATATGGGCTAAACCCTAAAATTAAAGAGTTACTCTACAAGTAAAACAACTTTACCAGCATTTTCATTACGCTCTAAAATAGCATGAGCTTCGTTTGCGTCGCTCCAAGGCAATGTTTTATACAGGTTAAAGTCATACTTTTTAGTGGCAATATCATTGTAAAAACGCGCTACAAAGTCGTCGCGCACCTGGCGTTTAAACTCAATACTACGATTTCTAAGCGTTGAGGCATGAAACGAAATACGTTTGCGTAAAAGCGCGGCAAAATCAACTTCTGCAAAACGTCCATCTAAAAATGCAAGCATTACAATTTGGCAATCCATCGCTGCAATAGCGGCATTTTTATTTAAGTAACTCCCCGAAACAGGATCTACAATTGCATTTGCTGTTAACTCATTTGCTTTCATATATTCTACAAAGTCGGTGGTTTTGTAGTTAATTGCATGATCGGCACCGAGTTCTTTTGCGTGTCGGCATTTGTCATCCGTACCTGCGGTAATAACCACGGTAGCACCTGCGCTTTTAGCCATTTGAATTGCTGCACCGCCCACACCACTAGCACCTGCATGAATAAGCGCTGTTTGCCCTTTTTGCAATTTACCAAGCTCAAATAACGCGCCAAATGCTGTTAGGTACACTTCGCTTATTGCTGCGCCTTCAGCCATTGTTACATCATCGGGTAATTCCATAAGCTGCTTTGCATCAACGGCTACATATTCACTGTAAGCGCCACCAGAACACAAAGCAAAAACACGTTTATTAAGCCAAACTCTATCAACTTTACCACCAATATCGCTAACAACACCGGCACATTCTAAACCTAAAATAGGGCTATCTCCCGCAGGGGCCGGGTATTTACCTTGGCGCTGCATACTGTCTGCACGGTTTACACCTATTGCTGCAACTTTAACAAGTACTTCATGGCTCTTTAAAACCGGTTTTTCGGTTTCACTAAATGCAAGATTACCATCTTCATGAGAAATATATTTCATTGTTGCTCCAAGTTTAAAAACTGTAATAACATATAGATGGGGATGAACACAGATTCAAACAACCTCAAAAGCGCCAACTTTGTTTGTAAGGATAAACATCGGGTAGATAACCATTGTGTACTTGTTGCTGACTACCTTGCCAAAACGTCGCTAAAAACAAGTTACTGTGCTCATTATTAAAATAATTAAACGCAATCTCGTTGGCGCTAAAAAACACCTTAAATTGGCTCGGAAATATATCGTTTTCAGCTATATCAAAATACGAGTTACTACTTAGCTCTTCAAGTGCATTTTGGGTTTGTGGCACCTCTCTAAAGTTGCAATCGGTTAGTGGGCAAATTTCGTCAAAGTCGTAAAACACCACTCGCCCCCATCGCGTTACGCCAAAGTTTTTCATTAGCATGTCGCCCGGAAATATATTAGCACCGGCTAATTCTTTAATTGCTTTACCGTAATCATGCATAACTCTCTCTAAGGTTTTGTTATCGCATCGGGTAATATATAAATTAAGCGGGGTCATTTTACGCTCAACATAAACGTGCTTTAAAATAAGTGCCTTGCCAGATATAACCATGCTGCTACCAATTTGGCTTTTCATCTGCTCAAGCAGTTCGTCGCTAAAACGGCTTAAATCAAACGCTAAATATCTAAATTCGTGTGTGTCTACCAAACGACCAACCCTATCGGCTTGTTTTACAAAGTTATACTTTTCTTTCACTTGTGCTTTGGTGGCTGTTTTTGGCGCACTAAATTTGTCTTTAATTACTTTATAAACGTAATCTAGCCCTTCAATAGTAAATACCAGCATTACCATACCTGGCGTCCCTGGTGCTGTGACATACTTAAAGTTGGCTGGACTATTTTTAGTCGTATCAACCTTGTGTCGATAAAACTCAGTTTTGGCGTGCTTTATAAAACCAATGGCGTTAAATAACTCAAAGCGTTGTTTATGTGGCATTAACACACTTAAGTAATCTACATAACGAGCGGGCTTATCGGTATCAACCATAAAATAGGTGCGTGCAAAACCAAATAATAAACTTAATTGATCGGCGCCCATCATTACAGCATCAAGCTTTAGTCCCTCATCGGTATTTAAAATAGCGATAGCAAAAGGCATATTGTCGCCATTTTTAGCAATGCAGCGCCCAATTAAATAACAGGCTTTGTTTCTAAAAAATAATGAGTTGGCGTATTCAATATACCCGTCGTTTAAATTTATAAGTTCGTACACCTGTTTGCATTGCTGCTTAGCGCCTTGCATTAACGTACTTTGTAATGTGGCTACATCGCGTTCTAAATGACTAAACGGCACTCTAAATACTTGATTAGTGATAAGCGTTTTAACGGCGTTATTAAACCCATTATGTAGCGATACCCTGCTCACTAAGCTTTCATAAGAGCGCGGCTCACTACGATACTTTGCTTTTAATACAAACAAATGCACAGTACGAATTTTTTTATCGTCCCAAATTGCGCCAAACGTTGAGTTAAAAAAGGTATGCGCAATGGGTTTATTTTCGTGATTTTCTACCATATCGCCGTAAATATTTTTAGCTAACTGCCACGTTTGCGGGCAAGTAAGTTCAGCATAAGCAATAATTCTCACGGCTTCACTCACGTTTTTAACTTCGCGCTCATACACCTGTAAACGTTCACGCATAGCACTTTGTACACTGTGATACTGTCGTTGTTCAAAACGGCTTTGTGCACCCAGTGTAATATTTAAAAATTGCGAAAACATCGCCTCAAATCCAGCAAAAACAGATCGTGCAAGCTTACTGGCTACAACGTGTTGTAGCGCATTATTAGATTGATTTGTTAGCTTATTTTGCATAAATACAGCACTTATATTGATGCCAGTTATGGCGGTTATTTTTTATTAATTGTTTACACCTTAGCAAGCAGGCTTTAATTTAGATAATTAATAAAGCATATAAATAGAATTGATTCTATGAATATAAGAAATGTCGATCTTAACCTTCTCGTTTATTTAAATGTGTTAATAGATGAAAAAAGTGTTTCAAAGGCTGCCAATAAACTCGCGCTTACGCAACCTGCTATGAGTAACGCATTAAAACGTTTGCGCGATTTATTTGACGATCCGCTACTGGTGCGTGCCGCAGACTCTATGACGCCAACGGCAAAGGCACTTGCATTAAAGCCTGAAGTTGAGGCCCTATTAAAAATGGCTGAAGCTATTACGCAGCCTAGTGAGCAGTTTAACCCTGCAACTGCTGAAGTTACGTTTAGAATAATGGCAAACGACTATATAGAGTCGACCTTAATAGCCCCTTTTATAACGGCGCAGCTTAGTAAAAACCCCGGTATTAATTTTGATGTATTGAGCCCAAGCGACGTAAACCTACAAGATATGGAAAAAGGCACTATTGATTTAGCAATAAACCGCTTTAATGGCCTACCACGCTCGTTTCATCAAGCCAGTGTATGGCGCGATAACTACTGTTGTTTAACCCATCCTAAAAATACATTTTTACAACAATCAGGGTTAGACGACTACTTACAAAAAGAACATATTTGGGTAAACCGTGCAGGTTGGGGGCCGGAGGCCGCTGTTACTAATAAATCGGGAAAGCAAAAATTAGGCTGGGTAGACGAAGCGCTTTGGCAACTAGAGCAAACCCGTAAAATACGTGTTTTTACTCGCCACTACATGGTCGCAAGCCTGCTTTGCCAATCAGAGCAACTTATTGCCACCCTACCGCGCAGGCAGGCTAAATTGTTAACCTCTCATACTGATTTAGTAATCAGCCCTGTACCATTTCAAATAGTGCCTATTGAGGTAAAAATGATATGGAGCCCGCTACTACACCACGCGCCTGCACACCAATGGTTAAGGCGTGAATTATTAGCGTTTGCTAAAACGATTGCAGATAGGTAATTAAGAGCAAACCTTTGATTATTACTCAAGAGCCTAATGCGAGTGCCTGTGCTATGTAATGAATCATCTTATTTTGAGCTAATAGCTTGGTTAGCATTTTAAATACATTGAGTTAAAAACTACCTAATGAAATAGCTAGAACTCAAATACAATGTTCGCTAAAGAATTGAATCAAAATAGGTACTGCGTTATTCTTAATTAGTAATGTCAAGTCAATAACTTTAGATCCTCGTTATCAATAACCTAAGACATATTAAAAAATGGAATTTTATGTACCAATACCTATATTTGAAGTGTTCACTTATAATGAGCAAGGCCACTAAAATTAGCTTTCTTCCTTTCTCTAAAGTTGAAACTGATAATTTAAAAACCCTCTTATTTACTGCACGACTTTTTGTTTATATAGCTCTTGCATACTTTTTGAATGGGTTAGGTACTTTTTTATATGATGTTCATGAAGTTGTTAATTTATACAACTTTGAACAAACTTGGAGCGTAATATTTACAAATATTCATCAGACTCTACTATTGAAAAAATTATTATGGGAGATGTTATTTAGCGCTGCTATATTAGCGACTGGAGGTATATTGGCTGCAATAGTTTCATTCGAGTTTAAATATAAAAGTAAAAGTGACTAACCTCAAGTCTTTGCTACATTAAAATAAACTTAATCGGATTATAAAAATACCATTAAATAAAAACAACTTAAAAATCTTGCTGTGTAAATGTTATTTAAGAGCCTTTTAAGGAAGATTATTATAAATATTGATTACTCTGCTTATTCACTTAGTGAATTAAACGAAGCACTTGAAAGTATTGACTCACATAAATATCCAGAGAACTATAAACGACTTAAAGATGAATTAGCTAAACCAAATCGTAACGAGCCGAAATCTGCGCAACAAATAGTAATAGCTGAAAATAACACTAAGAAAATAAGTAAAGCGCTCCTGTGTATTGTTTTAGGTTTGTTTATTCTTTTACGCAGCTATTTTAATTACGAAAGTGGTGTCATTTATAAGAGATACAATGAGCCGGCAGTGGCATCTTTAGAAAGTAACCCGAAAAAGTTTTATTTATTTCTTTTTTTCACAATTGGTGCCGGAGGTTTTATTACGGCATATGGTATTCATACTTTATTTTCTAAAAAAGAATATAATGATAAACAAACTTAATAATAAGAATACTGCAAATATAATTTTTGCTGTCTTTCAAAAATCCTATGCTATTGAGGCTAAACTGATCGGCGCGCATAACTTTCCTCCTTTAACACGTAATACTGAAGATATTAAAAAGTCAGAAACAACCTTTTATGGCTACAGCGAAAATGAATGCTTAGCAGCAGTTATAGAAGTAGATATAAACAACGAGTTTTTAGATATTTGTAGTTTAACCGTTGATCCTAGCTATTTTAAAAAAGGTATCGCAAGTAAGCTAATAAATTATGTTCTAGCAATGGGTGATTTATCTCATGCAAGAGTTGAGACTGCAGTTGCTAATACTCCTGCAATAAATTTATATAAAAAGCATGGTTTCGTGGAATTCAAAAGATGGACTCCTTCACATGGTATTGAAAAACTGGCTATGTCGGTTGTAATTTAAATCAGTATTTCAAAATAGGTAATTTATAAATGGATAGTGCATCAATAATTGCGTGGAGTGTTGTGTTTGGCGGCATAGGTATTGGCTACCTTACTTACGGGCGAAGAAAAAAAGCCGTAGTGCCACTTTGTATTGGTTTGTCATTATTGGTTTTTCCGTACTTTATGACCAGTGTTAGCATGCTGTTGATTGTAGGCGGTATTTTAGTAGCTATTCCCTACTTTATTAAAATTTAACATTACTATTGTTATTGCTATTGTGACGGATAAATAAAATACACGCGAAAAATAAAAAAGCGCCACGGTATTCAACTTTGGGAAAATACCGTGGCGCTTTTGGAAATCGTCGATATAGGAATCTACCTACAGCGTATTATTAGCAAGCTTAGTACCAACTTCATAAAATAATTAAAATTCAATAAAAACAATTAACTAAAATTCCTTCTTTATTCCTTAACTCCTCCCCTTGTTCCAGTTTTGTGCACACTTTCACCGCATTGCACCAAATTAATTAGTATTATTTAGATATGTTTTCTATTTTTTATTTAGTTTTAAAACTTACTATTGATAAAATCAATATCAGTTATTGAAAACAACAATTTTATTAATAATACACTTAGCGCTAGAGTGAAGTTAAGCCAACAAACTAAGAGTAATTATTATGACAACAGCTTCTTTCACACGCCAAGACGGATTATTCATCGATGCTAACTTGCATCAGTTCATTGAAGAGCAGTTATGCACTAAGGCTAAAACCACTGAAACTTACCAAGCGTTAGCTACTTTAGTTGACGAGTTTGGTTGTAAATGCCGTAAAACAAAGCATCAACCAGATGATGTATTAGAAGTTGATACATTATTAAATGCATACCAACTTAAAAATCATCCACTTTGCCATGTTGATGCACAAACTACGGAAGCCGTTTTAGACGAGTATTGCTGCCAGGTTCCTGCAATTATTGTTGTTGCGTTAATGGATACGCTTAGTGGTACACAGTGCGATGAACCCCAAGCACATGAGATTTACCATCGTGCAGCGCAGTTAACCAACCGCCCTTGTATGCACAGAGTAAAAACTGCCTCAGCAGCTTAATAATGGATGTATTTAAAAGTGCTCGATAACCTTCTTTGCAAAGCCAGTACAAGTTAAGGTTGTCGAGTTATGAATACTTGAGTTATCGCTCTGCTCTTGCGCTAAATCAAAGGTTACTTCACCGCTTTTAAATGTTTGCTCTAACGCATTTTCTATGAGTAATGCGCCCTCGTCCCACCCCATAAATTTAAGCATTAATACCGCACTTAAAATACTACTACTGGGGTTTGCTTTATTTTGCCCTGCTATACGTTCAAACGTGCCATGTGTAGGCTCAAAAAATGCGACATCGTTATTTAAATTTGCAGCGGGCATTATGCCAACACCACCAACTTGTGCACTGAGCATATCTGCTAAAAAGTCGCCATTTTGGTTAGTCGTCACCACTACATCAAATTGCTCTGGATGCATTAAACATTGTTGCAGCATGTTGTCAGCTATGACTTCTTTAATAATTAAGGGCGCTTGGTGTGCTCGCTCTATTTGCAACCAACGCCCATTTTCATGTGCAGTGGCATTAAACTCGTTTTGTGCAAGTGCAAACCCCCAACGCTTAAATGCACCATCGGTAAATTTAAGTACATTACCTTTGTGCACTAGCGTTAATGATTCACTATTGTTTTTAAGTGCATAGTTAATTGCAAAGCGCATTAGTCGCTCAGAGCCTTCTTTAGATATATTTTTAATACCAATTCCGCACTCTTGTGAAAACCTTAGGCGGGTTACGCCCATTTCCTCACATAAAAAATCGAGCATTTTTTCGCTCTCTACACTGCCTGCTTCCCACTCAATACCTGAGTACACGTCTTCGCTACTATCACGAAGCACTGTTATGTTTGTTAAAAAAGGGTTTTTTAAAGGAGAAGGGAGTGCACTAAAACCTTTTATAGTGCGCATATTTACAAACAAATCCATTTCTTGCCTGAGTGCAACATTAAGAGATCGAAAACCACCACCTAGTGGTGTGGTTAACGGCCCTTTTATGGCAATTTTACAGGCACGTACCGCGTTAATTGTTTCTTGTGGAAACCAATCACCGTCATACAGCTTTGCGGCCTGCTCGCCATTATAAACCTGCATCCAATGAATTTTCCGTGCGCTTTTATAACAATGCTCAATTGCACTATCAACAACATGGCGCATTACCGGCATAACATCTAGACCCACGCCATCGCCATCAATAAAAGCAATGATAGGTTCTAACGGTATTTGCCAGTGTCCTTGTGCATCAATAGTGATATTTTGGCCGTGCTCAGGAACTTGAATATGCTGATACGTCATGGCTAAACCTAACTTAAAATAACGATTAATTGATTAAACCATGCTTAGCTAGGAGTGTCTGTATTTGTACTTTTATAGTTACTATCATTTTAAAAAATAAAGAATTAGGCGTGATTATTTATCCATTTAGTTGGTCTTGTATATTAGAATTTTCGTACCAATTATTAAATTACAGTGGAGCATTTTAATGAAATTCTTTTTTGTACTGCTACTATTAATCAGCTCTTTTAACGCATTAGCCGTTGAAGTAGTCATACATAACCTTAGCTCGCTCTCAAGTAATGCTCAAAATACGGTGTCTACATGGGTTAATCAAAGTGTTGAAAAAACACAAAATACACTGGGACCTTTAAAACAAACCACATTGCCTATTTATTTAAAACCGCAATACTTTGCTTTTGAGCCTGTACCTTGGGCTACAGTTAAGCGCAATAACCCCGATGGGCTTGAACTACATATAGATCGCTATGCCAGTTTAAATGCATTCACTAAAGATTGGACGCTATACCATGAACTTTCGCATTTATATTTGCCGCTACTTCCTTACTCCGGTTTTTGGCTAAGCGAGGGTTTTGCCAGTTATATGCAAAACGTAATAATGCGTAACAGCGGTATAATTACCCAGCCGCAATTTGTACAACGTTTAAATGCAGGATTTGATCGTGCCCGCATGCAAACTAAAACTAAAACACAGCCACTTAATAAGCTCTCTGCCGATATGTGGAAACAACGAGCCCAGCAACGTGTTTATTGGACGGGCGCAGCTTTTTTTGCACAGGCCGATTTGGAGCTACAAAAACAAGGTTTATCTGTCGCGGGTATAATAAAACAGTATCAAGTATGCTGTAGACCCGCTCGATCTAGTGCGAAAACCTTTATAAAAGAGTTAGATAAGCTATCCGGTAGTAGCGTTTTTACAACGCTATATGCAAAATATAATACCCGCACCGATTTTCCTGATATTAGTAAAGAGCAGCTAAACACGCTTTAACGGCTGCTCTGCTTTATATAGTTACTATATTCAACAAGCCCTTGCGCATTAAAATTGGTTGAGTACTCGTTCATAAAACCATGAAAAAAATTGGTTTTATAGCACTTAACATCCGCTTTGGTGCTTAAAGCTTTAATAACTTCATCAACATTAAAGTGACTCTCATTTGCTGGAAATATGAACTCACAGGGTACTTTTGCACTTAAATTTAAGTTGTGTCTAATTTGCGACGGATAAAAGCCAATTAACTTTTTAAGGTGTGTATTGCCTGTTAATAACTGTGCCCGCCATGCTGCACTTGCCCCTGCACTAAACGCAATACACGTCGTTGGCAGTTTTAAACTCTCAAAGCATTTTTGAAGTTTGTCGGTGTATTTATCATGGCCACACTGCTGTATAAAATTGTTGTAACTATCTTGTTCACTTTCAATAGCTTGAAACTTGTTATTATAAGGGTCAACAATAACTAAATTTGAACTAATTGCCTGTGATAACCTCCTTAAAGCAGGGGTTAAACCATAAATATCACTCACTATTAGGTAATTCATACTTATCCTTTGGTAACTAAAAATGGGCTTTGTAAGCAGTTGATAAGATTTATTATAAATATTTTTACAAAAATAGCTTGCACACAATTTATATATAAGTTACCTTCCCTCTCTGGTTTAAAGAAACCGCCGCGGTTAACCATTTACCCTGATCCAGTAAGCCCCGCAAAACGTATATTTGAAAGCTAAGTTATTGTACGGCGAGAACCCCTTGAATAATACCGAGATGATTTTTTACTATCATCGCAAAAGTGTCATAAAGATCGTCAACACTGTAATGAAGCTAAACACAACATCGTTAATTTATTAACTGCAATTTGCTATAAAAATATAGCGCAGAATAAATAACAAGAATAAAGTGAGTTTTATTATGTCTTATAAATATAATGGGTCTATGATCCAAATCGCACATCCAGTGCAATCAATTTCAGTAAACAAACATCGTGTAATCTTTAGTGATACACAAGGTTTAAAAAATGCATTGTTCCAAAAAGCGAGTGATGCACGCCAGTTTGTTAAGTGGCTAAAAGCTAACTAAGCAACACATAACTTTAATTGCCCTTTTATTATTGCAATTATTGATAAGATATTATGCCAGCCTCGTTGCTGGCATTTTACTTTTTAGCTCTTTATTGGTTACAATAGTTTTACAATAATAATTACTGGCAGCTGTTGTAATGCTCCGTATATTTTTAACTTTCTTACTTTTTTTCGGTCTGACCTCAATAGGCAATGCTAGAACCATAAACTGGCTAGCGCACGACTTTGCACCCTATTATATTTTAAATGGTCAATATCAACACCAAGGCCGTGACGAAAGCATAATTTCATTACTTGAAAAACAACTTCCTAATATTACCTTTAACCGCATGCTTATCCCCTCAGGTAAAGTAATCCAAGAGCTATCTAATACTTCAAATAATGTTTGTGCGTTATCGCTTTATAAAAATGATTACAGAAAAGAGCATATTTATTTTACAGAGGAGAGCTCAACAACGGGCCTCTCGCCTTCAATAGCAATGCACAAAAGACTCGCCAAAGCGCTAAATATAGCGGAATCAAAAGAAGTATCACTATTAGATTTAATACAAGATAAAAAACTAACTCTTGGGATCTCTATGAGCCGCTCTTATGGCCAAGAGATAGATACATTGATAAACAGTACGCCTAATATAGATTTAGTAATTAGACCCACTCGCGATAGCCTAGCGAGCCTCACATATATGCTTAACCTAAAACGAATTGATATTTTGCTGGGTTACCCAAGCGAGCATTACTATTTAGCTAAATCAATGCACTTTGAAGAGAACTTAACGCAGCGTCCATTAACCGAATCCCCAGCGCTCAGTTATGGCTTTATTGGTTGTACTAAAAACGAGCAAGGCGCAAAAGACATTGCTATTCTTAATGAGCAGCTTAAAGTTATTAAAAAAATGCAGGCTTATAATGATTTACTCATGCGCTGGTTGCCCGAGCATTTAAGGCCGCTATTACAGTCACGTATTAATAGCGCAAAATAAGCAAATTCGAAGTCGCTTAATTTGAGTTTCTGTTAAGCAAAAAAAACGCCACAGTAAGTGGCGTTTTTATATTTAATAATGGTATTACTGACGAACGCCTTCTATTGATAAAATAATATCAACATGGGTAGATGCAGGTCCTAAGTTGTAATCAATACCGTAATCGGTAAGTTTAAGGCTGGTTTCGCCCTCAAAACCTACGCGGTAGCCGCCCCACGGATCTTTACCTTCGCCCACTTTATCTATTTCAAAAGTAATAGTGTTTGTTACGCCGTGCAGCGTAAACTCACCGGTTACATCAGCCTCTTCGCCGTCTTCATCAAATTTAATACTCGTGCTTTTAAATGTCGCTTTTGGGTATTTATCTACATTTAAAAAATCTTTACCATGTAAATGCTTATCGCGCTCTGCATGGTTAGAGTCAAGACTTGTGGTATCAATGTTTACCATAATTTTTGACGCATCAGGGTTTTTAGCATCGTAACTAAATGTGCCGTCAAAAGTATTAAAACGACCATATAACCAGCTGTAGCCTAAGTGTTTAATTTTAAAGTTAACAGATGCATGCCCGCCTTTTGTATCAATTACATAATCAGCTGCATTGGCGGCTGTTGCCGATAACATCATTGCAGCCGAAACGGCTGTGCTTACTAATAATTTTTTCATTTTAATCATCCTTTAATGGTTTGATCATTCTAATTAAGGTTTTATCTTTATCGATAAAGTGATGTTTTAACGCCCCTAGTGCATGCAATACTGCAAACCCGATTAATGTGCACGCGCCGTAATAATGTACTTTTCCTGCAATATCGGCTTGGTCATCAAAGGCAAAATCAAGCGCTGATACGTTAAATAAAGTAAATACTTCTATTGGACGCCCGTCTGCGGTTGATATTAAATACCCTGCAACAACAATAACAGCCAAAATAATATACATAGCAATATGCGCCGTATGCGCTAATTGGTTCATGCCTTTACTCTCACCTAACGGTTTAGGTTGTGTAGATAAAGCACGCCATGAAATTCTAAATAAAAATACGGCCACAAGCGTAATACCAATACTCTTATGTAAATCGAGTGAACCTTTATACCAGCTATCGTAATAAGTAAGCTCAACCATATATAAACCTAAACCAAACAGGCCAAAAATAGTCAGCGCCATGAGCCAATGTAAAATAATGGCGACAAGTCCGTAAGATGAAGGTGTATTTTTAAACATGTGTAAGTTCCTATAATGCTATGACGTTACAATATAGTGCACAGCCGTAAATGAAAATAACATTTACAAACACTTTACGTGCGTATACGCACAGAACTTTATTATTTAAAGTCAGTTTTGCAAAAAACACCAATCTGCTTGTATACGGGGTCTATTTAACGTTAAGAAAATTACGCTAGAACGAGGCAGAAATTTTTGTATCTAGTTGTTCTCGGCAATTGCTCCCTGCATTGCTCTACCTCCTGCATCCATGCAGTCGTAAATAAAAAATTTTTAACAACGTAATAGTGCAATTTAATTCGTTAAATTGCTCAAATATTCATGCAGGTTGGTATGAGATGATTAAACAGATAAGTTTTATAGGGTGGATTGTTCGCTTAAGCTGACATAAATTAAGCTCTCAGGGCTTACTTGCAAACAGGTAACAAGTCCTTCTTTAATAAGCTCAAGCATAGCTATAAAACTAACCACTACACCACTTCGCCCTTCATTTGGGGTAAAAAGCGCATTAAATACCACTGCCGAGTTTGCTTGCGATAGTTGCTGTAATATTTGGCTCATTCTCTCTCGGGTTGAGAGTACTTCAGCAGTAATTTGATGATGCTCAAACGTTTTTGCGCGCGCCATTACATCACTCAGCGCCAGCATTAAGTCTTTAAGTTCAATATCGGGGAGATTTTGACTTGTATCTTCACTTATTGGCATAGCGGCATGCGCTATAAAAATATCACGACCAACACGAGGAATATCGTCGAGGTTTTCGGCGGCTTGTTTAAACAGCTCATACTCTTGCAGGCGTTTAATAAGCTCAGCGCGAGGATCTTCTTCCTCTTCAAGCTCTTCGTGTACAGGTAATAATAAGCGCGACTTAATTTGCGCAAGTAACGCAGCCATTACTAAATATTCGCCAGCAAGTTCGAGTTGAAACTCGGTCATCATTTCTACATAACTTACGTACTGCTCTGTAATACTAAAAATAGAAAGTTCGAGTACATCAAGCTTATGCTTTTTAATTAAATAGAGCAGTAAATCGAGCGGGCCTTCAAAGGTTTCTAATATTATTTCGAGCGCGTCAGGTGGAATGTATAAATCTTCAGGTTTGTCTACAACCGCTTTACCATGCAAAAAAGCCAGTGGCAGCTTTTGCTGCACTGGCTTTTCACTATTTTTTGTATTCGCAGTGCTTTCGCTCACTCGCTATTACTCAAACGGGCTTGTATCACCACAGCCAACACGCAAAATCTTGACTTCATCTTCCGACAAATCGATTACCGTGGTTGCTTGCTCGGCTAAGTGGCCACCGTGAATAATTAAATCAACGTGTTTATCTAATCGCTCTAATATTTCATCAGGATCTGATTCTGTAAACTGCTCACCTGGTAAAATTAAAGAACACGACATTAACGGCTCACCAAGTTCGGCAAGTAACGCGCAAGCTATTGGGTGCTCAATTACACGCATGCCAATGGTTTTTTTCTTGTCGTTTAATAAACGTTTAGGGACTTCTTTTGTGCCTTTAAAAATAAAGGTATATGGCCCTGGCGTATTATTTTTTATTAACCTAAATAGCTGGTTATCTACGCGTGCGTAAGTAGATAGCTCCGATAAATCACGGCAAACTAGCGTAAAATTATCGTTTTTTTCAATACCACGAATACGCTCTATGCGCTCTTTGGCTTGCTTATTACCAATGTTACAACCGATGGCGTAGCCCGAATCTGTTGGGTAAACAACAACGCCGCCTTGTTTAATAATATCAACGGCTTGACTAATCAGTCTCGGTTGCGGGTTATCAGGATGAATATGAAATAATTGACTCATGTTAATGCCCCTTCTTCTCCTTCCCAAGCTTGCCAAACACCTTGGCAGTCTTTTGGTAGGTATAAATTTTTGCCAAGCTCTAAATAGCTTGTCGGAAAATGAAAATCAGACCCTTGCGAGCAAAGTAGTTCGTACTCACGGCTGAGTTCACCTAAAAATTGACGTTCGCTTGGCGCCTGTTGAGGTTGTGCAACTTCCATTGCGTCCCCTCCTACACTTTTAAATTCTACTAATAATTTGCGTAGCCACTTGTTTGACATTTGATAGCTACTTGGATGCGCTAGTACAGCAACACCACCAGCGGCATGTATGGCCTCAATAGCGGTTTGCATAGTGCACCAGCAACTTGGTACGTAGCCTGTTTTGCCACGCCCTAAGTACTTTTTAAAAACACCCGGGAAATTTTTAGCAACACCGCGCTCAATAAGGGCGCGTGCAAAATGTGCACGCGTTATTTGCGCGTCTTTTGCCAGCTCTTTAGCTTGCTCGTAAATGCCATCAAAGCCATTTTTTGCAAGGCGAACACCAATCTCTAGTGCACGCTCTTCTCGCTTTTGCTGCTGAGCTGATAATAAAGAGGTAAGGTCAATATTATTAATATCAATATTTAAACCTACAATATGAATTTCGAAGCTTTCCCATTTAGTAGACACTTCGGTACCCGTTATTAATGAAAGCGGTAAATTTTCGGTTTTAATAAATTGCTGCGCAGGCTTAATAGCCGCCACAGTGTCATGATCGGTAATAGCAAACACATCAATATTTTTATCAACAGCGCGATGCAATAATTCTTCAACCGTTAAACGCCCGTCTGAATGTGTGGTATGGCTATGTAAATCATATTTTATCAAAAGAAAACTGCTTAAAATTAAGGGTTACTGGTGTTTATGTAAGTATAACAACTTTTTTGACTAAATTGTTTTAAATAAACACTTGACACAAAAGCATAAGATACGTTTTACTGTAGCCACTTTCAGACACATTAAGAATTAACAATAATGATCAATTCAAACTTAAACACTATTTGGTGGTGGCACTCGTAATTATCGGGTGATGAATTGTCGTGTCTAACAAAAATTCAAAACCCGCAACTATGCGGGTTTTTTTATAACTAAATTTTACGAAACGTATACGTTAAAAATATTTAACAAATTTTGAGGCAGAAAAACATGAATAACGGTCTTACTCTTACACATCGTTGGTGGTGGCGCCTGATATAGCGGGACGGTAATGATCTGTTTGTAATTTAGATATCGTTATTCAAACCCCGCACTGCTAAAGCATTGCGGGGTTTAATTTTTTGAGGGAATGAGGTTTGATTTTTAGTCATATAACTACCACACCAGGCGAAGTAACAAGCATTACGCAAGTACGCGACTATATTAGTAGTCCTCTTGCATTATACGCGGCACTTGATAAGCCTAACTCACTACTGCTTGAATCGGCTGAGATTGATTCTAAAGACAGTGTAAAAAGTTTAATTTTAGTCGACTGTGCACTGCGCATTGTATGCCAAGGTAAAACAGTTACTATTACTGCTCAATCTAATAATGGGCAACAGCTTCTAAGCTACTTGCAGGCAAATGTTAAAAGCTGTGACGCTACTTTAGACGGCGCAACACTTACCCTGTGTTATTTAGACACTAGCGGCGATACTGACGAAGCGAGTAAACTAATTGCAGATAACGCATTTAGCGCTCTGCGCACTTGTATTAACAGTATAAAAAGCACAACTAACAATCCATTTTCGTTATTTTTAGGCGGTGTATTTGCCTACGATATGGTAGCAAACTTTGAGCAGTTAAGTGATGTACCTGATGGCGAAAATACGTGCCCAGATTACGTATTTTATTTAGCCGAAACCTTAGTTGTTATTGATCATCAAAAACAAACAACCGAACTCATTGGTAATGTATTTAACGGCCCAGACGTACACGCTAACTGCTTTGAAGTAGGTAAAGAATTAGAGCGATTAAATACACTGTGCGATAACGCCTCAGAATTTAGTGCGGATATGCAAAGTGGCGAATGTGAGGTAAGCGTTGATATAGACGATGACACTTACTGCGAGCAAGTGGTTAAGCTTAAAAAGAATATTGTAGATGGTGATATTTTTCAGGTAGTGCCGTCGCGTACATTTTCACTACCTTGTCCTGATCCTCTGCACGCTTATAGCCAGCTTAAAAAGCAAAATCCAAGTCCGTATATGTTTTATATGCGCGATGAAGACTTTGCTTTATTTGGCGCATCGCCTGAATCAGCACTTAAATACACAGTGCAATCTCAGCAAGTTGAAGTATACCCAATTGCTGGCACTCGCCCACGTGGCAAATTTGCTAATGGGCAAATAAATCCAGACCTAGACAGCCGCATTGAGCTTGAACTTAGAAACGATCAAAAAGAGCGCGCCGAGCATTTAATGCTTGTCGATTTAGCCCGTAACGACGTAGCCCGCATTAGTGTTGCAGGTACTCGTTTTGCCAAAGAGCTATTAAAAGTAGACCGCTATTCACAAGTAATGCATTTAGTGTCACGCGTTGTTGGCACACTAAAACCCGAGCTTGATGCACTGCATGCTTACCAAGCGTGTATGAACATGGGCACGCTTGTTGGTGCACCAAAGGTTCGTGCTGCTGAGCTTGTTCGTCAAACTGAAGGTAAGCGCCGTGGCAGCTATGGCGGCGCAGTAGGTTACTTAACCGGTGATGGCGCAATGGATAGCTGTATTGTTATTCGCTCAGCTTTTGTTAAAAATAACAAAGCGTATGTGCAAGCAGGTGCCGGTGTGGTGTTTGACTCAGATCCTATTTCAGAAGCAAACGAAACTCGCGCTAAAGCACAAGCGGTTATCACCGCCATAAAATCTACGTATAAGGCGGTATAAAATGAGCAAAGTAAATCCTATTAAAATCTATTTTTTAGATAACTTTGACTCATTTACATATAACTTAGTTGATGAGCTAACGATGCTTGGCTGCGAACTGGTTGTTTACAGAAACAACATTAGCGCTGAGGTTATCTTTAACAAAATGCGCCAAGAGCAAGGCCAAGTGCTATTAGTACTTTCGCCTGGTCCTGGAACACCAAGCGATGCAGGCTGTTTAATGGAGCTTATTGAGCTCTCTAAAGGTCACTTCCCAATGCTAGGCATTTGTTTAGGCCAACAAGCATTAACACAAAGTTACGGTGGAGTAATCGGTCACGCGGGTGAAACCGTACATGGTAAGTCTTCAATTATTAATTTAGGCGAGCATCCTGTATTTGATGGTATGGGCAATACAATGCCTGTTGCACGTTACCATTCATTAATGGCAACAAAAGTGCCTGATAATATTGAGGTTATTGCCCAGTACGAAGATATCCCAATGGCTATTTATCATCATGGTGACAACGCATTGGGTTACCAGTTTCATCCAGAATCAATACTAACGCCAAACGGCGCAATGCTACTCCAGCAAAGTGTCGCTTACTTAACACGCGCTAAATAAAAGAGGACATTATGAGTACACAACCAGAACAACCCATAAATGTTCAACACGCGATTGAGCAACTAATTACTGGGCAATCATTAAGCTACGCAGACGCCAAAGCGCTGTTTGATGAAATAATGCAAGGTAATATGAGTGAAATTGAGCTAACCGCCCTACTTATAAGCCTTAAAATTAAAGGCGAAGTAAGCGACGAAATTGCAGGCGCTGCAGCCTCAATGCGCGAAAACGCCGTTGCTTTTACTACCAGCAGTACACAACTTGCCGATAGCTGTGGCACTGGTGGCGATGGCTCAAACACAATTAATATAAGTACAACGGCTGCAATTGTTGCCGCTGCTGCCGGTATTAACATGGTAAAACATGGTAATCGCAGTGTATCCAGTAATTCAGGCTCAGCCGATTTACTCAAAGCCCTGGGCATTAATATAGATATGAGCCCAGAGCAAGCAGCAAAATGTCTTGAGCAAACCAATTTTACCTTTTTGTTTGCACCGCACTATCACAGTGGCGTACGCCATGCGATGGGCGTACGAACATCGCTTAAAACACGCACTATTTTCAATATTTTAGGTCCGCTTGCTAACCCTGCTGCACCTGAAGTGCAATTACTCGGCGTCTATAACGAAGCATTGTGTATGCCAATGGCACAAACACTTAAAACCCTTGGCACAAAGCGCGCTATGATTGTTCACGGCTCGGGCACTGACGAAATAGCCCTACACGGCCCAACAACGGTAGTTGAGCTAAATAATGGCGAGATTACGCAGTACACACTAAACCCAAGCGACTTCGACCTTGCAAACTATTCACTTGAACAACTCGCTGGTGAAGGCCCACAATACAACGCAAATGCTAGCCTCGCCATCTTGCAAGGCAAAGGCACAGATGCACATAATGCTGCTATTGTGGTTAACGTAGCTGCCCTTTTATACCTAACAGGTAAAGCAGAAACGTTAAAAGAAGGGGCAAAACAAGTACAAACATTATTAAGTTCAGGGCAAGCCATGAACACACTAAGTGCAATTATTGAGGTAAGTAATGGCTAATGTATTAGACAAAATTGTTGCTGATAAAAAATTAGAACTAATTGAGAGAAAAGCTGCACGTCCGCTTGAAAGCTTTAAGTATCTTGCAGTGCCTACAAGTCGTAGCTTTTATAAAGCACTTGCAGCACCTGGCACTCAGTTTATTTTAGAGTGTAAAAAAGCATCGCCTTCAAAAGGGTTAATTAGAAACCCATTTGATTTAACTGAAATCACATCAGTTTATAAAAAATACGCTACCTGCATGAGTGTGTTAACTGATGCTAAATATTTTCAAGGCAGTTTTGATTATCTTGAATTTGTGCGCAGCCAAGTAGAACAACCGCTTATCTGTAAAGACTTTTTTATAGATGAGTACCAAGTGTACATGGCACGTATTTATGGCGGTGATGCTATATTACTGATGCTTTCGGTACTCGATGACGAAAGCTATAAAGCACTGCATGCTGTTGCCGATTCACTTAATATGTCGGTGTTAACCGAAGTAAGTAATAAAGAAGAAGTACACCGCGCACTTGCGCTTGATGCACAAATTATTGGTATTAATAACCGCGATTTACGCGATTTAAGCACCGACTTAGCCACTACTGAAAAACTACGAAAGCTTATTCCGGCTGATAAAGTGGTTATTTCGGAATCGGGTATTTACACCCATCAAGACGTAAAACGTTTAGCTCCATTATGCGATGGCTTTTTAATTGGCAGCTCACTTATGGGCGAGCGTGATTTAGAGCAAGCATGTCGCCGTGTTATTTTAGGTGACAATAAAGTATGTGGTTTAACACGTAGCCAAGATGCACAAGCGGCATATCAAAACGGTGCTGTTTATGGTGGTTTAATTTTTCATCCTAAATCGCCTCGCTATGTCGATTTAGATTGTGCAAGAGAGCTGAGCCAAAGCGCACCACTTAACTTTGTTGGTGTATTTGTAGATGCCCCCATTGAGCAAGTTGCTCAATACGCAAGTGTGCTAAAATTAGCTGCAGTTCAATTACATGGCCAAGAAAGTGACGATTACATCGCCGCTTTGCGTACACAGTTACCAACCGGCTGCGAAATTTGGAAAGCCCAAGCAATAAAAGATGCATTGCCAACGCCTGTAAATGGGGTTGATCGACACCTTTACGATACGCACAGTGATACACAAGCTGGCGGTACTGGTAAAGCATTTGATTGGTCGGTGCTTAGCGGCGCAACTACACCATTTATGCTCGCTGGAGGCTTAAATCCAGACAATATTAAAGATGCGCTTTTTAAAGGTGCCTTAGGCCTTGATTTAAACTCAGGCGTTGAAGAATCTGCGGGTAAAAAGTGCCCTAACAAATTACATAATGCTTTTACAAGCATCAGAAATTATTGAGGTTAAAATGCAAAATCCAGCTTATTTTGGCGAGTTTGGCGGTATGTTTGTACCTGAGTTACTTGTCCCTGCGCTTAAGCAGTTAGAAAACGAATTTAACAAAGCACAAAAAGATCCTGAGTTTCAGGCAGAGCTAAGTAAATTATTAAACGAGTATGCGGGTCGTCCTACCCCACTTACTTTAACGCGCAATTTAGTTAAAAACCCAAAAGTAAAACTGTATCTAAAGCGTGAAGACTTACTACACGGCGGCGCACATAAAACGAACCAAGTACTTGGTCAGGCGTTACTTACTAAGCGTATGGGTAAAAAACAAGTTATTGCTGAAACAGGTGCCGGTCAACACGGTGTTGCAACAGCGCTTGCATGTGCCTTACTGGGTTTAAAATGTCGTATTTATATGGGCGCAAAAGACGTTGAACGTCAGCAACCTAACGTATTTAGAATGAAGTTAATGGGCGCAGAAGTTATTCCGGTAACAGCGGGTTCTGGCACATTAAAAGATGCAGTAAATGAAGCGCTGCGTGACTGGTCAGCAAACTACCAAGACGCACATTACCTACTAGGTACAGCTGCGGGTCCTCACCCATTCCCAACAATTGTACGCGAGTATCAAAAAATTATTGGTGAAGAAGCCAAACAACAAATACTTAAAGCAGAAGGTCGTTTACCTGACGCTGTTATTGCCTGTGTTGGTGGTGGTTCAAACGCGATTGGTATGTTTACCGACTTTATTGACGAGCCAGGCGTTAAATTAATTGGTGTTGAGCCTGCTGGTAAAGGGCTTGATACAAATGAGCACGGTGCAACAATTTGTAAAGGCACAAAAGGTATATTACACGGTACTTATACGTACATTATGCAAAATGATGATGGCCAAATTGAAGAGTCTTACTCTGTATCAGCGGGTCTTGATTACCCAGCTGTTGGTCCTCAGCATGCATTTTTACACGAAACTGGTCGCGCTCAATACGTTGGCATTACCGATACAGAAGCGCTTGATGCGTTTCAATCGCTTGCTAAAAATGAAGGGATTATTCCGGCACTTGAATCAAGCCATGCGTTAGCTTATGCGCTTAAGTACGCAGAGGAGCTAACCGAGGAGAGTGTTATAGTGATTAATTTAAGTGGTCGTGGCGATAAAGATTTAGCACACGTTCACAATGTACTAACTGAAAGAGGTCAGCTATGAGCCAAGTAAAAACGGATCGTTACGGCAAAATGTTTGCAGCGCTTAACGAGCAAAAACAAGGTGCATTTGTACCATTTGTAACGATTGGCGACCCAGGTAAAGAGCAAAGTATTGCGATTATTAAAAGTCTAATTGACGGCGGCGCTGATGCGCTTGAGCTTGGTATTCCGTTTTCAGATCCAATTGCAGATGGTCCAGTAATTCAAAAAGCTAATATTCGCGCGCTCGATGTGCACATTAACACACAAGATTGCTTTGATATTATTAAAGAAATACGTGAGTATAACGCCGATATTCCAATTGGCTTATTATTGTATTCAAACCTTGTGTTTAAACGCGGTATAGAAGCATTTTATAAAGATGCAAAAGCGGTAGGCGTAGACTCAATTTTAGTGGCTGATGTGCCTCTGCATGAATCTAAAATGTTTAGAAAGTCAGCAATGGATAACGGCGTAGACCCAATTTTTATTGCAACACCAAATGCCGATGACGACACACTTCGCCAGTGCGCCTCTTACGGTCGTGGTTACACGTATTTACTATCGCGCGCAGGTGTTACCGGTACCGATACTAAGGCACAAATGCCAGCGGGTAACATTGTTACTAAATTAAAAGAATACCATGCAGCGCCTGCTCTTTTAGGGTTTGGCATTTCAACGCCAGATGATGTAAAAGCGGCTCTTAATGCAGGAGCAGCCGGTGCTATTTCAGGTTCTGCCGTGGTTAAAATTATTGAAGCTAACCTTAATGATTTACCAACAATGACCGCTCAGCTAAAAGCATTTGTAGCTGATATGAAAGCAGCGACATCGCTTTAAGCTAACTAAGGCGTGTTTTATACGCATTAAAAAAGGGCATTTAAAATGCCCTTTTTTGTTTTTTAAAAATCAAACGCTATAGCAATATCCAAACGTTTTAAAAAAATTAGTGAGCTTGGTGTTTACCCTCTAAAATCTCTTCAATAAATTTAGCATTAAATGCTTCTAAATCGGCTGGGCTACGGCTTGTTACTAGGCCTTTATCTACACATACTTCTTGGTCAACCCAATTGGCACCTGCGTTAATTAAATCGCTTTTAATACTTGGAAAAGAGGTAATGGTACGGTCACGCAGTTTATTAATTTCAGCTAACAGCCACGGCGCATGGCAAATAGCAGCAACGGGTTTGTTTTTTTCTGCGCCAAAAAAGCCATCAATAAAGGCTTTAGCATCTTTATCTTGACGTAAACTGTCTGGGTTAAATAAACCACCAGGGAGCATAAGCGCGTCGTAATCAGCGGGGTCTGCGTTTGTAACTAGTTTATCTACTGTTACTTTATCGCCCCACTTGTCTTCATCCCAGCCCGTAATTTGACCTTCTTTAATTGATACTATTTCGATGTTTGCACCGGCATCAAGTAATGCGCTGCGTGGAGATAAAAGCTCACTTTGCTCAAATCCATCAGTGGCTAAAATTGCAATTTTTTTGCCCTGTAAACGTGTGCTTGTTTGTAATGTACTCATTGAGATCTCCTTATATTATACCAACCTGCATAAATCTTTGAGCAATTTAACGAATTAAATCGCACTATAACGTCGTTAAAAACCTTTCATTTAGAACAACTAAATACGAAAAATTTTTGCCTTGTTCTAGCGTGATTTTCTTAACGTTAAATAGACCCCATATATAAGCGGACTGGTATTGTTTAAAAATATGTTCGAAACACACAGTTAAACAGCATAATGCATGCCGATAACAAGTAATTGAAAATAAAGGATTTAATGTAAGTGGGGTTTATAATACCATGTAAATCATTTAGAGATTATGAATAATCTACATAGGTGCGAATTTACTTCGCGCTCATGTAACTTATCTATCAATACGGGGTTTAAAACCTTAAATAAATTTAAAGTAGATCTTTTAACGCCTTAGCCGGTTTAAAAACCGCTTTATTAGCGCCTTCTATTTCAATTGCTGCACCTGTTTGCGGGTTACGCCCAGTACGCGCTGGGTAGTAACTTAGTGCGAACGTACCAAAGCCATTAATTTGAACCTGATCGCCCTCAGAAAGTGATTTAGTAATTACTTTTTGCAAGCTTGAAAGTGCCGCTTGAGAATCTTTTTTTGTTAATTCACTTTTGTGTGCAATGGCAGCAACGAGTTCTGCTTTATTCATTTTAGGCTCCTAAATACACGCCAAATCAGTGTTGGTTAAGCGTGGGAATATGATGATATAAAAAATACCAAACCAAATTGGCAATAAAGCCACGCAGGCTAAGGGTTACAGGGCAACAAGTCAACCTTGTAGTTGCTAAGCTTTATGTGGTAAAAAGCCTTTGACTCTTTTTTGTATAATTTAGGTAAGCTATGCACGCATTAATTGAATACATCCCACTCATACTGTTTTTTGCAGTTTTTAAGCTAGTCGATATTTACTGGGCTACCGGTTTATTAATGGCCACTACGCTCATTCAAGTTGCTTATAGCTACTTTAAACATGGCTCTGTGCCAACTCGTCAGTGGATATTTTTTGGCATTGCTGCTGTGTTTGGCACGTTAACGCTGGTACTTCATGATGAGCAATACATAAAATGGAAAGCAACACTCATATACGCAGGTTTAAGCTTAACGTTACTTGTTAGCCGTTATGTACTTAAGAAAAATCTCGTTAAAAAAGCGCTTAGCTCAATCCTCGAAAATGCTAATGATACAAAACAAGCCATTGTAGTCCCAGAACCATTATGGGATAAGCTTAACCTAATGTGGGTTGCTATAACTGCTGGCATCGCAGCACTAAACATTTATATTGCATATAATTTTTCGCTCGACTTTTGGGTTAATTTTAAAGTGTTTGGTTTAATGGGTATTACCTTTGTGAGTATTTTTGCCACTATTATTGCCTTGTACAAATACCTCCCTAGTGAAGAGGAACCAGCAAAGTAAGCCCCCTCGTCATAAAAATGTCGTCTTAGCTTGATAGCTTATTAAAAAAACAAGTTGAGACGACCTTGAACGCCAATCAATATCGCTGGTTTGAATTTACCCTCATTTTTGTGTTACTACCCTTGTTGGGTTTTGTATTACGCGAGTATTTAGCTAACTGGCTTATTCCTGCGCTTATTATTTTAATGAGCGTGTGTTGTATGTTGCTACTGGGCGATCCCCATTTTAAACGTTTTAGGCTTACAAGCCTTGGGCAATTTTCTGCTGTTAAAAAACGTGTGTTTAGCTTCTTTTTTTTAGGTGCACTGTTCTCGGGTATGTTTTACGGGATTATTCATCAGGGCAACTGGTTTACCCTTCCCCGCAACTCGTTTAATGATTGGCTTTTACTGTTGTTGCTCTACCCAATACTGTCGGTTATTCCTCAAGAGTTAATATTCAGAACGTATTTTTTTCATCGTTATAAACGCATCATGCCCAAAAAAGCAGTGCGTATTATAGTTAGTGCGAGTGTATTTGCATTGGCGCATATTGTGTATGCAAATTGGATTGCAGTAGCCTTAGCATTTTTAGGTGGCTTACTGTTTGCTTATACCTATGCACAAAGCCGCTCAACCGTCGTGTGTGTTATTGAGCATAGTTTATGGGGGATATGGATGTTTACACTCGGGATCGGCAGCTACCTTGATTCAGGCGCATTTAACTAATATAACAAGCATTAAAAAATCCGATACTAGAAAACTAATATCGGATTTTGAATATTTCTAAAACCACTTAACTAATGGTTAAAATAACGATTCAAACTCACCATTTGGAAATAGAACACCAGGAATACCACGTACTGCAGTAACATCAGCTAGTTTAGTATCACCAAAATATAAACCGCCACTGTAATTACGGCCCTTTTGCTTTACATCTAACCAACGTCCATTTTCGCCTTTCGCTATTAGATTAATGTTGCCACTAACATCACGAATACGTAAATCTAACGCACGGTTTTTTATGCTAACAAATATATCTGTAGAGGTAAGTTCTGATAAGTTTTCAACATCGCCCACGTAAGCAAACTTAAAATCGCTTGCACCACTCAACGGAAAATCTAATTCAAAAGTAAATGCTAAATCGTCATTATCTTCACCAATAAAAGGCGAAGCCTCTACTGCAGTGATATGAAATGCAGTGTCTTGAATGTCACTTACGTAATCACCATTAAAATCAAAAGTAGATAACGTCGTAGACTCTTCACCTAATGAATTAACAAAGCGATTTAAGTTTAGTGATAAGTCACCTTCAAGTTTACCAGCGGCTTTATTGATAATTACATTGGTAGTTACATGTGTAATACCTGTGTCGGCTTCTGGATTTAATTCACTTTGAGCATCTATACCATCAAACTGAATTAGCAACTCACTTACATCTACACTTAATACCGTAGCACCATTTGTGACCGTTGCACTCATTACACCTTCAATTTTATTACCTAATACACCACTTACTCTAAATGTTGGAATTGATAAATCAATTGTTATAGGTAAATCATCATATGTGCCAGTTATAGCCCAAGTATAAGGTGATTGGCTGTAATCAATATCTAAGTCACGAAGTTTATATTGTCCTGATGGTGTAGAGCCATCAGCTAGTGGTGAATAATTTGTAATAACTTCGTTTAAAGCATTAGTAAGTGCATCAAGGGTTCTTTGTGTGTCTTCATCAAACGCACTTTCAAGCTCAGCAAATTTTACGTCTAATTCATCAGAATAGCTTTTTTCTTGAAGTCTTGCAGCACCTATAATATTTCGTGTATCAACAAGTAACTCTCTTGAATCTAAGCTTTGAACTTCTGTTGAGCGAGCCTGCCAATTTGTAAATGTAGTTACACTTGCAATCGTTTGCTTAACTTGACCAGCTACATTTTGCAGTAAAGCATTACCTTGGTCGCTAAATAAGTTATCTGTAACATACTGCGCTGCTAAATCGCTATAATCTTGCCATGCCTGTTGGTCAGTCTCTAAGTTAGTAAATGCATTAAAAGCACTTTCAACACTAAACGAACTATCAGCAACACCAGCTAAAATTGCCGCGTAAGTAAATGCATTAGTAACCATTTCTGCTTCAACACTTGCATTTAAATTGCTGTGCGTTAAATGATAAAAAGGCGTGGCTGATAAACTAGCTTGCGTAGCACTAAAGCCTTCATCTGTAATTGCTTTACTCAATGGCGATAAATAAACCGTATTTACACCCGGTGCACTAAATGCATCTGCTTTGTAATTAAGAGTAACGGCTGTCAATTCTTGGTAGTCTATTAAACGGTTTGCGTTTAAGTCATTTACATCACCACGGACTGTTCTGCCACAACCTGTAAAGCGCGGACAAGGAAGAGCAGTATCACTCGGTATAAACTCAAAACTATTAAAAGTAAGTGGAGTTACACTTACACTCGCAGTATTGATGTTTTCGACTTCAATTGATTCTTGCACCACCCCATCGCCATCTAAAACATTAAGCGTGCCCTGTGGTGATTGCCAATTAGATACATAAAAATTCACAGAAGAAGATGTAGCAATCTCACTCACTGCAACAGATTCTGAACTGTCACTGTCTGATGAAGAACCACAACCTACCAATGCAATAGCTACCCCTAAGGGTATAATTTGTTTTAACATCTTCATTCCTTAAAACTTAATGTTCACGTACCAATTCACATTAGCATAATAGGCTTTATCTAAATCTAGGCTATCAGTTTGTAAATTAAGACCAAAATACTCGTTTTCTATACCAACTAAAAATGCTTCACTTTTTGTCTCGTAGCCTGCCTGTACTTTCCAATGATCCCAAAAGTGTATACGGCCTTTTAATTGGCTGAACGTGTCTTTGTCGTAACGTTTTAAAGTTAACTGAGTCGAAAATCGGTCGTTTATTCTGTAATCGGCAAATGCTTGTAGTCGCATTTCCATTTCTAAATCATGAGATACCGTATTTCCAAATGCAGATGTTTTTAATGAAACTGTTGGCTGAGTAATAATATCGCCGTTGTCATCTTCGCTAAATGGAATTTCAGTAGTTTGACCCTTTACAGAGCCGCTGTCTTCGTACTCTGTTTTATAGAGCAAATCTTTTACGCTAAAACCAACTTGAAGCTCATCATTTACTTGCCAATCAGCAAAAATATCTAGGCTATATCCAAGTCCTTCAGGTTTTTGTGACGGTGAAAACTTTTTAAATAATATGTCTTTTGAAAAATTGTAATCAACAGTTACAGCGCCTTCAACTTCATCACTATAAATTTCACCATTTACAGTGGCATCTTGATAGTGTGAGCTGGCAAAAACAGAAAGTTTAGGTGTTATTGTTAATGCATTTTTATCTAAAAATTTAAAATCATAAGATACAAATACACCGTTAGACGTTGCTTGTTTAGCATCAAGGTAATATGTATAAAATCTATCTTCAAACTCTAAATCATTTTTTTCAGTATGAGTATATTTAGCTGTATCAGGATCAAAGTTAAGGACATAGTCGTAACGACTTTGTAAACCTACCTTAAAATTACCGTAGCCAACACCTACTTCAAATATATTATAGGTAAATGCACTGTCACCCGATTTTAATGGAGCATCAAAATCATCTACAAAAGCTTGTACTGGTTGTGCTTCTGTATAAATTTCTGCGTCAAAATGAGTAAAAATTTGAAATTGGTTATCTGCGGAAGCAAGAGGAGAAATAAAAGCTGTTGAAAATCCTAACAAGAGAATTTTTTTTTTCATAATTTAATCGCTTTCTATAAAAAAAGGGAAAAGCGCTGCTTTCCCCTTTTATAGTTTAAATATTACTTAGATGAATCAATTAAATCAACATCAGTGTAATCAACTACGTCACCATCAATGTAAGTAATTGAAAGACCGTTTGTTGTTTTAGCTGCAGTACCAAAAGACATCATCATCTCATTGTACATAGCCATAACGTCACCAGTGTAACCTGCACTTTCATTACCAGTAATAGACAACGTGTAACCCATTGCATTATTTACTGTAATATCTAGAGCACTTGCTTCTTCCATGTCGCTGTCAAGGTATGTAGTCATTACTTTAAAGTCTACATCACCAGAAACACCCTCTAATGTAATAGAGCCTGAATCTGTTGCATCATCCGCTGTAATACTTAACATACCAGTGAAGCCAGAATCACCATCAATGATTTCAACATGGTTAGTCGTTTCAGTCATTATGATTTCTGCATCATCTACATTATCAGCAGTCACTGCACCATCAAAAGTAAATACTAAACATGAATCGATTTGAGTAGCATCAATTGTACCTGCTGCGAAATCAACACAATCTGTAAGCGCTAGTGTTTGTGTATCAGCAGTAACAAGTTCAACAGATACGTCGTTCTCACCTTTTAGCGTAGCACCCCAAGCAACAACAAGCTTGTCGCCTTCATAAGAAGCCGCTGCATTAATCATCTCACCTGTAGTAGCATTGCTAAGCATTAGCGTAAGATCATCTAAGCTGTAAGCATAGTCCCAATCAGCATTGCGTGTTGATGTACCTGTACCTGAGTTATTACCCATTTCAGCTAATTCATCAATTACGTCTGCAAGAACGTCTGCTGCATCAGCAACTGCATCTGCACCAGAGCCAGTAAGCACAGTCATAGTCGATAATGACTCTGAAGTAGCTTTCACAGAAGTTAGCACTGCAAGTTTTGCAATAGCTTCTTCTGCTTGAAGTTGTAGTGCATAAGCAATTACAAATTGTTCAGCAGCAAGCTCTGCTTGAGCCTGAGCAGCGGTAGCCATTGATTTAAGCGCTTCAATTTGTGCTGTTGCAGCATCTATATCTTCTTGAGTTACTGCAGCTGCTAAATAAGCTTCTGCGGCTTCAAGTGCTTGAGCGATTGCAATTTCAAGTGCATCAACTGCAGCTGCAAATTCAGACGCAGCTGTAACCGCAGCCATTGCAAGTTCTAGAGCTTGAGCTGCACTTTCTGCAGTATCAATAGTTGCACTTTCTGCATCTGCAAGAGCTGAAGTAGAGGTTGTTTCAACTATTGCTGCTAAATTTTGTTTCTCATCAGCAACTGCTGCCGTATCTAAAGCAACTTGTTCTGCAGCTTCAACTACAAGATCAAATTCAATCACTGCATCTGCAGCTTGGGTAACAAGCGCAGCTAATGCAGTATCAAATGCGACTGTGTTTTCAACTTCTACTAAAGAACCTTGGCTTAAGGCTTCGGAATCATCTAGTAGTTGTTGATAGCTTGTATTGTTAGCAACTAGAGTTTGAGCAGTTGTTACATAACCTTGAGATTTAACATATAAGATATTTGCGCTAACAGATAACGCTGCTGTAGTTGCTTCGTTTTGTAAAAGCGTTACTGCGCTAGCGAAAGCAACAGCGTTTTCAGCAGTCACATCATCAGCAAGTGCTTGTACTTCAGCTAAGTCAGCTTCTGCTGAATCAACCATATCTTGCAATTCTGTAAGTTGCAGTTCAGCAGCGTCAACTTCTGCTGTCAGTGCAGCTGCTAACTGTGCGTATAAAGTATCACCAATCGTACAAGCATCGCCTGTACAACCTAGTTTTTCTAATGCTTTTTTAACTTTGACAGCTATTTGAGCTAAACTTTCGTTTGTTGCAGCACCATTTGCGATTGCTCTATCTTTAGCTTCTTTAGCTTTAGTTGCAATGCCCACTGAATTTGCAGTGAACGCATCAATCTCTGTTTGTGTCGCTGTTGGGTTATTTAACTTATATGCAGTAACAAGTGCCGCTGCAATTGCAGTTTCATCACCTGTCGCAATAGCAACAAATATATTTGACGTATTAGTTACTGCTGTTTGTAAAGCAAGTACTACAGCTGCAATATCTACATCTGTGCTACCACTTAACTGATTAGCCTGAATGCCTGCTTTTAACTGAGCAAATACGTTAGCCAAAGAAGGTAAACCTTGAATCGATGAAGATAGTTGAGCAATTGCAAGTACAGCTTCAGACAACTCTTCATCACCATCAACATTACTTAAATCAACTGCACCAGCAGTAGATAAGTCGGCAATCATTGGCGCAAGTAAAATAGCTGCATCAGGGCCAAAGATTTGAATAACTGTACGCAAACTTGTATTTGCTATACCAGTTTCGTCAACAGAGCTACCGGCATCAATTAATAATTGAGCTACCAAGCTAGTTAAAAATGTTACGTTCGCAGTATAAGACATATCTACATTATCTGAGCCAGCAACACCGCTTGCACCAGATGCATCAGATGCTTGTGCTGGAACAAATTTAACAACTGAAAGTTCTAGATCAGTTTTGTACCATTCGCCAAATTCAATTGCAGTATCGCCATCATTTACGTCATCTTCTTCTGGCGCTACATCGTAGTCGCCACAACCTATATAAGCATCACAGCGTAAAAAGCTATCATCGCCTTCAGCTGATGTTTTAACTGTAATGTAAACTGGACCAGTAAAATCACCATCTAAGTAGATGCTGTAACGACCGTTTTCATCAGTTAGCACTTCAGGGTTAGCAGCAATTTTACTTGCTTCTACTGCAGCATCTGCAGCATCTTGTGATAATGCTTCTTCAGAAAAAGACTCTGCTTCTGCTGATGCAGCTGAGCGAAATGCAACAGGAACGCTTAGACCAGATGCATCTAAAGTCATTACAGTTACTACTGCATTTTTCATTGAACCTTTAACAGCTTTACCCGTTACTTCAATATTAAATTGTGCATCGCCCGTTGCAGTAAAAGATTCCACAGGTGTAACAGGAATGTTTCTGTCATTGTCCGAACCACATGCTGTTAAGCCTAATGTAAGTGCAACTGAAGCTGCAATAGGTGTAAATTTGATCGTACGCTTTACCATTTATTTCTCCTTGATAGCCTGGAATGAGTATCAGAAATTAGTTTAGTTGATAGTGGCTTGTGTAAGCTTTTATGTTTAAAAAGCATTAAAAAAGTACACAATCATAACCTTTGTTACCAGAACATTAAAAATACCATTAAGCTATATAGTTATGCTACATATTTATACGTTTTATAGAAGTATTTATCTTTATTCTATGAGCTACTTCTTTATCAGCATCTCTATTATTCAATAACCTATAGACACTCATAAAGAACCAGCACATATTGATACAATATATTCACTTTATTAAATGAATATTACATACAATCTAGTTTGTTAATTATATTCTTCAAGTAAATGCGATGGATGAGAGCTAAAAAAGAGGATAATTCGAAAAATTAATGAAAAAGGATTGTTTATAATGAATGTTAGTAGGTTTTACTTTAGCTAAGCAAACGTTTATAAAACTTGTTTACTTACCTAAAGTAAATGTTTAGTAATTACTGAGGGACTCTTACAACCCCTTCCATTAATACGCGTGCACTTCGGCTCATACTTGCTTTGGTAACTAGCCAGTTGCCTGCATTATTTTTAGCCTCAGCACCTACTTTTAGCGTGCCCGACGGATGACCAAAGTTAACTTCACTCAATTCGCCTCCACCAGCAGCTATATTTACGAGTGTGCCTTCGATTGCTGCGGCCGTGCCAATAGCAACAGCAGCTGTCCCCATCATGGCATGGTGCAGTTTACCCATCGACATAGCGCGTACTAACAAGTTGATATTTGCAGCTTCAATAATTTTACCGCTAGATGCTTTGTAATCTAAAGGTGATGCAACAAACGCAACTTTAGGCGTATGTTGGCGAGCTTGCGCTTCACTAATGTTAGTGATTAAACCCATTTTAACAGCGCCATAAGCACGAATGGTTTCAAGCTTTTCAAGCGCTGCAACATCGTTATTTATATCGTCTTGCAGCTCTGTGCCGGTATAACCAATATCAGTGGCGTTAATAAATATGGTAGGAATACCTGCATTTATCATTGTTGCTTTTAAAGTACCAACACCCGGTACTTCTAAATCATCAACTACATTACCAGTTGGAAATAACGCGCCATCGCCATCAGCGGGGTCAATAAATTCAAGTTTTACTTCAGCTGCTGCAAATGTAACGCCATCGAGCTCAAAGTCGCCGGTTTCTTGCACTTCGCCATTGATCATAGGGACATGCACTAATATGCTTTTTTTAATATTAGCCTGCCACACACGCACGATAGCAACACCGTTATCGGGTACTCTGCTTTTATCGACCAAACCATTACTAATGGCAAAAGCACCCACTGCTGAGGTTAAGTTACCGCAGTTACCGCTCCAATCTACAAAAGGTTTATCTATCGCCACTTGACCAAACAAGTAATCTACATCGTGGTCAGTTTGCTCACTTTTACTTAAGATTACGGTTTTACTGGTACTTGATGTAGCACCACCCATGCCATCCGTTTGCTTAGCATACGGATCGGGGCTGCCAATAACACGCAGTAATAAATTATCCCGCGCCTCGCCTGCTACTTGAGCAGGCTTTGGCAAATCAGTTAAATTAAAAAACACACCTTTACTGGTGCCGCCACGCATATAGGTTGCAGGCACTTTAATTTGCGGTTTAAACATAGTGTTTGCCCTTATGCAGATTGTGCTGCTTCTAAAAAGTCTTGTGCAAAGCGTTGTAACACACCACCAGCTGCGTAAATAGAAAGCTCTTCTTGGGTATCGATACGGCACTTCATAGGCACAGTGAGTACTTCATCGTCTTTACGAGTAATACTTAAATTAACGGTGGCACCTGGTTTTAAATCGCCCGCTACATCGTACGTTTCACTGCCATCCAGCTTTAGAGTTTTACGCGTTTTGCCCGCTTTAAACTCAAGCGGTAAAACACCCATACCAATTAAGTTAGTACGGTGAATACGCTCAAAACCTTCAGCTGCTATTACTTCAACGCCTGCAAGTCTTACGCCTTTTGCTGCCCAATCGCGCGACGAACCTTGCCCGTAATCGGCACCGGCTACAATAATAAGCGGTTGTTTACGCTCCATGTAGGCTTCGATTGCTTCCCACATACGGGTATTAGTGCCTTGTGGTTCTAAGCGTGCGTAAGAACCTTGTTTAACGTTGCCGTTTTCATCAAGCACCATTTCGTTTAGCAGCTTTGGATTAGCAAAGGTTGCGCGCTGCGCTGTTAAATGATCGCCCCGGTGCGTTGCGTACGAGTTGTAGTCTTCCTCTGGCACGTTCATTTTGGTCAGGTATTCGCCAGCAGCGCTGCTTGCCATAATTGCGTTTGATGGCGATAAATGATCCGTTGTAATGTTATCGCCAAGAACTGCAAGCGCACGCATACCGGTCATTGTGCGCTCACCCGCAAGTGCACCTTCCCAATAAGGAGGGCGACGAATGTAGGTGCTTTCTGGGCGCCAGTCGTAAAGTGGGTCGTTATCTTCACCGTAATCTACGGTTAAATTAAACATCGGCTCGTATACTTTTCTAAACTGCTCTGGCTTAACGCTTTGCTTAATTACTGCATCAATCTCTTCATCCGATGGCCATAAATCTTTAAGCGTAATATCGTTGCCTTGTTGATCTTGCCCTAGTATCCCCTTTTCAATATCAAAGCGAATAGTGCCTGCAATAGCGTACGCAACAACTAAAGGAGGTGACGCTAAAAATGCTTGCTTAGCATAAGGATGAATGCGTCCATCAAAGTTACGATTGCCAGAAAGCACCGCTGTAGTGTATAAATCGCGATCGATTACTTCTTTTTGAATAACAGGGTCAAGGGCACCGCTCATACCATTACAGGTAGTACACGCAAAACCAACAATGCCAAAGCCAAGTTGCTCAAGCTCTGTTAGTAGGTTTGCATCTTCAAGGTATGATTGCACCGCTTTTGAGCCTGGTGCTAATGAGGTTTTAACCCAAGGTTTGCGCATTAAACCCTTAGCATTTGCGTTACGGGCAAGTAGTGCAGCGGCAATTACATTGCGTGGATTACTCGTATTAGTACAGCTAGTAATCGCGGCAATAATACATGCGCCGTCTGGCATTAAGCCTTCTTCATTTTCAACAACGCCCGAAATACCTTCTTTAGCTAAATCGCTTGTCGATACACGGCGGTGCGGATTAGATGGACCCGCAATATTGCGCCCCACACTTGATAAATCAAACTTAAGTACGCGCTCGTATTTTGCGGTTTTTAAGCTATCGCTCCAAAGGCCTGCCGTTTTTGCGTAGTTTTCTACAAGAGCAATTTGTTCTTCTTCACGGCCTGTTAATCGCAAGTAATCTATTGTTTTATCATCGATATAAAACATGGCTGCGGTTGCACCAAATTCAGGCGTCATGTTCGAAATGGTTGCTCTGTCGCCAAGTGTAAGCGCGTCGGCACCTTCACCGTAAAACTCTAAATAAGTAGAAACAACACGTTGCTCACGTAAAAATTCAGTAATGGCCAACACAATATCGGTTGCGGTAATACCGGGTTGGCGCTTGCCTGTAAGCTCAACACCTACAATATCAGGCAAACGAATATAAGAAGCACGGCCAAGCATTACGCTTTCAGCTTCAAGCCCGCCTACGCCCACAGCAATAACACCTAGCGCATCGACATGTGGCGTGTGGCTGTCGGTACCAACTAGTGTATCTGGGAATGCAATGCCATCTCGGTTTTGAATAACCGGCGACATTTTTTCAAGATTAATTTGATGCATAATGCCGTTACCCGGTGGAATAACGTCAATATTTTTAAAGGCAGTTTTTGTCCAGTTGATAAAGTGAAAACGGTCATCATTTCGTCTGTCTTCAATCGCGCGGTTTTTGTCAAATGCGTCAGGATCAAAACCGGCATGCTCTACCGCTAACGAATGATCAACTATTAACTGCGTGGGTACCACAGGATTCACTTTTGCCGGGTCACCGCCTTTGGCTGCAATTGCATCACGCAAACCTGCTAAATCAACAAGCGCTGTTTGCCCTAAAATATCGTGGCATACTACGCGCGCCGGATACCACGGGAAGTCTAAATCTTGCTTGCGCTCAATTAGCTGATTAAGTGCATCAGTTAACATGGCAGGGTCGCATCGGCGTACTAGGTTTTCGGCAAAGACACGTGATGAATAAGGTAGTGTGGCGTATGCACCTGGCTTAATTGCATCTACGGCTTCTTGCGTATCGTAGTAGTCGACATTTGAGCCCGGTAGAGGTTTACGGTATTGGGTATTATTAATTATGGTCATAATAAGGGTTCGCTAATTTGGTGACGGATGTAATACCAATTTTATGGAGGGTGCAATTGGTATTTTTCAAAAAAGGCTTTAGGTTTGTAGTTGTTTTTATTATATAAAGCATTAAAGCCATAAAAGGTGAGCCATTGGCTCACCTTAGTTAAAAATAATTAACTTCTTGATTCGATTGGTGTGTAACTACGTGCATCAGGCCCTGTGTAATCGGCACTTGGGCGGATAATACGGTTGTTAGCGCGTTGCTCTTTTACATGTGCAGTCCAACCAGTAACGCGGCTCATTACAAATATTGGCGTAAATAATTTAGTCGGAATATCCATAAAGTGATAAGCAGATGCATGGAAAAAATCGGCGTTACAAAACAGTTTTTTCTCGCGCCACATAATCTCCTCACAACGAACAGACACAGGGTAAAGCACGGTATCGCCCACCTCTGCCGCTAGTTTTTCAGACCATTTTTTAATAATTACATTGCGTGGATCCGATTCGCGATAAATCGCGTGACCAAAGCCCATAATTTTGTCTTTACGTTCAAGCATGCCCATTACTTCTTGCTCAGCATGTTCAGCACTTGTAAAGCCTTGAATCATATCCATAGCTGCTTCGTTAGCACCACCATGTAATGGACCACGCAGCGTGCCAATCGCACCTGTTACACAAGAGTGAATATCAGAAAGCGTTGATGCACACACACGACCCGCAAATGTAGAAGCATTAAACTCGTGCTCTGCGTATAAAATTAGTGATACGTTCATCACTTGTGCAAATAAATCACTAGGTGCTTTGTCATGTAACAGTGTTAAAAAATGTGCGCCAACAGAGTCGTCATCTGTTTGTGTTTCAATGCGTACGCCATCGTGTGTAAAGCGGTACCAGTAACAAATAATACTTGGGAACACAGCAACCATACGGTCGATTGCATCATTGGCTTGGTTAAAATCAAGCTCCATTTCAAGGTTACCCAACATTGAGCAGCCCGTGCGCATTACATCCATTGGATGCGCGTCTTTAGGAATATTTTCAAGCACGGTTTTAAGTGCATCTGGTAAGCCGCGTAAGCTTTTAAGTTTAGCTTTATACTCAGCCAGTTCACTGGTTGTAGGTAACTCACCGCGTGAAAGTAAAAAAGACACTTCTTCAAACTGCGCTTTTTCGGCAAGTTCGCTAATATCGTAACCACAATACGTTAAGCCAGAACCACTTTGTCCTACAGTGCACAATGCTGTTTGACCAGCTACTTGTCCGCGTAAACCCGCGCCGCCTAATGCTTTATCTACCATGATTTTCTCCTATCTTAAATTTGTGTGTGATTTAGGGCGTATTGAACTTTGTGGATTGAAATTTGTTCAATCTAGGGGCGATTAAATCGCGGCGCGAGGTTTGTAACCTAGTGGACTAAGTAAAAACCGAGCAACAAAGAGATAATCGTCCCTAGAAAGAACCTAAAGGGCAGCGCATGTTTGGTCTTTATGCTGCGTTATCGCCTATTTATGTGGAATAACCACACTTCATAGGCTCTGCCTTGCCTAAAAGCCAAACACACTGCTGCAAATTCAACCACCAACGTTCAACACGCCCTTATTTTATAGTTTTTATTTGTCAGCTTTTGATGAAAAAAGGGTGTCGAGTGTGTTCTCGTACGTGTGGTAATCTAAAAAGTCGTAAAGCTCAGAACGCGTTTGCATATTTTCAATTTGGCTTTGTTGCGAGCCTTCATTTAAAATTGCTGAATACACGTTAAGTGCTGCTTTGTTCATGGCTCTAAATGCACTGAGTGGGTAAAGCACCATTTCAACACCTACATCGCTTAGCTGCTCTTTTGTGTAAATAGGTGTTTGGCCAAACTCAGTAATGTTTGCCAAAATTGGAACGTTAATCGCTTTTGCAAATGCTTGGTAATCAGCAAGGTCGTGCACGGCTTCTGCAAAAATAGCGTCAGCACCGGCTTCAACACAGGCTGCTGCACGGTCAATAGCGGCGTTTAAACCTTCTTTTTGAAAGGCATCGGTACGCGCCATAATATAAAAATCGCTATCGGTTTTTGCATCAACCGCTGCTTTAATACGGTCAACCATTTCACCTTGGCTTACAATTTCTTTATTTGGGCGATGACCACAGCGCTTTTGCGCTACTTGGTCTTCTATATGAAAACCCGCCGCACCCGCTTTAGTCATTTCTTTTACTGTGCGTGCAATATTAAATGCCCCACCCCAACCGGTATCGGCATCAACAAGTAGTGGTAAATCGCTCGCACCCGTAATACGACGAATATCTTCAAGCACGTTATCAAGGCTCGTCATACCCAAATCAGGCATACCAAACGAAGCGTTTGCAACACCGGCACCTGAGAGGTAAATAGCTTGGTGACCCATTTTTTCAGCCATCATCGCTGTGTAGGCGTTAATAGTACCTACTACTTGTAACGGACGGTTATTGGCAATAGCGTGTTTAAATTTTAATCCTGCTGACATTACTTTCTCCTCACTTTGAACGGTTGCTACGTGGAGTAACTTATAGTTTTAATATGTAATTGTGACTGTTTAACTGCTCTTGCTAGCTTTTAGCAGCTTCTTTTTTTGCGACTAATATCAATCTGTATGGGTATGAGGTCTATTTAACGATAAGAAAATCGTTCTGTAACTAGGCAATAATTTTTATGTTTAGTGGTTCTAAATAAAAAATTTTTAACGACGTTACGGAGCGATTTAATCCGTTAAATTGTTCGAATACTCATATTGATTGGTATACATCAAATTTGGTTTGAATATTTGCTTGCGATGCACTGATGTGGCGCTTCATTAGCATTTCGGCCAGTTCACCGTCGTGGTTTTCAATGGCGTTAATAATAGCTAAATGCTCATCAAACGCTTTTGATACACGCGGCCCCACCATGCCCATTTGTACACGGTACATCCGTATTAATTGATAGAGCTCATTACACAGTAAATGAATTAAATGCGCGTTTTTACTGCCTTGAATAATACGGTAATGAAAATCTAAATCGCCGGCTTCTTGATAGTAAGATTCGCCCTCTTTAACACGTTGTGTTTGTAAGTGCTGATTAAGTAATTGCTTTAAGCCTTTTACTTCTTCGGGTTCCATATTGTCGGCAGCAAGCCTGCATGCCAAACCTTCAAGTGAGCTGCGAACTTGATAAACTTCAATCAAACGCTCAGCAGTAAGGGCAACTACTCGGCAACCTACGTTAGCTTTACGCTCAACAAGGTAGCAACTTTCTAGGCGGTTTAATGCCTCTCTAAGCGTTGCACGGCTTACACCATAACGTTTGGCAAGCTCAGGCTCTGATATTTTACTGCCTTGAACTATACTGCCTTCAACAATCTCACGGCGCATATCTACAAATACTTGATCTGATGCGGTAGTTATAGGCGCTTCGTTTAAAAATGTGTGTGTCATAAGTTACTTTTAGATTGTCGACAATTAATGTCGTTACTATGGGCTTATTAAAAAATCATGTCAACCCTTAAACCTATCAAAATGGCTAAAAAACACGCTCATTATCGACACTATTAACCTAAAGTCGCATAAAAATGGTTTTAAAATAGACTAAAACAGTGAAGTGTCGACAGGGCAATAAATCAGATGTTACGTCTTTAAGCGCTGAAAATGCATTATATAAATGCTATTATCGCGCTTTATTTTTATAGTATGAGCTAACGCGTGAACGCCAACACTTTTATCCCTGAGCACTTTATTGATGACGTAAAAACCTATTTACCAGCGCATCTAAACTTAGATGACTTTTTAAATGCGTGTCGCAGGCCGCTCAGAAAATCTATCCGCGTTAATACATTAAAAATTAGCATTGAAGAATTTGTAGAACGTGCAACTGAAAAAAATTGGCTGCTAACCCCAATCCCTTGGTGCAGTGAAGGCTTTTGGCTAGAGCGCCCAAACGATGAAGAACAAAACCTAGCCCTTGGTAATACCGACTTACATCTAAGCGGGGCTATGTACGTGCAAGAAGCAAGTTCAATGCTGCCCCCTATCGCATTAAAGCAAAGTATTGAACTCGCAGACTCTCAAAATAACACCATACTTGATATGGCATCAGCGCCAGGTTCTAAAACATCGCAGCTAGCAGCTCTTATGGATAACCAAGGCGTGCTTGTTGCAAATGAGCTTTCGTCATCTCGTTTAAAGGTACTTAGCGCAACGCTCAAACGTATGGGGGTTGGTAACTGTGCGCTCTCGCATTTTGATGGCGTTATATTTGGCAACTACATGTTTGAATGCTTTGATAGCATATTGCTAGACGCGCCATGCTCTGGCGAAGGTACTGTGCGTAAAGACGCCGACGCACTAAAAAATTGGTCAATAGAATCAAACATTCAAATAGCCCAAGTGCAAAAAGACTTAATTAAAAGCGCATTTTACGCATTAAAGCCAGGTGGCACGTTAGTGTATTCAACCTGCACACTTACCCCGCTCGAAAACCAACAAGTGTGCGATTATTTACTCAGTGAATTTGGCGACTATATAGCGCCTGAGTCACTCAGTGATTTATTTGAAGGTGCAAGTAAAGCCACCACAAGTGAAGGCTATTTGCATGTATGGCCGCAAACATTCGACAGCGAAGGCTTTTTTATTGCTAAATTTAAAAAACACGCAAGTTGCGATAATCCAAATCAAACTGTTAAAAAAGGCGCGTTTCCGTTTAACGAGTTTGATAAAAAACAAAGCGTCGCGTTTATGCAATCGCTTAAAAAACACTTTGGGTTAACTAACCTACCTGGCAACTTAATGCAGCGCGACAAAGAGCTGTGGTTATTTCCTGAGGGATTTGAAACTGTGCAAAATAAAATTAAGTACGCACGCTTAGGTATTCAAATTGGCATCATCCATAAAAATGGCGTAAGGCTAACGCACGAGTTTGCAACCGTATTTGGCAATGAGTGTAAAAACAATGTATTTGCTTTAAATAACGAGCAAGCAAATGATTATTTTCAAGGTAAAGATATACGCTTAGCTGAGGCAACTCAAACAATAGGTGAAGTGGTATTAACGCTATGTGGCTGCCCTATTGGGCTAGGGAAATGGCAAAAAAATAAGATCAAAAATTCACTACCACGCGATCTTGTCCAAAATACACAGTTAATAAGCTGGGTACCACTAGTTTAATGTTTTATTGAAACACTGAATGCAATATTATGTGTAACCTAAATATTTTTTAAGGGAATAAAATGAAAAAAAGATTCGAAGCTCTAGACGCATTTAGAGGACTGTGTGCAATATCAGTTGTTTTGTATCACATGCATATTGTTGGTTCGATAACTGAGCTAAAGTTCTTTCAAGGAAGTGGAGTGTTTGTAGAGTTTTTCTTTATACTAAGTGGCTTTGTTCTTGCTCACGGCTATGGTTTTAAAGAAAGCTTAAACTTCAAGTCGTATTGTAAAGCTAGGTTCTTTAGGATATATCCTCTACACTTTTTTATATTAATGGTATTTATCGCTTTCGAACTGATGAAATTATTAGCCACTAATTTTGGTGTATCATTCAACGGAGAGCCTTTTTCAGACAAAACAGCGGTATCTGCAATCATTCCAAATTTACTTCTTATACAGTCTTGGACGCCATATACAGAACACCTTTCTTTTAATTTTCCTTCATGGAGTATAAGTATTGAGTTTTACATTTACTTCTTATTCTTCTTCACAGCCACTCTATTTAGCAAATTTAAATTACTTACATGGTTAACTGCATCCCTATTTGCGTTTACACTTATCTACTTTCACTCAGAGTTACTCACTAAACAAGTCCTAAGTGGACTATCTTGTTTTTTTGGAGGCGCCATCGCCTACAGTGTTTATAGGAACATTTCTCACATAAAAATCCCATATACCTTGGGAAGTATTTTTGAGTGTGCATTGTTAGTAAGTATTGTGTTTATTGTTCAGGCACAATTTGAATTAAAGCTTATTGTCGCTCCATTACTTTTCTTGATTACAGTATTGCTCTTTTCCTTTGAAGCTGGTGTTGTATCTAAGATTTTAAAAATAAAACCACTTCAACTTACTGGGCAACTTTCTTACTCAATATACATGACCCACGCAGCAATATTATTCCTTGTAGCAGCAGGAACCCTTGTTTTTAAAAAGCTTACGGGGATTGAGATCGTAAAAACTATAAACTCTTTAAAATATATAGATGTTGGTAATACATATATAAACAACTTAATAGTTTTAATAATTTTAGCAACAGTCATCATTACATCGAAATTTACTTATAAATACATAGAACTCTGGGGATTAAATTTAAACAAGAAACATAAGACGTAAGACAGTAAAATTACTAAGCCTTATTTTATGTATAATATGGCTTAGTAATAATTGAGAAACAAAATGTTGAAGTGTACTCATTCTATTTACGATTTTATCAAAATACTAAAAAGTCTTTTGGCAAATGATCACCATCACTCCAAAAATGTATTCGCACGTCATAAAATCGAATTATAGAAAATTTTTTTGCTCTATTCCTTAAAATTAAAACAGCACTTAAAAACACCGAAACCCATAATCAATCCAATCCTTTGTTATCAAATGTAACCAAATGGAAAAATTAGTTATGCATCTTTTAAAAGCTTTACTATAGTTTAACTACTTTCTTCTTCTCCCTAAGAATCCAGAAAGTGTTTTTTTGTTAGCGCATGGCTCTTAGTGAGCCAATCTATAGCCCAGAGTTTTTTTATAAGCCTCTGGGCGTTTTTATTTACAGGTTTGTTTGTAAATATAACGCTGTTTAAGTTTTTTATATGCAGCGCCAAATTGTAGTGACATACACAAAGTCGGTAGTTGATTTAATTGTTCAGCAATAGCGTAAATGCGGTTAAATCGATAACCATACTGGGCAGCCATGCTTAAAGAGTTTACATACAGTGCCTTATACTCAGGAGGTAAGTGCTGCCAATTTGCTAACGAAATTTCTATAATACCTAAATGCACATCAAGTTTGTAAGGGCCTACCTTTTTAGCCTGCTGAATATACTCATAAACACGTTCGCTTGGCCCTTCTTGGTAACTAACAACTTGTGCTAGTGCAATCCAGGTTTCTGGCCAGCTTTGGCGCAGCGCTACCGACTGTAAAAGTAATTGCTCTACCTGTTGGTAAATTGCTAAAACATCGGTGGTTTTATCTGTATCAGCGGCTAATTTAAGTATTTGCACATGCGCCATTAACTGCAGATAGTGCGGATGTGTGTGCTCAAGCGAACTGGCAAGGTTTATAGCATCTTGTGCTGATTGTAAATTTTGCGGGGAGTAATTATTAGCACTGCCTTTTAACGTATTAACAGCATTAAAATACCAAGCGTTAGCGCGCATGCTTTGAAAGCTTGAAAAACAAATCGCTAATGTAATTAGCACAAGCACAACTATTTGAACCTGCTTAATAAGCTTATTGGTGTTATTCATCAAATAATGACGCTGTTAAATTAAATGGATTTGTTACAAACAACTCATGGGCTTTATCTGCCCCCATTAAATCACTCACAATTTGCCTAGCTTTACTTAAAATAGGTGGCCTGCGTTTAACCGAATGCGCGTCGCTCGCAACATAGCTGACTAACCCATTTTTAAGCATATCAACACTAATAGCTTTTGCTTGTTCGCCCCACTCGCCTTCAATACTTGACGCGGTTAACTGAAATTCACAACCTAATTGCTTTAAACGCTCTATGTAAAAGGGTTTAGCTTGTATATCGCGGTTACGTTCTGGATGCGGAATAATTGTTTTAATATTTTTTTTATCAAGCCACGTAATAAACTTATCGTACCCTTGCGATACGTGTGAATGCGGTAGCTCCAGTAATACATAATTAGCACCATTTACATTACCAATAAACGGCAGTTTTTTGCTCATAACCAAGGTCATTAGCTCTACATCAAGCCTAACCTCTGCTGCAACAGCTAGTTTAATACCAATATTATTTACTAATGCCTGTGCTTTTAAAATAGCTAGGTCGTCATAAATATGGGAAGCCGCGTTATTAAATCGGCCTAAATGAATGTGCGGAGTAGCTACCATGTGGGTTATACCATCGGCTTGTGCAATTTTTAATAGCGCTAAAGACTCCGTTAAGTCTTTAGCGCCATCGTCAAGCCCTGGTAGTATATGAGAATGTATATCTATCATTCGTTTTAAGCTGTTGGTTGCTCAGGTTTTTGTGAGTAATCATGGTAATCGTAGTAGCCGTAGCTATGTTCATCGTTAGACTTACTCATATCCACCTGATTAAGCACCACACCGGCTACATGTACTTTTATCTCAAATAACCGTTCAAGGCCAGCCTTAATTGGTTTAATACGGGTAACATCTGATTTTACAACATATATTACCGAATCAGCACTTTGTGCTATTACTAATGCATCACTCACGGCTTGTGTTGGTGGTGTATCAATAATTATATGGTCGTACTGAGTTTTAAGGTGTTCGATTAACTGTGCAAACTTAATGTTTGATAATAACTCAAGTGGGTTACTTGGTATTTGCCCGCTTGGCATTATTACTACACCTGATTTTTCATCAATGTGAACACACTCGCTAAGCTCTTCTGTACCTACTATTAAATTTGTTAAACCAGGGTGATAAACCGGTATTTCAAATCGCTTAGCGATAGTTGGCTTACGTAAGTCACCATCAATTAGCAATACTTTACCCATTTGAGCTAAGGATATTGCTAAATTAGAAGATGTTGTTGTTTTACCTTCACCTGGCGATGTAGAAGTAACAGCAATTATTTTATGCTGTTTATCAAGCTGAGTTAAAAGTAAACTGGTACGAAACGTTCGTACTGATTCAGCAAAGCGCCTATATGTTTCGTCAAGATATGCATGCATAGGCAATACACTTTTTTTAGGTAAGCTTACCTGTGGTAATAGGCCGAGCATTCGCTGAGCTAATTTGCTTTCAACGTCTGGTTTTGTTTTAACGGTATCGTTAAGGGCATCAAAGATTAAGCTCATAACTATTGCAAAAATAAAGCTCGCTACAAACGCAAGCACAACAATAAGCTTTTTATTGGGTTTACTTGGGTTATTTGGAGCATACGCTCGGTCGGTAAAGCGTGCTGCAGCAGAGGTAAAATCGCTTGTTACTTCGGTTTCTTTAGAGCGTGATAAAAACGTATTAAATATATTGCGGTTTGTTTCTACTTCACGTTTTAGCTGGTTATATTGAGTTTCTTTACGGGTAATATCTTGGTAACGCGCTCTGATATTACTTAAATCATTTTCGAGTGCACTCACTGTTCTTGTGACCCTATTAAGCTCTTTTTCTATACCCGTAATTAGGCCTTTAATTTGCTTATTAAGGTTATTTTTAACAGTAATAAGCTCAGCACTGGCCGATATTATTTTAGGGTGTTTAGGGCCATAAACCTCACTTAACTCGCTTAACTTACGTTCAACGGTAACTACATCACGTTTCACGTTTTGAATAACATTATGTGATGTTATTTCAGGCATACTACCTAATAACTCAAGATTGTTATTACCGTATTCGGCTATAACTCGGTTAATGCTCTCAAGCTTGTTTTTTCCGTTGCGCGCTTCAATTAACTGAGCCGATATTTGCTCAAGCTCTTGTGTTGCAAGGCCTGCGATACCTTCAATATCGATAAGATGCTGATCTTCTCTAAAATCTTGCAAGCGCTCTTCTGAGTTATCGAGCTGAATACGAAGTTGCGATAACCTCGAGTTTAACCAACTAGAAGCCTGTTGAGTTATCCCCATTTTTGCTCGCATTTGGTTATCAATGTAAACTTCACCTATAGTATTAGCAACTAAAGCGGCTAAGTCAGAATCGCTCGACTCAAAGCTTATGTTTACTAGTTGGGTATTTCTGATAGGTTCAATACCTAGCTTAGATTTGTAAATACTCAGTAAAAAAAGCATTTTTTGATCTGCTTTTTCTTCTGCAGATAAATATCTTTCTTCGTTTTTATTTAAAAAAGGCAGTAAACCTTTTACATAACCTTTAACCTCGCCCATTAAGCTAGGCTTAGGAATAAAATCGCCGTGTTCTTCTAAGTTAAGCTTGGTAATTACTTCTCGGCCAATACTGTCAGATTTAAGTATTTCGAATTGCGTTAAGTAATACTCTTTTTTTGTGGTATCAAGGCCATAAATTTCTTCAAAACTAACCGCTTTAGATTGCTCTGATTCAATAAGTAAAGTAGCAGAGGCCGTATATTGCGGGATCAGAGTTAAAGCAAACATTATTGTTAACAACGTAACGACTACCGAAAAGCCAATAATACGCCATTTAGCGCGTTGTATAACTTTTAGATAAACAGTGAAATCAATAACGTCTTCGTTATCAATTGAATTATTTTCGAACTTATTCATTATTTACTGCCTTTAAAACTGCTTAAAACAAGCGTTGTTCTATTTTTATTGTATCGCCTGCTGCAATTTGGCTATTAAGGGTGCCTTTTTGTTGCTGCTGCTTAGTTTGCTCTTTAAAAATATAAATTTTATCAGTTGATGCCCGCTCAGTTAAGCCGCCCGCCAATGCAACGGCTTGATTAACTGTCATAGCTGGCTGATAAGGGTAAGCACCAGGAGATTTAACCTCACCATGTATATAAAAGGGTCTGTATTCAACAACCTGCACATATACACTAGGAACTTTTAAATAATCAGGCTGTAAGCCATTAGCAATGGACTTTTCGACCTCAAAGGTAGTTAGCCCGGCAAGTTTAAGTGCCCCTAAAAATGGGTAATTAACCTCACCACTGTTACCTAGCAATGCAGTTACCTCTAAATCGGGCTCACCAAATACTTTTATTACTACTTTATCACCTGGGCCCAATACATAATCTTGTGCCGCTTGTGCAAAACAAGTTGTACTAAATAAAAAGCACAATGCACTAAAAAAAAGTTTACAGTTCATTAATTAGCCTTTAAAGCAAACGTAAAATTAATACCAATTTTTACACGATCAAACTCGATTAATGGCTGATTCGAGTTTTTATCAATAAAATCAACATAGGTCGAAATTAAACCAAAGTTATTAGCTTGGTAATTTAAGCCAAGCCGAGCGCTTTTTGTTTCATCGTTACGCCCAATATCGCCAGTATATTGTTCATCTATATAGCTTATACTCGCTACTGAGGCTAAATAATCACTCCAATCGTGCGTCCAATTTATGCCATAGGTGCTTTCTTTGATGTAATCGCCTTCTAGCAGTGGATCGGTCGCCGCTCGACTGGTTGTTAAATCAAATGTAGAGTAAGTTAAAGGTTGCCAAGTAACCCCAGCCTCCCAGCTTAACCCACTAAAGCTCTCACGCTGATTATCGTCAAAGTCTTTATTTTGGTAACCAAGTTTAAAGGTGCCAGAGGTAAGTGACGTTGCTTCCCACTCCATACCAAAAAGAACTTTAATATCATCAGAATTGCGAGAAACACCACTAGACTCTAAAACGTCGTAGCGGTAGTCATCGCGGGTTACTTCTACAAACAATCGTGTTGCCGCTTGCGTGTTATAATACCCTTTTGCCCCAATTAACGTTTTATCGTAATCGCGGTATTGTGATGTAGCTCTAAAATTTTGATATTTTTTACTGTAAAAGCCAGAAACCAACTCTAATTGTGCCTTAGATGTTTTCGAACCAAATCTATAAGTACCAGTAATATCTTGTTGTTGGTACTGTATTAGCTCGTCAACAATATCACCCAAGCCCTGCGTTAAACCCAAGCCACGTGGCTCATACAACCAATCAGCAGTGCCGTTAATATCAAAAACGTGTCGGCTCGTAAGTTCTTTATGTACACCTGCACCCAAATTAACTTGAGTAAAGTTATCAACAGGATTTTTATTATATAAAGAGCTACTGGTGCCAACGTTTAGTTTGTAGCTGTCGGGGCCATCGTCTATTACCGCTGCAACACCTGGTGAAATAGTCCAAATTACACGCGACTCTTCGTCGGTTGGTGTATTAAAAATGTTGTCGTTAACGCTTAGGCCTGTTTGCAAAACCGGAGTAATTTCGGCACCATCTTTGGTCATAAAGCTGCCTGGCGTAAATTCGGCCGATGCAGGAGCAGACAACGTTGCCGACAGTAAAACTACAGCACAAGGTATAACTGATTTTTTAGTATGCATTTGCATTCTTAAATCCCTTAAAAATTGTCATAAAAATAATTTTAACATCTAACCATAAAGACCAATGCTTTATGTAATGTAAATCGTATTCAACGCGTTTTTCCATTTTATCAAGCGTATCGGTTTCGCCGCGCCAACCATTAATTTGTGCCCAACCGGTTATACCTGGTTTAGCTTTATGCCTAAACATGTAAAACTCAACTTTTTTACGATACTCTTCGTTGTGGGCAACGGCATGTGGGCGTGGCCCTACTATCGACATATCGCCTTTTAACACGTTTATAAATTGCGGTAACTCGTCAAGGCTAGTGCGGCGTAAAAAGCCGCCCAACTTAGTAATACGGGCGTCGTTTTTAGTAGCTTGAGTCACTACTGCACTATTTTCGGTTACCGACATTGAGCGAAACTTCCATACTTTAATTTTGCGCCCATCAAGCCCATATCGGTCTTGTTTAAATATTACAGGCCCCTTAGAGGTAAACTTAACAGCAAACGCTATAGCAATAAGCATAGGAGATATAAGCAGTAATATAATTGACGACACTATTATGTCTTCGGTGCGTTTAATAAACTCACGAGCACCAATAAAAGGAGATTCAAAAACGCTTAGCGTGTCTACATCGCCAACGTGTTCAACACGGGCATGTATTAAATTTGAGAGTAAAAAGTCAGGTATAAAGTGCACGTCTACGGTGGTATCGCCAAGTTGCAATAACAAATCGGCTATCCGCTTATCGGCTTTCATTGGGAGTGCTATATAAAGTATGTCAATTTTGCCTTCGCGGGCAGCACATATAGCATTTTGAATAGTTCCAGACACTTCGTACGTTTTTACATTATTAAATAAACGCTCTGGTTTACGATCGTCAAAAAAGCCTAAAAACTTAAAACCAAGCTCATCGTTTTTTTCAATCTCGTCATACAAATAAACGGCAGACTCTGTGGCACCTACAATTGCGACATTACGTAAATTCATACCTAAACTACGGCGATTTCGTTTATATAATTGCACCACAAAGCGCCATATATACAAATAAACCACACTAAGTAAAAACCATAAGCCTAAACCAATACGAGAAAGCGATTCGGTAAATTTAAACATAAAAGATATAAAAAATAAAATACTAAAGGCGACAAACAATGAGCCCCAAGCACACAAAACCATAGTTTTAAATTTACCAGCACGCCAAGAGCGATAAGCAGAAAATATTTCGGCGCAATATAAAAAGCTTAGTGCAACAGTTAAAACAGCTATCATATAATGAGCTGTCAGTTCAAAACTGTAAAAGAGTGCAGAGCATTGAAAGGCTAAAAATAACGCGAATATATCGAATAAACGATAAAAACTAGCATCGGATGAGCTATTAGGCTTAAACGTCCTTGACGACTTCATACTTTTAGTCCCTAAGTAAAGTGCAGTGGATAAATACCCACATAGCTATAAATAACAATAACGTATTACTTACCTGTATTCAATAATTCAGTTTTTTAAAAGCTAGAAATAGTGTAACAGGCCACAACCAAATTAACTTGTTCTTAATGCAATCGAAACATATATAAACAAAAATAAACATTTAAATTTTGTTTATATATAAACTACAAAAATAAACTTTTAACGTAACTCCATATACCTAATGAAAAACCTTCAAAGAGGTTTATACCTAAAGCCGATTTTAATAAATAAATAAATAACAACACTATAAAAAAACCTAAAGTCACTAAAGTGGCTTGGGCTATGGCAGAAGCTTTTTTTTCGGTAGCACTTAATTGTCGCCTATTTCGACCAGCTAATAATACAAAGTAATATCTGTACTTAAATAATCTAACAACACCTCTGCAATCTACAGCATGAACTCCCCACTGCCTAGCGCCAATGGCTATTTTTAGATGAGATAATTGTTCTTCAGTAAAGCTGTTTTGTACACCTTGGGGCATCCTATTTAGTAAGCTTCTTATTGCCGGGTCTTCAGATAAAGTAGGCATTAGCCACTCCACTTTGTTAAATATTTAATTAAATACAACAAGTTAATCACTCATCTTGTTAGCAATAAAAGCTTTAAAAATTGGTAAGTAAAAAATCACCATAGATGGCGCACCGCCAGACATAAAAAACAACATAAAAATGGAGTATAAACAAAAAGCAAAAAATATCGTTTTATCTTTTTTATTTTTTAACCCAGCATCTCGAGTAACATGAATTAAATAAGGCAAAATTAATAAAAATAAGCCAATTGTGCCTTGCTCAATTAACGTATCTAAAAAAACATTATGTGTATAAAGTGCAAGCCCTTGATTTATATAAAATTCCCCCATATACACTGGTAGCATTTTTGGCCCAACACCAAAAATAAAATGCGTGGTAAATATATCCCAACCATTTGTAACCAAAGATTGTCTGTGCAGGTTAGATATCCACAAAGCTTGCTCTTCATCTAGGTAGAGCATTTCGAGATCTGAGTATTCAAAAAAAGTAAAACTATTTAAAAACGATAAGTCATAAAATAATGCCAATAGCAGTACAGTTAAGCTACACAAGGCTGACATTATAAATTTATTTAACGACCTTAAAGTAATAAAAATATAAAAAAAAGTAACCATATGAAATGCTAAAATCCCTTTCCTCTCTAGAGAGAGTAATATCACTGGGTATAGAAATATCAATGGCTTTAAGTAGCTTTTATCGTCAAAGTAATAAGCGCAACTTATAAGTATTACCCCCGTTAATGCAAAGGCGTATTTAGCATCACCTAAAAGCTTATAGCGTGTTAAGTGCCCATGCATTAAATGATAGACTAGCGTAAAAAAACAAATAACTAATAAAGTTTTTATAAAAATCGCCCTGAACTTTTCAGGGTTTTTAACCGCACTTGTATATACCACAACCAAAGTAAAAAGAATTAGCACCCACTGTACGGTTGCAATAATAGCTTTAGTTAATCCCACTTGCACTAGCGCATTAAAAAAACAATATATTACAAAAATACATATATAGTTAAAACCAACCGGGTACTTAATAATTATTTTGTTTTTTAATAGCAGCAATACAAAAATAGAAATAGAAAATAAGGCTAAAACATCCGAGAGCCTTATTTTTATACTACTTTTTTCTAACCTAAAATCAGTGAAATACATTGGTATTACCATCGCGCTAATCACTAAAAGCACATATTCGAGGTTTTTAACTTTAATACTAAACATTGTTTAATACACTTTTATAAATATTGGTGTGCTCAATAGCTGTGTTTTTAATTGAAAAGCTTATTGCTTTATTAAGCGCAGCTACAGACTGCTCGTTATAATAATTAGTATCATTAACCAACGTGATTATTTTAGCAGTTAATGTATGTGCATCGCCTACTTCAAACAATCCTTGCTCAACAACAACATTATTTAAACCTTTAACATTAGTGGCAAACGATGGAAGCCCCGCTGCCATAGCCTCCACTACTGCAATACCAAACCCCTCCCAATGAGAGGATTGTATATAAACATCAAGTGTATCTAAAAAGTTTGGTATATCGTTAACTTGGCCTAAAAATTTAACTTTGTTGCTTACCCCTAAGCTTAATGCATAATCTTCGTACTCTGATCTTAGTTCTCCATCGCCCGCTAAATTAAGCACAAAACGCTCATCAAGTAATGTCATTAATTTTAGTAAGGTTTTAATATCTTTTTGTGGTGCAAAACGGCCAACCATACCTATGTTAATCTCTTTTGCGTCAGCTCTTAGTGTTTTAGCAGTTTGAGAAAATCGCTCAAGATTAACGCCATTATTTATAACATAAGCTTTTGAGCTATTAGCTTTAATGCTTTCTAAAAATTTAGTTTTAACGCCCTTCGATATACAAATTATTTTTTTAAACTTTTTATAAATAATACTTTCAAGTGTTTTTATAAAGAGTATATCGCGGCGCCTATAATGTGGGTTATGCTCTGTAACCACTGTTGGAGTATTCGTAAAATACGCAATATAAATTGAGGGGTATAAATGGGTATGCACTAAATCAGCTGCATTTAAGCGTTTTATAACACCTAAAAAACCTAAGTCACGCTTATGGAATACCTCTACCCCTAAAGCTTTTAACTCGTCTACGTATTCATTTTTACCACGAGTTAAAATCACTTCAAACTTAAAGTCATTGTTTTGTAGTGTCATCAAATCTACAAGCAGACGCTGAACACCACCTAGACGCTGTAGGTCGTTAGTTATGTGCACTATTTTTTTCATTTATTATCCATAATAAGCTTTAATTTTAAATACACAGTTAAATTACAAAACTCGCCCAATGAAACAGCAAAAGTAAGTAAAACTAAATTTTAAACGTTCAACAATAGAATCATTATATTTAACGAACAGGGGTTTAAACGAATCATTTATTTTTAAGCATTGCCTATAAAATAGATGCCTGTCTTTCCTATCTTTAATTTTAGAACCTTTTAATACTGTTAGTAAAGAGAACCTAGCAACTTCAGCAGTAACAATGTTTTTATGATCGAAAAGCTCAATAGTGTCTTTAACTGAATTAACTAAGTTGAGTAATAAATGAGAATAAGTAGAAGTGCGTATGCTAGTTGTAGAACCCGCTCTTTTTCTGTAGTAAACCAAAACAGAAGATATTTTCACTGTTGTACTTGCCTTCGAAAAAGCCTGGACATTATAAAAAACATCTTCGTAAATCATACCTTCGGGGAAAGTAAGACCATTCAACATACTTTTTCTGTATAAGCGAGTCCAAACAAAAAAACCACTGTAGAACGGGTTTAAATTTGATGACTTTAACTCGGTTAGTACCAGAGTAGACCTAGCGGGGAGAACAGAAGTAAACTCTTCAAAACTAAATTCAATTATGTCATTTTTTGCCGCTGTTACGTAAGATGAAAGTATACCCCAATAATTGGAAGCAATAGCATCGTCAGAATCTATAAAGCCAATATACTCACCTTTAGCAATTAATAAAGCAGCATTACGGGCAGCAGCTTGGCCTTTATTAACTGGCTGCTTAATTATTGTTGAATTAAACTTTATGACTGATTTATGCTCTAAAATAAAACTTTCGCACAGACTTATTGAATTTTCAGGGCAGCAGTCGTCAACAAAAATAACTTCTACCTGCTCGCTATTAACACCTTGCAGCAAGCTTTTCATTAAATCAGGTATAAATTCAGCTACTTTATAAACAGGGCATATAAGTGATAATTTAATAGGCATATTAATTGGTTACACCACTTTTTATTACACCATATTCTTTTGCGTAGCTTTCCAGCATTACAGGTAGCGAGTATTTTTGTTTATACAGTTCATAAGCAGCATCACCATGTGACACTGTTTTAGCCTTATTATTAATGTATTCACTCATAGCAATAGCCATTGTAGATGCATCGCGAATAGGGATTAAATAGCCAGATTCGCCTTCAATTATTAGCTCAGAGCAGCCACCAACATCAGAAGCAATTACCGCTTTTTTACAAGCCATTGCTTCAATAATACTGCGCGGTAAGCCTTCCCAAAAGCTAGAGAGTATAAATACATCGGCTTGAGTTAGTTTTTCGGCAAAGTTGTCAACCACACCACAAAACTTTATTACCCCTTCAGGAAAGTGGGCAAACAACTGCTTTACTTTAGCTTCGTACTGGCCATCGCCATATATGCTTAGCGTAAATGGTTTGCCTTGACTTAATAAAGAGCCACACGCTTGAGCAAGCGTAGTGTAGTCTTTTTGATCTTCAAAACGAGCTGCGGTAATAAAGTTGACGGGTTTGTCGGTTAGTTCCCACGTATCGTTAAATTTACCAAGCATACCGTTACGTATCACTAACAACTTTTTGTCGGGCACGCCTATTCGTAAATACTCGTTTTTGTCGAACTCGCACACACCTATAATTTTTGAGGGTAAATACGAAAGTAACTTTTCAAGTCGCTCATATTTTTTAAAGCCTTTATTTTCGGGTGTATTAACAAAAGGCACTCCATGAGGTACATAATAAGAGCGCTTAAAAGTAAGCATTGCAGCTATACGCCCAAGTGCACCTATTTTAGCCGTATGCCAAGTACAAACTTGCGGGTTTTCCGATATAATTAACCATATTAATTTTAGCAATGACCAAATATCGCTCAGCGGACTTAAATCTCTTTTTAAGTCAGTTAAAGCATGCACTTTAAAACCAGCCGCTCGCAATTTGGTTATAGCATCGCCATTACCACCTAATGCATATACAACTTCTGCACCTTCGTCTCTAAACTTTTCGCCAATTTGGCAAATATGTTTAAATGAACCAGATACAATAGTATCAGAACGCGTCATCCCTATTAAAACCTTCATCTATGAAGCTCCAAGTAATTTTTTATAAAGCTTTACGTATTCTTTTGCTATTACATCTACTGTAAAGTTTGATGCTATTAATTGCTCAGAAAAACTCTGTACTTCACCACTATTTTTATATTGTAATGCAATGCCATCTTCTGTACTTTTAGCAATTTCAGCTGCACTAAAACCTGCAGCAATATAACCGTTTTCATCTGTAAAAATGGCATCGCTTGCCCCACTTACTGGTGTCGACACTAGCACCTTTCCAGCTAATAAAGCCTCAAGTAATGAGTTCGAAAATCCTTCAGCCTCAGAGGCATTAACAAAAATATCAAATTGCTTAATAAAGTTTACCGGATCTTTTACCTCACCATAAAATGTTATTTTGCTTTGCAAGTTGTTTGTTTCAATATATTTTTTTGCTGCAGGTAGTACACTACCACTACCTATTAAGTGAAAATGCACTTGATTATGCTTTTTAGTAAGTAATGCAAACGCCTCCATTAATACATCTACTTTTTTAATTTGTTCTAACCTACCATGGTAAAAAAGATTTATTAAAGAATCATTTTTATCATTTAAAATTGGGCTGTCAGTGTTAATTAAGCTTTTATCAATACTGTTTGGTATATTAATAATATTTTTAAAGCCAAACTCTTTACAGTTTTGTGCGATAACACCCGATATTGCGACTATTGTAGGGTTAGTTTTTAGCACAAAATCAGCCATAATTGGCCCAACAATTTTTTTAGATTTTAATGCTTTAAAATCCATATGTTGGTTAGAGTTACCTACTTTTATTAATATTGGCTTTTTAAATAGACGCGCCAAGCAGCAACCCACAAAGGCGCCAAACTTACCTTGGTGACAATGTATTACATCAAAGCTTTTATTATTGAACATACCCCAAATTAATACGCGCATTAACCAATATACCGAAAAGGGTAACCAGCGACCAAGTAAGTCAGGGGCTATTGGCGAATATAAACGCGTTACAGGTACATCGTTCATTACCTCATTTGCTTTGCCTTTTAACTTTTGGCGTGATGTTAATATATGTACACTAACTCCCTCAGTTTGAATCCCTTTAGAAACTCGCCCACATTGTTTTTCAGCACCACCAAATACATCTGGCATATATTGACATGTCAACATTAGTATCTTCATTAATTATCCAACGCTCTCTAGGTTTCTCTTGTAAATCCTACTAAACGAGGTAGCAGATGCCCACAAAATTATGGATGCAAAAATACCGAAAAAGAATAAGGTTAAATATCCATAACTAAAGGGAGATAACTTTTCTAATACTTCAAAGAAAAATCGATGAAATAAGAAAATTATAAAAGTTGCTTGAGCTACTATAGTAAGTATTTTTTTTAAAAACTTACCAATAATAATAGTTTTATAAAAAACTAATAAATACCCTGCGGAACAAAGCCAATAAAAATTAAGGTCATATGGGCCTATTATTAATATGCATGAAAGAGCTAATATTATAAAAGCAAAGACCTTCTTTGAGAGTGACTCACTAACTTTTGCGTAATAAAAAACCCACCCCATAACGAAAACCCATGCGTACAATTGTGGTACCTTATATTTGAGCATATCTAGCTCAAATGTATAAATACCAATTATAGCTGAGGAAATAGTAATCATTAAAAATAATAAGGATAAACCCCAAGGTTTGCTCTGAATAAATCCAAATACCAATGGTAAAATAAGATAAAGAACTAAAAGCATCTGTAGCATCACCTGAGGATACCATATTGGAAACTTAGAGATTCTATCATTATCTATGAAATTCCTAATAAATAACAATTCATATATATTGAATTTTGATAAAATAACAAAGAAAAAAACAGTTAAAAGTAAAGAAGGTATAGCTATTTTTTTTGCAAACCCAACCAATGAGATTTTTAAGGATGAAACATCACTTTTACTCATTATAAATTCAGCAAAGTTAAAACCTGATATTAGCAATAAAACATTAGCTCCTCCAGCTAAAGATAAACCAAAAAAAACATCTTCAACCGAACCATAAGCTTCATAGTACCTATCTATATAAGCATGGTTAAAAACAACCGAAATAATTGCTAAAGCTCTTATAAATAAGTTCACATCCATTGTTTTCATAGTTCTCCTCCTTTAGACTCTAGTTCGATTAAATCTTTTATACTTAATGACTCCCAGCGCTCTGGAAGAAAACCTATTATCTCATCTAATTCCATGCTTATTGTTACATATGTCATAGAATCACCGCCTAGGTCTTTAAATGAAGCTGTTTCACTAGTGTTATCTGGGAATTCGCGAAAAAAAAGTTTTTTAACAGTTAAGCTTTTATCTAGGAATCCTAGTGTAGTGAAAAGTTCTTTGAAGTAATCTTTCCAAAAAGATTTAGTAAAAATAAATTTAAATATTCTAAAATGATTTTTATTATTTTTATCCGCTAAAGATTTAATAGCTTTGTAATCCACCTTATCATTAGACAAGGTTGGTACAAATTTTAGTTGCAAATTTTGAAAACATGTTTCAGGTATGTTTATTTTTTTTGAAAGTTTACTTATAGCAGCATTTGGGTTTAAAATTCCTGTATGCGCTACTATAATTTTAGTATCATCTCCTGTACAAATAACATCCTGACCTAGGCTATTAAAATACTCTTCTAAATCGTCTAAATTGATGCGGATACCAAATAGCTTAACGAAACGTGAACTCCTCCCTACTATTGTAAATAGGCCTAATTCATTAAACTTCGCTATATCACCAGTATATAATTCTGAAACAACCTTACCTTTACTCAAGTCATCTAAAGATGAGGCATAGCCTTGCATAACATTTGGACCACGATAGACAAGCTCCCCTTCGACATTAGGCTCTCTTATAATATTCTTTTTATCATCAACTAGTAAAATTTCTCCATTGGGAATTGCAACCCCTATAGAATCTGGGTACTGTTCTACATACTTAGGGGGTAAATATGACATTCTCGGTGCAGCTTCAGTTTGCCCATACATAACAAAAAACTCTATTTCGTTTTTAATGGATTTTTTACTCCACCTTAGTACATCATCTTTAAACATCTTCCCGCCAGCTTGGGTTATTTGCCTCAAAGAAGGGTACTGGCTCAAATCAAAGGAAGCCTTATCAAGAGCCTGAAATATAAATGGAACGCCTGAGAAACTAGTTATATTATGTTTCTTTATAAGCTTACCAAAGCTTTCATCCATAGCAGTGGTATTTGTAATTACTACTGAAGCTCCAACTGACATATACGAATTCAGTATTGACAACCCAAAAGAGTAATGTAACTTTAAATGCAACAGAGCTCTATCTGAAGGTCTTAGTTCTAAATAATCAGCAATAGCTGCGGCATTACTATCAATATTTGAACCAGTTAATCTAACAAACTTTGGAGTTCCAGTACTGCCAGAAGTAGAAAGTAGCAGTACAGTTTCGGAGTGCAAAGATAACTTGTCACTATGTAGTGTTGTATATTCGCCATTTTCAAATAGATAGTTAGGGTTATAAATATCAATTAAATTATTAACTACTGATTCATTATTACTGTCGTAAAGATATACAATATTACCCGCAACTAAATTACTCAAATAAGCAACAATCGTCTCTAAGTCATTACTTGCTTTTATAAATACTAATGATTTAAAAGGAAGTTTCAAAGCACTATTATTATTTATCTTTTCTGCAAGCTCCCTATATGTAATCTCTTCTGACCCGCTTATTATAGCAACATTTTCGTTGAATCTATCGAGATTTAAAAAAAACATCTTAAACTCCATTTTATAATATTAACATTTCAAATTAATTAAATTAACCCACTTAAAAATCCAATCAAATCCAACCCAGCATTGTAAAAAACTATTTTTTATTCTTTAAGTTTTTAATATCACCTATTATTCCCAACACTACTTCAGGGAATACAAGCCTGTAAAATAAAAAATAAAACAACAGTCCTATTGGAATAATTAAAACCACTTTAACTAACGCTTGTTCTTCAAATAAAATAAAATAATCTACAAGGTATAATACCCCTCCCATAGCAAAAGAAGACACTATCGTTGGTAATAAACTTATTATCATTAATTTAATAGAAAAATAAAATTTACTTCCTAAAACAAATAACATACTCGTAGTTAAAATACTTGCAATAACAACATTAGAAAAAACCACATGAAAAATTGAGTATTGAGCAAAAAAACTAACAACGGAGATTGTAATAATAAATTCTACAACCCTTAACTTAAATGGGATATTTGAATTATGAGTTGCATGACATAGTGGTGCAAAAAAATAATTAAATGATGCACTAAAGCCACTTAAACATAATATAGAAAATATCACTCCACTTTCAGACCATTTATCGCCAAAAACTAAGTACACCATTTCGTCACCAATAATAAAACCACCAATAAATATAGGTAACGAAAATAATGCAGTTGTAGTAATAAATTTAATAAAACAAGCTTCTAACTCACTACTATTGCTTTGTAAGGTAGAAAAAGCTGAAAAAGAGACATCAACAATTGGTCTTATTGTAAATTGCACAATAACGTCAAGCAATTTACCTGCAATTTTAAAGTAACCTAATGCAATTACTCCTAGAAAAAAACCTATTATAAGTTCAACAAATCTAAATATCCCCTGCCCAACCAGTGAACTTAATAATATAGGTTGACCTTGTTTTAATGTATTTAAAATATCACTTACTGATAAACTTAATACAGGCCTCCAGCTAATTGCCTTCCACACAAGTAATAATGATAAAAAAATTGATAAAATTTTCTGGATTATTAAGCTATAAAAGCCATAACTTGCATAAGCAAGGTAAACAGCTACAGCACCGGAAAATAATGACGAAAACAATAGCCTTATAGCAAGTGCTTTAAATTTAAAATCACGTTTAAGTAACCCCTCAGGTACTGTTGATAATGCTTGCATTACAGGTACGATTGAAAGTATTTGTAATGATATTGCAAGGCCAGGAGCTTCAAATAGCACTTCTAAATAAGGTGATGCAATAATAAAAAATAGAGTCGAAGCTAATCCAATTAATAAAGTGGCGAAGAAAACACTATTTTCTACATTTGAGTTGTTTTTACTACGTACAACCACTTCAACTAATCCGTACCTAACAATTGTGTTTGTTAGCTCAACAAAAACGATGGCTAATGCTGCAGTACCAAAATCAACAGGAGATAAAATACGTGATAAAATTATGAATATAATTAACCCAGATAATTGAAATGAAACATTACCTATAAAACTCCACAATGAACCACTAACAATTTTATTTTTTAATGTCATTTTATCTTTTATCAATATATTTTTTGGGGTTAACGAACTTTTTAAACCAGATTTCTTTTAAATACTCTTTAATTAAGTGTAATTTAGTTACTTTTAAACCATCAGTTTTTATTAATTTATAATCAAGTAAATTTAAAGTATCTTTAGCGTAGTATTGAAAGTCTGCTATGTTTTGTTTTGTCATTTTACCCTTCCATGCGCTTGCGCGGCTAGCATCAGGTGCTTTTCCGACTAGAGCATGTTGAGATTTAGTAAATTCAGGTAAAAATTCATTTTTAATACCATTTAAATCAATTATTTTTGGATTATTTAAAAAGCTTATAATTCTACTTATTTCATTTACTTCATTATGGAGTAAGTCTTCATACTTTACTAAAAGAGTTTTATTAGGAAATAATGCTTGGGTAATAAACCCATATAATATTTTGTTGTTCCAGGCTCTAGATGCGTCTAAATAGGTATTTGAACCCCATTCGAGTGGGACTTGTGATTGCGCCACCGCACGCCCATCACGAACTATATGTATGAAGTAACATTCACTAAAAACATCATTTAGCCACTTAGAATAAACTAAGTTATTAGGTGAGTGGTCAATCCAGTACTGAGCACCTCTTCTCTCATTATACAAATCAATTAAGTCGCTATAAAAATCTTCAAACGAACTATGTTCCACCTTTTTGAGAGAAGTAATATCTAGTGCCCAAGATTTAAACCTATCGTTATTTTCTAGTAAATCACAGTATATTTTTGTACAAAAATGTTGATCAGCTAAAACTTCATTTTTAAATAAAGATTCAGGGGTAACAACACTTTGGTCAATTTTAGAAAGCAAAGAAGCAAGCATGGTTGTACCGCTTCTATCTGCCCCACCAATAAATATACATTTCATGATTACTTCCCTGAGTTATAACTCCGGTACCAATCAACAAACTGTTGCATACCATATTCAATGTTTGTATTAGGTTTAAAGCCAACCTCAGCATGTAAGCTATCTATATCTGCAAATGTTGCTGGAACATCCCCTGCTTGCATTGGCATATAGTTTTTATCAGCTATTTTGCCTGCTGCTTTTTCGATTGATTCAATAAAGGTCATTAATGCAATGGGTTCGTTGTTACCAATATTAAACACACGATATGGTGCTTTACTTGACTCTGGCGAGGTATTGCTGTTGTTAGGATCTCTTTTTGGAACTACGTCTTGAATGCGAATAATGCCCTCCACTATGTCGTCTATGTAGGTAAAGTCGCGTTTCATTTTTCCGTTATTAAATACTTTAATTTCTCGGTTATTTAATATTGCATCTGTAAATAAGTACGGGGCCATATCTGGGCGACCCCATGGGCCATACACTGTAAAAAAGCGTAACCCTGTTGTTGGCAGGTCGTATAAATGGCTATAGCTATGCGCCATCAACTCATTTGATTTTTTAGTTGCAGCATACAGCGATACTGGATGATCTACTGCATCGTCAGTCGAAAATGGCATTTTTTCGTTCATGCCATAAACAGAGCTTGATGATGCATATACTAAATGCTGTACTTTATTATGACGACAACCTTCTAAAATAGTAGCCGTGCCCACTAAATTAGAGTCAATGTAAGCCATTGGGTTTTCTATCGAGTAACGCACACCTGCTTGCGCTGCTAGGTGTATTACGCGGTCAAACTTTTCGTCTTTAAATAAGTTGGCTATGCCGTCTCTGTCGGCTAAATCCATTTTTACAAAACGAAATTGCGTAAGGTGTTTAATACGCTCAAGTCTTGCATGTTTTAATGCCGGATCGTAATAGTCGTTTAGGTTATCTAGACCTACTACTTCGTGGCCATCGTTACATAAGCGTTCAGCCACAAAGTTACCGATAAACCCTGCGGCACCAGTTACAAGATATTTCATTTGTAAGAATCCTTTAAATTTGCTTTATTAATTTAATTTCAAGCACTGCTGTTTTGGCGTTTAAATATTACCGTTAAATACAAATTAAATTTGGTTATGATTATACAAATAAGTTACAAAACCAATTTTTTAACTGCTTTAGTAAACTCTTCACCCATATGGCTTGATTGCATCGCATATTCTACGTTGGCAAGCATATAGCCTAACTTAGAACCACAATCGTGCGACTGGCCTTTTAGATGGTACGCTTCAAGTGTTTCTAGGTGGCGTAGTTGCAGTAATGCATCGGTAAGTTGTATTTCGCCACCGGCACCAGGAGGTGTGTACTCTAGTAAATCCCAAATAGTAGGCGATACAACATAACGCCCTGTAATAGCTAAGTTGCTTGGTGCTTCATCGGTGTTTGGCTTTTCTACCATGTTTTTAATTATTGCGTTTTCGCCCGCGTTAATTTTTATACCCGCTAGGTCAACCACACCATATTGGTGTACTTGCTCTTTTGGTACTGGCTCTACCATTACTTGGTTGTGACCTGTTTTGTCGAAGCGGTCGATCATTTGACTTAAATTATCGGTTTTTGGATTTGATTTGTATTTATCAATAATTACGTCAGGTAACATTACTGCAAATGGGTTGTTACCTACTATTGGTTTGGCGGCAAGTACTGCGTGGCCAAGTCCTAAAGGTGCTGATTGACGAACCGAAATTACGGTTACGTCTTTTGGTACTATTGAGCGCACTTCTTCTAGCAGGCTACGTTTGACACGTGCCTCTAGTGTGGCTTCTAACTCAAAGCTGGTATCAAAATGGTTTTCGATTGAATTTTTTGAAGCGTGAGTTACAAGTATTATTTCTTTAATACCTGCTTGTACAGCTTCGTTAACTACGTATTGAATAAGTGGTTTGTCTACCAGAGGCAGCATTTCTTTTGGAATGGCTTTTGTGGCTGGTAACATACGCGTACCAAGGCCAGCTACAGGTAATACTGCTTTTAAAACTTTCACTTTAATTCCTTTCATTATTTTTTTGTAAATATATAAAGAAGAAACTAAAGTTTACTTCCATATAACGTGCTTCACATACCTTGTGTTAGCATTATTATACACACCATAATGTTTGACTCAATAAATAAAGCATACTTTTAGATTGTTTTTCTGTTAATTTTATGTTGCACCAAACTGGTTAGGGTGAGTTATATTGGAGCATCTCATTCTTTTTGATGACCTACCTTTTTTAAAGTAATAATACTATACTGGTTAATGTCGTTTATTAGGGATTACCAACTTAAGGAACATTTGTGCGTTTAGGGCTTTGCATTTTATTTATTGTCTCGTTTTTTGTATGCGCGCAAGATATGCTTTTGTATTTGCGTAATAGCGATATTATTTCCCGTGCACAGCAACAGTATGGCAACGAAGGTCATAAACGAATTAAAGATTGGCTTAACTTTATTGATGACTCTGCTGATGAAAGCGAATGGAAAAAAATTCATCTTGTTAACGATTTTTTTAATAAACACATTAAATACAAAAGCGATGAAGATCTTTGGCAGCAAAAAGATTACTGGGCTACCCCGCTAGAGAGTTTAGGCGTTGGCATGGGCGATTGCGAAGACTACGTTATTGCTAAGTACTTTACGTTAATAGCACTAGGTGTTCCCGAAGATAAAATTCGTTTAATGTATGTACGACAGCGCACAGTAAACCAACCCCACATGGTACTTATATATATAGAAGATCCAAACAGAATTCCCTTTGTTTTAGGTAACTTTAATACTAAACTGCTGCCCGCTAATAAACGCCCCGATTTAACGCCTATTTACAGTTTTAATGGTCAAGGGCTTTGGTTAGCAAAATCGAAAGGGTTAGGTAATAAGGTAAAAAATAGCCGTGGTGTGTCGGCTTGGAATACTATGCTAGAGCGAATTGAACAAGGTGAGCTTGCTCCCATTAAAAGTAACATTAAAGGAACTACCAGTTATGTCTCGACTTTTTAAAAATGGATTGAGTCTTAAAACCCAAGTTTACGGTTTAATAATCGTTATTTCGGTTGTTTCATTTGTGGTTAGGGTAGTTACAGATGTTGAAACCACCCGCGATTACTTACAAACGCAAATGGGAAGCCACGCCCAAGACACTGCTACTAGCTTAGGCCTTTCTATTTCGCCTTATTTAGAGCCAGAAAACCTAGTGATAGCTGAAACAATGGCTACTGCTATTTTTGATTCTGGTTACTACAGAGAAATTAAATTTACAAATTCACAAAGCCAAGTTGTATTTGATCTCGAAAATCCTAAGCGTGTTGAGTCTGTGCCTAATTGGTTTATTGCTTTAAGTAGTTTAAAAGCACCCACTATGCAGTCGGAACTAAATAATGGTTGGATCATGGCGGGTATACTTGAGGTTACAAGCCATACTGGCCAGTCTTATGTTACGTTGTGGGAGCATACAAAACGCAGCTTTTATGGTTCTTTTTTAATACTAATTGCCTCCCTTGCAGTTGCCTTTTTAATATTACGTGAAGTATTTAAGCCTTTAAAAGCAGTTGAACATCAAGCTCATCTTGTTACTCGTAAGCGCTTTACATTAAACGAAGAAATACCTATTGCACGAGAGCTGCGCACAGTAACTAAAGCTATAAATAATATGGTTATTAACTTACAAAGTACTTTTGATTCTTTAACTAAGCAAACACAAGCCTTAACTGAAGAGGTTTATATTGATTCTTTAACAGGGTTAGGTAATCGAAAGTTATTTGAAAATCACTTTAGCTCGGTTGTTGACACAATAACCATTGATGCTCCACTTACTGCAATGATGATTACCCTACCTTCACTTACAAATATAAACCAAACCGTTAGTTATCAAGATGGTGACGCCCATGTGAAAGATGTAAGCGTTATTCTTACTAAAATTATTGGCAACCTAACTAACTCTAAAATATTTAGGTTAAATGGTAGTACTTTTATAGCGCTTATTCCTTACGATACGCAGTTTTTAAATAGAACCCGCTTAGAAATTACCGATGCCTTTAGTAAACAAAAAAATAGCTTACATGTTAATGGATTTGCTAATTTTGCTATATTAGAAGTGAATAAAGGCTCGTCTATTGGTAGTGTTTTATCTGCTTTAGATACAGGTAGTACTATTGGCGATACAATAGAAACTAACAAAATAGATAAAGATACGCTATTTAGTGTTAAACAATGGCGTACTCTTATTCAGTCGATTATTGACTCTGGTGAGGTTAGCTTTTCGGTGCAGCCAGTTAAACGCGCTAACTCACAAAACAAGCAGTGTTACTTTGAGGCATTTGCTCACTTTACCCATGAAGGTGAAAAAGTAAATAATGGCCACTTATTTGCTATGGCCGAAAAGCTTAATTTAACCGAAGAGTTAGACAAAAAAATAATTCGTAACTTTGTAAATATAAAAGAACAATACCCTGATGATGTATTTGCCTTAAACGTAAGTAAGGCATCTTTATATTCGGCTGATTTTATACAATGGTTAACGCTTTATGCACACACTAAACCAGTTATCAAAACTAACCTTATTTTTGAATTACATGAAATTAGTTTACTTTATAATGTACATATAGCTTCAAAGCACATAGATGCAATTAAAGATATTGGCATTAATGTTTGTATAGAGCACTTTGGAACAAGCTTAACGTCGTTTAGGTATTTACAAGGCCTTGATATTGAATATGTAAAAATTGACGGCAGTTATATTCAAGACTTGTTAGATAACTCTCAAAGCCAATTTTTTATTCAAACCGTTAATAATATTTGTCATGGTTTTGGTATTAAAGTGTTGGCATGCTTAATTGAAAAACCCGAAACATTAAAAATGCTTGAAAATTTAGGCTGTGATGGTGTACAAGGTAATTTAATTATGGAGCCTTCTAAAGTACTTACAAATAAGAACCGTGGTAACGTTAATAAAGAGTTTACTTTTTGCGCAGACACGCTAAAATTCTGTAATTAGATACTCACTTAAAGGGACACAAGATGAAATCAATTTTTTTAAAGAGTTTATTAATAGGTGCAATGGCTTTTACCGTTTCACCAGTTTATTCACAAGCAGATTCTGATGTTGTAGTACAATCTGACAGCCTTACTAATTTACTTAATATTCTAAATAATGCTCCTGATGATATTTCGTCTGAGGAACTACAAAGAGAGTTAGTTGCTGCTATTGAGCAATTTTGTCAAAATATGGGGCCTATTGACCTTGATTCGCCTATTGCAAACGGCACGTGTTCTGCTGAACAACTTGATATATTAATTAACGCGGTTGTTGCCTCTTTAGGTGCAGATAATGCGTTAATTTCTGACTTTTTAGCAGCCTTAGTAACTGCTGGTGCTGATAGTGATGCGGTAACTATTGCTGCAATCACTGCTGGTATAGATGCCACCGTTGCATCTGAAGCTACTGCTGCGGGTCCTACTGATGGTACTCCGGTTGCAGCCCCGCCTGTTGTAGTTTTACCTACAGTTACTGTACCGCCTGGTACGGGTGGTACTGGTGGTGATGCTGGTATATCTGAAGTTGGTAACTAAACACTCTTCTAAAATATAATACAAACGCAGCCTATGGCTGCGTTTTCACTTTATGAGTTTACATTGAATCGTTTTATATTTTTGTTGCTATGCGCAATACTTTTTTTACTACCTATCCCCTTAGGTAGCTATCGCCCTTGGGCTATTTTAGCTCTTGGTTTGTTGATTGGTGCCACTTTTTTAATTCATTTAATTAATAGCGCTATAAATAATAAGCAGCCGCTCTATCCCCCTTTATATTCCTGGCCTTTATTTGTTGCACTTGGTGCTGTTGTTTTAATTTGCTTTATACAAATATTTAACGTTAGCCTTGATCCGTTTCAAACAAAACAAATGCTTATTAAAACAAGTTTTATGATTTTATTTTGCTGGCTATTATTTATTTATTGTAATACTGAAAAGCGTATTAAAAATTTAATATATGCAATTATAAGTGCCGGTGTGTTTCAGGCTTTGTATGCCACTTATTTAAATTTATCGCCAGATATAATTAGCCCGTTATTTGGCTATAAACATACCGAACGTGCTATTGGTACGTTTACTTATTCTAACTTTTTAGCAAATTTTTTAGCTTTATGTTTATGTTTGGGTATTGGTGTTTTAGTTAGTGAGCTAAAACGCTCTACTAGCGATTACAAACAAACATTAAAACAAACGCTTCGTGCGTGGACAGAAATACTTTTAAGCTCAAAAATAATTTTACGTATTTCGTTAATTATTATTATTGTTGCGTTAATTTTAACGCGTAGCCGTATGGGTAACTCTGCATTTTTTATTGCATTAATGGTTGTTAGCTTACTCGCGTTTTTTATTTACAGGCAAAAACCTAAAGCGTTTAAGCTACTTATAGTTAGTTTTTTTATAATCGATTTAATTATTATTGGCGCTATATTTGATGTAGAAAAAGTTAAACAGCGTATCAGCGAAACCAGTATTTCATCAGAAACCCGCGACGAAGTTGTACGTGATTCAATACCGCTCATTTTAGATAAACCTTTGTTGGGCTCTGGTGGTGGTACATTTTATACTGCGTTTCCGGCGTATCAGTCTGAGCCTTATTCAGGTTACTACGATAATGCCCATAACGATTACGTGCAGTTTACAGTAGAGCTGGGTATACCCACTACAGCTGCACTGGGCTCACTTATACTTTATTGTTTATGGTTATGTATAGCAACTATGAGAAAGCGTAAAACAGCGCTGTTTCAGGGTGTTGCCTTTGGTTGTGCCATTGCAATTATAGATATGCTGCTGCATTCGTTGGTAGATTACTCTTTACAAGCCGGTGCAAACTCAATGTTGTTTATGACTATTTTATGTTTGGCAATATTAAGTAGTAAATTACCCGCGTCTAAACGAAGTCGTGGTCTTAAATAGCTAGTTATCAAAAATATAAGTAGTGAAATATATAAGAAATTAAATCACCACAGAGAGCACCGAGAAGAAAAGGAGTAGTTATTTTAGAGCTAGTAACTGCTAGCAAATTTAACTTAGCTTTTCTCTGTGTAGCGCAAGGCGCCTCTGTACTCTCGATGGTGAGAATAATATTTTAAAGATGAGAAGCTGCGCTTCTAACGTAAGCAAGCTCACCATCTACAATTAAACGCCACATTCAAACATAGTCTGTAGACGCGCCGCTTGCTGGCGTTTAAAAGCAACGTTTGTACATTTGAATACATTAGTAAACAAGTTATTAAATCACCACAGAGAACACCGAGAAGAAAAGGAGTAGTGACCAGCCATTACTAGTATTTCCTCTGTGTAGCGCAAAGCGCCTCTGTGCCCTCAGTGGTGGGATCCATTTTTAAGTAATAAGAAACTGCGCTTTTACGTTTATGAGTAACTTATTACTTATGCTCTAAATCAAACTCAGTTAGATGCCCTTCACCATGTATGAGTTGGTAGCGGGCTAAATTTCCTTGCTCTAGTGTTATTAAACTAATAGCTGAGTCACTTACTAAGTATTTTTGCCCTTCACCTTTAGTTTGGTGCTTATCTACTTCCATGTGCCAGCGTTTGGTAAAAAAGTTTAATGGGCTTTTTGGGCCGTATAGAATTGAATCTAGTTTATCGAGTATGTTTATTAATTTACGCGGGAACTCGTTTTTAATACCGCTGGCGGTAAGTTGCCAAATTCGATTGGGATGATCGCCAAAACGCTTTTGCACCGAAAAGCAAAATGAGTAATGTACATCGCCAGATAAAATAAGGGTTTCGTTTGGGGTGTCGGTTCGTCTAAAAGTATCGAGTAGCTTTTTGGCTGAGCCTTCGTGCGCCATCCAGTTTTCTACGTCAACCATGAGCGGTTGGCCACATATGTTAAACATGGCTTGAATGGCTTCTATTGATTTAACACCAAATACAGGGGCTGGCGATACAATAATAACTTGGTCGTGGCTTAATAGGCTTTCCTCAAGCTCTGTGAGGCGTTCCCAATCAAGTAGACCTGACGGCTCATTAAAGTTTTGCTCATTTCGCCAGCGATGCGTACGCGTATCTAGCACCACTACTTTGGGTATTGTAGTAAGTTCGTAATGCCAAAAACTAAAATCGTTTAGTGGTTTATCAAATGCTTTAAACTGCCATAAATTATTAGCAGTACGGCTTTGCTTAAAAGGTGTAAGTAGCTCGCCTGTTTTATTTAGTGTATCGTTCCCCATTCCCTGAAAAAGCCAATAACTAATTAAGCCGTTATTAATAATTCGTTTACTACTTGGGTTTTCATTTATAGCTTGCTCCCACCCAGCGGTGAGGTTCCAATCATCAGTTACATCATGATCGTCAAACATCATTAATGTCGATACATTGGCAAACAATCGCTCTACTTCACTTAAGCCTTTTGCATAATCAATCAATGCTGTTTTTTCAGCGTTAAAAATAGTTTTATTTTGCTCGCTATGACCTAAATACATTGTTTTTTGTATATCAACGCATTGCCAAGCAGCAGCACTAAAATTTAATAAATAGAGTGCTATAAATTCTTCAAAATGGACAAGGTGATTGTAGGCTTTTACACTTGAAAAATGAGGTTCGTCTTTTTTTAGCCAGTAGCCAACACCTAACTTTGAGCGTTTTTGCCAAGGCGTTTTTGGTAAGAACAAATGGCGATTATAAAGTTGCTCATTTATGTCGGCGGGTAGCTCAATGGCAAGTGGTTGCTCTTTATAGATACCCAAGGCTTTAATTAACTGATGAATAGCTAATAACATGGGCCCTGCTACGTCATCGGCATAAACCTGATCACCACTCAGTAATAACAATTGTGCGCCTTGATTATTATTACCGCGCTGAGTATTTTGCCAGTGACTTGCAGACACTAAGCTGTCTTTTGCTGGATGATGTGCATTACGGCACGAGCCATGCAAAATATCACTGAGTTTATTGGGAATTACAAATGCAGGCGTTGTTTGATTGCTATAGCACCAAGGCGATAAATCCATTGCTGTATCGTCAATTACAAGTTCATAGCTTAATAAGCTATCGACAGGGAGTTTGTTATTTATTGGCTTTATAATGACGAAATGCAGGTATAAATGTTCGCCTAAAGAAACAGTGTGTTGATCGCTATAACATTCAATATTTAATAAGTTTATTTGGCAATTTGCAGGTCTGGAGGTAGCAAACTGAATACAGACTCCAGTTTGATCTGCACGGCGCACCATTGGCCCCATTAGTAAAATAGGAAGGTTTGCCGTGTGAGTAATCATGTATTTAGCCTTTAGCTGCTAATTTAAATAAAGAATAAAAGTTCTCGGTAGTCGCTTTAGCAAGTTCATTAAAGCTAATGCCTTTAAGTTCGCTAATGTAATAAGCAACATCTTCTACGTATGCCGGCTGATTAGTTTGCCCACGGTACGGTACCGGTGCTAAATAAGGCGAGTCGGTTTCTATTAGTAATCTATCTAGCGGTATTTGCTTTACTACTTCTTTTAGCTCAATAGCATTTTTAAAGGTAACAATGCCCGAAATAGAAATATAAAAGCCCATGTCTATCGCTTTTTTAGCCATATCCCAGTCTTCAGTAAAGCAATGTAGCACACCACCGCAGTTTTCGGCCTTGTGCTCACGCATTAAATTAATGGTGTCGGCGCGGGCATCACGAGTATGAATAATTAACGGTTTTTGTAATTCGTTAGCCACTTCAATATGCCCAACAAAGCTTGCTTGCTGCACTGCGTGAGTATCTTTTGAATAGTAGTAATCAAGACCCGTTTCGCCAATAGCAACGACTTTTTCGTGTGAGGCTAAGTCAATTAGTTGCTGTTTATTAAGGGCGTCTTTTTGATCAAGTGGATGTACACCGCATGAGGCTGAGACATCGTCGTAATGCTTGATTTTATCAAGCATGCTTGGAAACTGATCAAGCGTTACGCTTACACATAAAAAGTGCTCTATTTGCTTTGCACGCGCTTTATCAAGAACTTGGTCAAGGTTTAAGTCTAGTTTATCAAAATCAAGACGATCTAAATGGCAATGAGAATCTACAATCACTATAAGGCCTGTATTATGTTCAGGGTTTAAATTTGTTCGTTTAATTTATTATGTTAATAATTAAAAGAACCCAATATAGGGCGGCGTTAATCTCAATGAAAAACCGACCCTATAACTACATGGTATATGTTTGATCGCCTGAGTTTAACATAGTCCCAAGTAGCTTTTCGATTTTAGCGTTTAGGTTTGTTTTATCGTCTAAAAAGCTAATACCAATACCTGGAGGGTTAGAGCTTTGTGCCCCTTGTGGCGTGATCCACGACACTTTACCTGTTACTACATCATCTTCTAAGGCATCGGGCAAGGTAACTCTAAGCGCTAATGAATGCCCTGCTTCGTAACGCATATTAGTACGTACAAATAAGCCACCTTTTTTTAAGTAAGGCATATAACAACGGTATAACTCGTCTAAATCGTCTATGTCTACTAGTAGTTCTTGCATGATTAATCCTTTTAAGAATTTCGCAATGTGTATGCTAATCGTGATACAGCAAGCGGTAAATTAAGGCCAAGTACTTGTGTGTTATTTTGTAAAAACTCGCCTAATGCATTTTGCGCACTTTGATAAGCGTCAAAACTCATACCTTGCAGTAATTGCTGCTTTAGTTGCACGCTTAAAAACAAAGTAAATATACGAACAAGTTCAGGCTGTTTATTTATTATATCGACTAACGCTTTGAAATTATGGCTTTGTTTAAACTCAGTTGCAAACTTATACAGTGTATCAATATTTTTTAGCTGGTCTTGCTGTTGCCAATGCTTTACTTGCAGCGGTTGGTTATAAAAAAGTGCTAGCCAACTATAGTTAGGTATATCTAATGTCTCTAACCATTGCTGAGCAAGTGCTGTATTTGTTATTTTTACGTCACTTTTAGCGCATCGACTTAAAATAGTTGCAGGGAGCTGTGCTGGTTGGCTTGTAGTTAATATTAAAAAGCGGCTATTAGTTGGCTCTTCAAGTGTTTTTAATAATGCGTTAGCTGCTGCAGTAGTCATTTTTTCGCAATTTTCGATTATTGCTACTTTATTACCATTTTGCGCTGCTGAGTGATTCATAAAATCACTAATGCCGCGTATATCATCTACGCCTATGCTTTGCCCATCAACTTGCGTTAAGCGCTTGTCGGGGTGAGTACCAGCAAGAGTAAGTAAGCAGCTTTTACAGTGTCCGCAAGGTTTTAGCATACTGTTTTGCGCAGCTACCTGCTTAGCTATATTTTGGCATAACAAAGCATTACCAAGCTCATCACTTAACTCAAACTTACCTACGCCAACAGGCCCACAAAATAATTGCGCATGATGAAAACGCTCTGCACGATAACTTTGCGCTAAACGTGCTTGGGTATCATGTAGCCACGGCAATGGCATATTATTTTAGGCCTTCAAAAAATGAATGCAGTACATTGGTTATATCGCGATGTACTTTATCAATACTTTGGTTTGCATCGACCGTTTTAATTGTGTTGTCGTCATTAGCAAGTTCAACATAACGCATACGTGTACGCTGAAAAAACTCAATGGCTTCTTGTTCAATACGGTCAAGCTCACCACGCCCTTTTGCACGTTCAAGGCCTATCACTGGGTCAATATCAAGGTAAATAGTTAAATCAGGCTTTAAGCCCTTTAATACCATTGACGAAAGTGAAGCTAATGTATTTGAGCTAATACCACGCCCGCCACCTTGATACGCCTGAGACGATAAATCATGACGATCGGCAAGTACCCATTGGCCTTTATCAAGCGCTGGGGTAATAACATTGTGCATTAATTGCGAACGTGCTGCGTACATAATAAGCAACTCGGTTTCAAAGGCAATTTCTTCTTCGTGCTCTGCTTTTACAAGCGTACGAAGCGATTCAGCAAGCGGCGTGCCGCCAGGTTCGCGGACGTTAATGAAGTCTATTTTTTGTTTGTTTAAAAAGTCTTGGCATAACGAAATAGCGGTTGATTTACCCGCGCCTTCTAGCCCTTCTATTACTATAAATTTTGATTTCATAAAATATTAATTCTTTTTATTTAATATATACGTTTTAACTGCTGCGTTATGCTGCTTTAACGTGGTTGAAAATTGGTGGCTACCATCGCCTTTTGATACAAAGTAAACGTATTCACTTTGTGGCGGATTAACTGCAGCTAAAATAGCGGCTTTTGATGGCATTGCAATCGGTGTTGGTGGTAAACCATTAATACGATACGTATTGTAAGGCGTATAATCGCGTAAATCTTTGCGTTTAATATCGCCATCAAAATCAGCGCCTAATCCGTATATTACGGTTGGATCGGTCTGTAGGCGCATATTGGTGTTTAATCGATTAACAAACGCTGATGCAATTAACGGACGCTCGCTGGCAAGGCCTGTCTCTTTTTCAATAATTGAAGCCATTATTAGTGCTTCGTATGCTGTTTTATAGGGTAGATTAGCGGCGCGCAGCTGCCAAGCATCATCTAACGTTTGCTGCATTTTTTGTGCTGCACGTTTTAATACACTGCTTGCAGTATCGTTATTATGATAATGGTAAGTGTCGGGGAATAACCAGCCTTCTAAGTGCGTGTCATTACCCAGTATTTGAGTACTTAGTTCGTCAGTTTTTAAATCGTTTTGTAAATTATCAGCTTTTTTAATAGCACTTAGTACTTCACGTAAGTTTTGCCCTTCGATTATGGTAAAACTAAAGTTGATTTGCTGGCCTTGATTAATTTTTTTTACGTTGTTGATAACGCTATCGGCTGTTAGCTCGTAAAGGCCCGCTTTTAAGTCGGTAAGTGTGGGATCTAATTTGGCAATTACTTGATAACGCCAGCAGCCTTCCACCCAGTTATTAGCTTGCCACTGCTGACATAACTTATTAAAGCCAGTGCCATGCTTAACTTCAAATTGTGTGTTTTGCGCTACTTTTAGCGGGCTATTTATTGTTGCTTGTAATTGCTGGTAACCAATAGCAGTGGTTATAACAGCTAAAAAAAGTACCGATAAAATAACTTTTAACACTCAGCCTCCTTGGCTAATAATTTAGTTAGTAATGCGTGGCTGTCGTCTGTATTAAATACCTGTTGCTCAATACGTTTAACAGGTACTGCTCCCATTAAGCTATTACACACAAATACAGCGTCTGCTTGGGTTAAATCTTCTACTTTCACGCGTTTAAATTCAACAGGCAATTTATCACATAACGATTGTAGATAAACGCCCTTTATTCCGCACTCATCAAGCAATGGCGTAAACACACACTTATTTTTAATCGCAAAAATATTAGCTGCTGAAGCTTCAATTACATTGTTATTGTAATCAAGTACTAACACATCGTCACAGTTTTGCGTTTGCATTGCTTTTTTAATTAGCACTTGTTCAAGTCGATTTAATGTTTTAAGGCCCGCTAAATAAGGCTGTGCCGCTAATTTAATTGGGCTTATTTCGAGATTTACACCCTTTTTAGTAAGCGCTTCGTAATTACTAGGGTAGTCCAACACGCTCAATAAAATAGTGACATTACACTCACTTGGCAGCCCATAACCACGCCCGCCTTCGCCTCGCGTTACAAGTATTTTAAGCACGTTTAGTGGTGCAGCGTTTATATGCAAAGCAATTCGATTTTCAAGGCTATTAAAGTCTAACTCAGGAAACCCCAAGCGCTGTGCGCATTCAATCAAACGCGCTTTATGATGAGCCCAATACTGTACTTGCCCATCAACAACCTTAGCGGTTGTAAAAAAGCCATCACCGTAATTTAAGCCCCTGTCACGCGTGCTTAAAGTGCTGTTTTGATCTACTGCTATTATTGTTTGCATTTTGTTTGGCATATAAAAAAAGCCCAGTTAAACAACTGAGCTCTTATAATTTGATTCGTTGTTAAAAAAGATTATACCTTTTTAAATAGCAACGAGCCATTAGTACCGCCAAAACCGAACGAGTTACACAGTGCAAAGTCTAACTTTGCATCACGTGCAGTGTGTGCAATATAATCTAAGTCGCACCCTTCGTCTGGGTTATCAAGGTTGATAGTTGGCGACACTTTTTGATCTGTCAGTGATAAAATCGAAATAATCGATTCAACCGAACCTGCAGCACCTAACAAGTGACCCATCATCGATTTAGACGAGCCTACCATTACATCTTTAGCTGCATTACCAAAAATAGACTTAACAGCGGCAGTTTCTGCTTTGTCGCCTGCATTTGTAGATGTACCGTGTGCGTTAATGTAACCAATTTGCTCAGCGTTTACTTGCGCATCGTTTAGTGCGTTTTGCATTGCAAGTGCAGCACCCGCACCATCTTCTGGTGGTGACGTCATGTGATACGCATCGCCACTCATACCAAAGCCTACTAGCTCAGCATAAATTTTAGCACCACGTGCTTTAGCATGTTCGTACTCTTCAACTACAACAACACCAGCGCCGTCAGAAAGCACAAAGCCATCGCGGTCTTTATCCCAAGGGCGAGAAGCCGCTTGTGGATCGTCGTTACGAGTTGAAAGTGCACGTGCAGCATTAAAACCACCCATACCAATTGGGGTACACGCTTTTTCTGCACCGCCAGCAACCATTGCATCTGCATCACCGTAGGCAATCATGCGCGCTGCATGGCCAATATTATGCAAACCAGTAGTACAGGCAGTTACAATTGAAATATTTGGACCACGAAGTCCATGCATCATTGATAAATGACCTGAGATCATATTAATAATGGTAGACGGCACATAAAATGGCGATAACTTGCGCGGACCACTATTTAATAGCTTAATGTGGTTTTCTTCAATTAACGTAAGCCCACCAATACCTGAACCTACAGCTACACCAATGCGTGCTGCGTTTTGCTCAGTGATTTCAAGGCCTGAATCTTTAAAGGCTTGAACACCCGCTGCAATGCCGTACTGAATAAACAAGTCCATTTTTTTAGTATCTTTCGCTGACATGTATGCAGTTGCATCAAAATCATTTATTAAACCAGCGAATTTAGTACCAAATTTTGATGTATCAAAGTGCGTTATTGTTTGAATGCCACTTTTACCATCTAATAAGCCTTGCCAGGTTGATTGAACATCATTACCTAGCGGCGTCAACATTCCTAAGCCAGTTACGACGACTCGACGTTTAGCCACGGTTTGCCTCCAATAAGGGATATTTTACAAGGGGATGATCATACCCAAGCTACCTCAAAGTGCTAGTCCCAAAATAGATTAAAAACGCATAACACAATCAAAATTAATTTTTAGCTAAAATTGAGCATAGAGATTTAAGTTTTGAATCACGAACTTTGAGGTGGTTTGGATATAAAAAATTAAAGGCAGCGGATGCTGCCTTTAACGTGCGATTAATTACTCAGCGTGTGCTGTAACGTAATCGATAGCAGTTTGTACTGTAGTGATCTTCTCAGCTTCTTCATCTGGGATCTCAGTATCAAACTCTTCTTCAAGAGCCATTACTAGTTCAACAGTATCAAGAGAATCTGCACCTAGGTCATCTACGAAAGAAGATTCATTTTTAACTTCTTCTTCTTTAACACCTAGTTGTTCAATGATAATTTTCTTTACGCGTTCTTGGATATCGCTCATTCTTCTTTCCTTTATTAAAAACGCCAATGCGTTATTTTCAGATTGCGGCGTAGTTTACGCCGCATAATTCTCTGATTCAATGATTTGACCATAAATAATTGTCTGGTCAAACCTCTGAGTGTGTGTTTTGTCTTTTATCGCTTATTTTCGCAGCGATTTCAAGTATGTTTAAAGCAAGTTCACAAATAATTCAATGTTTTTGAGGTAACTTACTTAACTTTATCAAGTAGCAATCTAGGTACAATGGCGATTAAACCATGTACATCGCGCCATTTACATGCAAAGTTTCGCCTGATACATACGCAGCCGCGTCAGATGCTAAATAACATACTGCAGCAGCAATTTCGTCTGGTTGGCCTAAACGCCCTGCTGGAACATTTGCAAGTGTTGCTGCTTTTTGCTCATCAGTTAAATTATCAGTCATGTCTGTTTGAATAAAACCAGGTGCGATTACGTTAACTGTAATACCACGTGATGCAACTTCGCGCGCAAGTGACTTAGAAAAACCAATTACACCCGCTTTAGCCGCTGCATAATTAGCTTGACCTGCATTACCCATAGTACCCACTACTGAGCCAATGTTAATAATACGGCCTTTCTTTTTCTTCATCATTGGACGAAGTACCGCTTTAGATAAACGGAAAACTGAGCTTAAGTTAGTGTCGATTATATCGTCCCACTCAGTCTCTTTCATACGCATTAATAAGTTATCGCGTGTAATACCTGCGTTATTTACAAGTACGTCAATATCGCCTAAATCAGCTTTTATTGCAGCAAGTGTTGCTTCAATAGATGCAGGATCGGTTACGTTTAATGCATAACCTTTACCATTGTCACCTAAGTATTCACTGATTTTAGCAGCGCCTGACTCACTTGTCGCAGTACCTGCAACTTTTGCACCTTGTGCAACTAATGTTGTTGCAATTGCTTTACCAATACCACGGCTGGCGCCAGTAATTAGGACAATTTTGCCCTCTAATGAAAATAAATTAGACATTTTATATACTCTTATTTAGCTGCATCAATTGAAGCGGCGTCGTTTACTGAGCCACAGATCATTGCTTTATCAATTCGTTTAGCAAGTCCTGTTAATACTTTACCAGGACCAAATTCGTAGCTTTGTGTTACATCTTGCGCAACCAAGGCTTGTACTGTTTCTGTCCAGCGAACTGGGCTATAAAGCTGACGTACTAGTGCGTCTTTAATTGCATCAGCTGACGTTTCAGCTTTTACATCAACATTATTAATTACATCACACTTAGGTGTATTAAATGTTAAAGCGGCTAAGTCTGCTGCTAGCTTGTCAGCTGCTGGCTTCATTAACTCACAATGTGAAGGTACGCTAACAGAAAGTGGTAATGCACGTTTAGCACCGGCATCTTTACATGCTTGCGATGCTCTATCTACTGCCGCTTTATGGCCTGCGATAACAACTTGACCAGGAGAGTTGTAGTTAACTGGAGATACAACCTCACCTTGCGCTGAGGCAGCACACGCCGCTTTAATTTCTTCATCGCCTAAGCCAATAATAGCAGCCATTGAACCTACGCCTGCTGGCACGGCTTCTTGCATGTATAAACCACGGTTTTCAACAAGCTTTACGGCTTCACTCAAGCTTAATACATCGCTACATACTAACGCTGAGTATTCACCTAAGCTGTGACCCGCCATAACAACGTCTGCATCAGGGTTAGCTGCTAACCAATCACGGTAAATAGCAACACTTGCAGTTAGTAATGCAGGTTGTGTGCGGTGGGTTTGATTTAATTTTTCTTCTGGGCCATTAAGAACTAGCTCTGCTAAGTCGTAACCCAGTGCATTTGACGCTTCTGCAAATGTTGCTTTAACAATGTCAGAACTCTCTAGTAGTTCTTGTAACATACCAACGCTTTGCGAGCCTTGACCTGGGAATAGAAGTGCAATTTTTTGTGCCATACTTTGCTCTTTTTAATTAAACAAATAAATAATGAAATACACGGCACATCAATTATTGATTAACCGCCGTGTCTTTAGAATGTGTTTTTTCGAAAATAGCGGCTATTTTATCAGGAAGTTGACGTTCAACCTCTTTTACCGCTTCATCAATTGCTGCTTGAAATGCTTTAGCTGACGCATTTCCATGACTTTTAACGACAATACCGCGCAATCCTACCAGAGAAGCACCGTTATACTGGTCGGGGTTCACCCTTTTATAGAGTTTTTTTATTATTGGGCGCAATATAAACGCCATACATTTATATAAAAGGTGCTTTTCGAGCGCGCTTGTAAACTTATTCATAATAAGCTTGGCAATGCCTTCACATGTTTTAAGTGCTACGTTACCAACAAACCCTTCGCATACAATGACATCAGCCTTACCCGAAAAAATATCACTTCCTTCGCTGTAACCAATATAATTTATGTGTGGGCTTTGCTGCATTAATTGTGCAGCTTGTTTAATGTCGTCGTGGCCTTTAATGTCCTCAGCGCCAATATTTAATAAACTAACGCGAGGATTATCCAAACCAAGTGCTTGTCCTGCAACAATAGAGCCCATAATGCCAAACTGATAGAGCATTTGCGCATCACAATGCACATTAGCACCTAAGTCGAGTAAATATACTGGGTTTTTAAGCTCTGTAGGAACAGATGAAATGAGTGCGGCACGTTTAACACCTGGCAGCATTTTTAATACATAGTGAGCCATAAAAAATAGAGCGCCGGTATTACCTGAGCTAACACATGCTTGAGCCTCGCCCGATTTAACTAAATCTAGGGCAACACGCATAGATGAATCTTTTTTTGAACGCACAGCAATTGCAGGTTCACAGGCATTAGTGACTATTTCACTACAGTGACGAATTATGAGTCTAGGATGAGGTAGAGAATCGAGGGATTCGAGTTCTTTAGATATAACGTGTTCATTGCCACATAAAATGAGAGTTAAATTGGCATGAGCATTTACTGCACAAACGGCAGCAGGAATAGATGAACGGGGGCCGTAATCGCCCCCCATCATATCTAACGCTATGGTTAGATCTTTCAGCATATAAGTAATCTCTTATTTAGAAATTACTTGAACGCCTTTGTAGTAACCATCTGCAGTCACATGGTGACGACGATGAGTCTCACCAGATGTTTGATCTACAGTTAAAGTTGGACCACTGATCGCATCGTGTGAACGGCGCATGCCGCGTCTTGCACGAGACTTTTTGCTTTTTTGTACAGCCATAGTCTTCTCCTAAGAATCTTTCTTAAGTTGTTTCAAAATATCAAATGGATTAGGTTTATCATCTTCCGCCTTTAATACACCAAAGCTGGCAGGCTTTGCTGAATAACTGCATGAAGCTTCGTTGTGGGTAGCCACTAATGGAATTGCTAAAATTAGTTCGTCTTCAATTAAATTAAAAACGTTAACTTCACCATTTTCATCAAGCGCTACTTCATCGTAGTCTTCTGGAAAAATATCTAACTCTGTATCTTCACCTACTGGTGAATATGCAAAGTCTTGAACCAAATCCAACCCTAAATCACCATTACAACGTTGACAAATGACAGTAACGTGTGTGGACAAATTGCCTCTAATCACAGCGAAACCTTGATCATCGTTTTTGCAATGTATTTTTACCGCTATTTCACCTACTTCTTCCTGCACAACTTTCTCTAAACGAGTAAGTTTTTCAAGCGGTACAATTCCGTCATACTTTAAACGGTGCTGCGCTGCTTTGCCTGGATGAAGAGTGATGGGAATTTTCACCTTTTGCATAGGGGCTGCATCATATAGATAGTTAGTTTGTTAGTCAAAGTAAAAAACCATTTTTACTTGGTTTTTAACGTGTTTTACTCTCGGATCTGATTTATCCTAACTCAATCTGAATTATCGTAGGAAAACAGTCCGTGAAGCATCCACTCATTTTAGCGTCAAGCTCGCCTTTTAGGCAGTCTTTATTACAAAAATTTAATTTACCATTTGATACGTTTTCACCAGACGTTAACGAATCAGCACTTGAATGCGAAACACCTACCGAACTGGTTAAGCGCTTAAGTGAATTAAAAGCCTCAGCGGCTAATAAACACTTTAACAAAGGGTTAGCTATTGGATCAGACCAAGTCGCTGTGTTTAATAATCAAATTTTAGGTAAACCACATAATAAACAAAATGCCGTAAAACAACTAAATTTATTTAGCGGTAATACTGTAACATTTTTAACAGGGCTTTGTGTTTACGATATTGTAACTGGCACTAAAAAAACCTGCGTAGAACCTTTTAATGTGACGTTTAAAACTCTCAGTGATGCACAAATTAGTGCTTATTGCGACGCAGAGCAGCCTTATAATTGTGCTGGCAGCTTTAAAAGTGAAGGGTTGGGTATCTGTTTATTTGAAAAACTAAGCGGAGACGATCCTAATAGCTTAATTGGATTACCATTAATTAAACTCAGCCAGCTACTGGCTGAGTTTGGTATTGATGTACTTACTGCTCAAAACAAGTTCTAGTTAAATAAATTAGCCAAGCAAAACCTGTTGCAGCTGTAGATAGTTATCTACTGTTGCAACAGGGCTAAGCTTATTTAGTTGCTGTGCGTTGTGCACACCCATTGTTACGCCAATTCTATCCATGCCAGCAGCTTTTGCCATAGTCATGTCTATTTGAGTGTCGCCAATCATTACAGCGTCTTGAGCGCTTATGCCAAGTTCTTCAAGTAATTGATACAACATATCTGGAGAGGGCTTTGATTGCGCGTCATCGCTTGTAAGTGTCGCACTAAAAAAATGCCTCAATTGACTTTGTTCAAGCAAACGCTCTAACCCACCCCTACCTTTACCTGTTGCAACCGCTAAAACAATGCCCTGCTCTTTTAAGGCACCTAAAACGCTGACAACATTAGCAAATACAGGCGTGGGAGTAGTATCCACACTGTATTGATATTTATAACCTGAAATTAGCGCTTGGTGCTGCGCTACATTATCGGGAAATAAAACATCAATTGCTTTTTCAAGCGACATACCAATAATATTTTTAATTGCTAAATCACTTGGCGACACTAAATTAAGTGACTCAGCACTACTACGAATACAGTTAACTATTTTAGTGACTGAATCCATAACGGTGCCGTCCCAATCAAAAATGACGAGCTTATATTTTTTAATTGGGGCTACTTTTATCACAGTTTTGCATCTCGTAATTTTAGTAATGTATTTTTAAGCGTTTTATCTAGCGGTGCTTCAATACGCATAGTTGTTTCGTTTTTAGGGTGATAAAAACTTAAATCATGTGCGTGTAAAAACAATCGGTTTAACCCAACTTTACGCATAGAATCGTCAAAACCCTGATCGCCATATTTATCGTCGCACGCTATTGGGTGACCTTTACATTGCGTATGCACACGAATTTGGTGCGTACGCCCTGTAACAGGCGATGCTTGTACAAGTGAGCAATCGTTAAAACGTTCAAGTACTTTAAAACGAGTATGTGAAGGTTTTCCCTCAGTGTTATCTACGCGTACTACGCGCTCGCCCGATTTAAGTGTATTTTTACGCAGCCCTTCAGTTACGTTTTTAGTTTTAGAATCCCACTGCCCTTCTACAAGTGCCCAGTAATTTTTTTCCATTGTTTTTTCACGAAGTTGTTCATGCAATGCTGTTAACACCGAACGACGCTTCGCTATAAGTAAACAACCCGATGTATCACGGTCAAGCCTATGAACTAGCTCAAGGCTACGTTCCTCTGGGCGAAGTGCTCGCAAAGCTTCAATCAAGCCATAACTTAAACCACTGCCGCCATGAACAGCCATACCTGATGGTTTATTTATTACGATAAGGTATTTATCTTCAAATAAAATATCGTTTTCTAGGCGAGTTACTTTGTCTAATTTTGATGGAACAAATTCTTCACGCTCAGCAACCCTGATAGGTGCAATACGAAGTACATCTTCAAGCTGTAGTTTATATACAGGCTTAATACGCTTTTTATTAACGCGTACCTCACCTTTGCGCAAAAGTTTATAAATAGCGCTTTTAGGCACCCCTTTTAAGTGGGTAATAAGAAAGTTATCAATACGCTGACCTAAATGGTCTTCGTTGATCGTGACATAAGTTACTTGTAAGTCGTTTTTTTCTGACATTGCCTAATCACTAATTTAAGTAAAATAATTTAGTTGCTAACACTGTAATAATAGTGGGATAATCAGCAGCGCAAATATTTAGTATTTGCAAATAACAACGGTGCTTTTTAACACATTAAAACATTCGTGATGCACATTCTGGGTAGCCGATCATACAGATCCGAGTTAAGTTTTCCAAAGCTTTTATGCCTCCTCAGTTAACACGTGCGATCAATTAACGGCAATGCGCGTAATATATTGCTGGTTAAGTTTGAACATGAAGCGATTTTTAACGTGCTAGAGAAAGCAATGAACAGATAATTTGTCTGATAGTGACGACGTAAAAAACGTCGTTCAGCACTAGCTCAATTATTGTAGTACCGTATAGCAGCTTATTTAGAACTAAAAAAATCTAATAAATAAGCGTTCATTAACATCGGCAGCGATTTTTGCTCTTAAAACGGATATTAGCGATACATCAGTATGTATTGCTCACCAACTTAATGAGCCCTACGCGCCTAATATGAATGATATTTAGTAAGATTAATATGACAGGCCGACTTCTGGGTAAAACTTGTAAACGTAGCTGAAAAGCCGACAGTTTTAGCACCATTAAGAATTTAATAGCGATAATAATTGCTATTGTTTGCCAGCATTTAAAATACTGCATACGAGAAACAGAGCCGTTCCGTTAAAGACCCAGTCGTGAGGCTGCACATTCTAAAAATAGGGACAACTGAACAGGCGAGAAAAACATCGTCATGTCAGCGACATAAATAAGTAGAGTAACAATATGAAACGTATGCTAATCAATGCAACGCAGCAAGAAGAAATGCGCGTAGCACTGGTTGATGGCCAGCGCCTATATGATTTAGATATCGAAAGCCCAGGTCACGAACAGAAAAAAGCCAATATTTATAAAGGCAAAATCACTCGCATTGAACCATCTCTTGAAGCAGCATTTGTTGATTACGGTGCTGACCGCCATGGTTTCCTTCCTTTAAAAGAAATTGCCCGTACTTACTTCCCTGCAGGTTACACTTTTCATGGTCGCCCTAACATCCGCGACGTGATCAAAGAAGGTCAAGAAGTTATAGTACAAGTTGATAAAGAAGAGCGTGGCCAAAAAGGCGCTGCGTTAACTACTTTTATCAGTGTTGCTGGTAGCTACTTAGTGCTTATGCCTAACAACCCTCGTGCTGGCGGTATTTCTCGTCGCATTGAAGGTGATGAACGTACTGAACTTAAAGAAGCATTGGGTCGTTTAGAACTTCCTAAAGGTATGGGCTTAATTGTTCGTACAGCGGGTGTTGGTAAATCGTTTGAAGAATTAAACTACGATTTAAAAGCATTATTAGTACATTGGGAAGCAATTAGACAAGCAGCAGATAGTGCTAAAGCGCCATTTTTAATACACCAAGAAAGCAATGTAATATTCCGTGCGATACGCGATTATTTACGTCGTGATATTGGCGAAATTTTAATTGATAAACCACGTGTTTTTGAAGAAGCTAAAGCGCACATTGAGCGTTTTCGTCCTGACTTTATGAGCCGTGTTAAGCTTTATCAAGGTGACACTCCTTTATTTACGCATTACCAAATTGAAAGCCAAATTGAGTCTGCGTTCCAGCGTGAAGTACGCTTGCCTTCTGGTGGTTCAATTGTAATTGACCCAACTGAAGCACTAACGTCTATCGATATCAACTCGTCTAAAGCAACTAAAGGCGGCGATATTGAAGAAACAGCACTTAATACTAACTTAGAAGCGGCCGATGAGATTGCACGTCAATTACGTCTTCGTGACTTAGGTGGTTTAATTGTTATCGACTTTATCGATATGACACCTCCGCGTCATCAACGTGAAGTAGAAAATCGTTTAAAAGATGCTGCTCGTCCAGATCGTGCTCGTGTTCAAATTGGTAAAATTTCACGCTTTGGTTTACTTGAAATGTCGCGTCAGCGTTTGCGTCCTTCATTAGGTGAAGCAAGCCAAGGCCCATGCCCACGTTGTAGTGGACAAGGTACTATTCGTTCAAACGAATCAATTGCACTTTCTATTCTTCGTTTAATTGAAGAAGAAGCAATTAAAGACAACACAGCACAAGTAAATGCACAAGTGCCTGTTGCCGTTGCCGCTTATTTATTAAATGAGCAACGTCGTAGTGTTCATCGCATTGAAAAACATCATAAATGTGACGTAGTGATTATTCCTAATCAACATATGGAAACACCACATTACGAAGTTATGCGTTTACGTAAAGACGAAACACTTGAAACGGTAAGTTACGGACAAGTTGTTGCGCCAGAACCTGAAGCATTTGAGATGTCAAAATCACCAAGTGCACCAGTACGTGAAGAGCCAATGCTAAAAGGTGTTGTAATGCCTTCTACACCGGCTCCACAAGCAGCGCCTACACCAGTAGCTCAGCCTGTAGTAACAGAGACTAAAACTGAAGGTGGCTTGTTTGAAGCAATCACTAAATGGTTTAAATCGTTATTTGCAAGCGAAACAGTAGAAGAGAAAAAAGAAGCTGTAGAAAAAGAGCAGCAAGAAGCGCGTAATAACGCTCGCCGTGGTAACGATAATCGTCGTCGTAATAACAACCAACGTCGTCGTAATAATAACCCGCGCACTAATAAACCACGCAATGAGCGCCCTGCAGCTGAAGAGGAAGTTAAAACAGACTCACCAGCAGCAACAAGCACCGAGACGCAAGAGAGAAACGAGAACCGCAATAAGCGTCGTCGTAACCCTAACTCTCGTAAGCGCCCAGAGCATAAAAGCGAAGAAAAAGATCAAGTTAAAACTGAAGCCCCTGTAAAAGCAGAAGTAGAAGTAGAAACTGATTCTAAGCCAGCTCAAGCTGTAGAGCCTAAAGAGCAAAAGCCTAAGGTTCGCCGTCAACGTCGTAACATACGTAAAAAAGTACGTCTGCAAGATGAAAACGCTGAGCAAGCAAACTCAACAGAGCAAACACCTGAACAAGCGGTAGTTACTGACACTCCACAAGTTCAAGAGCAAGCACCTGTTGTAGAAAAGCAAACACAAGCTCCGGCAGAAAAAACAGCTCACATTAAAGAAGAGAAAGTTGACGTTGTTGATTCTAACGATGAAGCAGCAACGACTGAAGACGAGCAAGAGCAAACACGTACGCGTTCACGCCGTTCTCCTCGTCATCTTCGTGCATCAGGTCAACGTCGTCGACGTCCTGAAGGTGAAGCAGAAGTTAAATCTGACGAAGCCCCTGCATTTGTTCCAGTTGCTGATCAAGCTGCTGCAGAATATGAAGCAGAACTTAAAGCTAAATCTGAAGAAACACCTGTAGATGCAGCGCAGCAAATTGAACAAGCCGTTGCAGTTGAAGACTTAGCAAAAGTTGAAGCTGTAGAAGAGCCAGCTAAAGTTGAAACGCCAGTAGCAACTGAAGAGCCAGCTAAAGTTGAAACTCCAGTAGCAACTGAAGAGCCAGCTAAAGTTGAAACTCCTGTAGTAACTGGAGAGCCTGCTAAAGTTGAAACTCCAGTAGTAACTGAAGAGCCAGCTAAAGTTGAAACGCCAGTAGTAACTGAAGAGCCAGCTAAAGTTGAAACGCCAGTAGTAACTGAAGAGCCAGCTAAAGTTGAAACGCCAGTAGTAACTGAAGAGCCAGCTAAAGTTGAAACGCCAGTAGTAACTGAAGAGCCAGCTAAAGTTGAAACGCCAGTAGTAACTGAAGAGCCAGCTAAAGTTGAAGCAAAAGTGAAAACTGAAAAATCAGCACCGCATGTTAAAACAGCGGTTACTCAAGGGTCTGCAAGTGCGCCAATGGCACAGCCTACTCCTGTAGCTGATAGCGAAGTAAAACATACATCTGTAGCAATGGCTCACGATAAACGTGAACTAGTGCCAGAAAGTGGTTTACGTGCGGGTTCTATCAAACCTGCTGGTCGTGCGAGTTCTGCAATGACTAAAACATTGAGTGTTGATTAATAACTAACACTTATTAAAAAGCCCCGCTATTTAATAAATAGCGGGGCTTTTTTGTTTACATGCTTTGAATAATTATTAAAGTTTCTTCACGCCCATAATAAGCGATTTGTTCACAAAGAGGTTAGGAGACGCTGCGCTTTTAGAGGTAGTAATAAGGCTAAGTCTTGCTAATAAAGCATGGCTTGTGTTTTCTCATTTACTCCTCTTTCACTTCTCTTTGTGAAATAGATCTTTAAGTGGTTTTGTTAGCAAAGAAATTAAATAACTAGATGCGATGCTTCTTGCGTAAGCAAGCTTCACGCCTACAGCCGGAATTAAATATCCAGTACAAATTAACCTGTAGAAGCACAACTTATTGTCGTGACGAGTAACGTCCGTAATAAGCGATTTGTTCACAAAGAGGTTAAAAGACGCTGCGCTTTTAGAGGTAACAATAAAGCTAAATTGAAAGAGCTCCGCTAATAAACCATCGCTTGTTTTTTCTCATTTACTCCTCTTTCACTTCTCTTTGTGAAATAGCTCTTTAAGTGGTTTTGTTAGCAAAGAAATTAAGTAAACAGAAGCGGTGCTTTTTGCGTAAGCAAGCTTCACGCCTACAGCCGAAATTCAACACCGTGAATAAGATTAGCTTGTGTTTCTCACTTACTCTTCTTTCACTTCTCTTTGTTCAATAGATATTTTAGTGGCTCTGTTCCGATTCAATGAATTTAGATACCGGTATAAAAAAGCGCGATATAAATATCGCGCTCTTAAATCAACTTTCAACTCGCTCAAATGAGTTTACTCTTTTTCATTTTCCATAAAACGTTGTAGCTGATCTTTTAAGTTTGGCGGAATGCCTTTAATCACTAGTGTATCGGTTGCTTCGTTGTACGTTACGCGCTCACCTAAGTGTTTACGTTCAAAACTTACACTTACACCACCACCAAGACCTGAAAACTTAACCATACTGGTTACTGTTTTTTTATCAACGGGGAAAGTTTCTTCCAAGTCATAGCTTTGCTCTTTGCAAAAACTATCAAACGGGCTGTCATCGCCTTTTGTAAGCGTTGCAGATAGATCGCTCACACTTGCATCTTCGCCTGTGGTTACGCAATCATTACAGTAATCAAATACTTGTTTACGTAAATCATCTTTTTCTGATTTATCAAACTGTTGCTCTGATAAATAATCCTCTACTGCGCTAAGCATTACTTGGCTTTGCTGTTTTGAATCAATACCCTCTTCACAGCCTAAAAAGTCTAAGAAAAAGTCAGCAACTTTACGACCAGCACGCCCTTTGATAAACGAAATATAACGATTATCTTCTGCTTGCGTATCCCATGCTGTTAAATCGATACGAGCAGCGAGTTGCATGCGAGATATATCTAAATGGCGAGAAGCCGCTAAATCAAGCTCAGAGGTCATAGAGTAATGCTCTTTAATGTTAATCATCGCAATTAACATGTAATCGGTAGCAACATACTGATAATGACAAAATACTAAATAGCCTGTTTCACTAAATGCATACTTATCAAGCTCTTCTTTTAAAACCGTTGAGGCTTGCTCGGTCATATGCCAAAAGCCTAACTCATCGTTACGGTAGCTTTGCATTGCAGATGCTACAACGCTGTTTTTATCACCACTGAAAGCACAGTAACCTTTACCTGGCTTACCATTATATGCATGATGTAATTGTTCGATAAAAACGGCTACTTTATCGTTAATTACCATCTCATCATTTCGAAGGTGAATTTGCGTATCGTCGTCTTTTTTGTCTACATAATGAACGACTAATTTTTTAACGTCTGTTGTCATCTTTGTTTTTCACGCCTCTAGTGTTAAAATACGAGAATATAACTATTTTATTGAACCAACTGATGCCAATCTTATCAAAATACTCTAATGAAGAAGTAGAACAAATCGTCGATCAGCTTATTGATGTGTTAACTAAACACAATGCGCCGGTAGATTTAAGCCTTATGTGTTTAGGAAATTCTATCACGCATATCTTAAAAGAGCATGTACCAACAGGGAAAAGACAAGCCGTAACTGAGAACTTTGCAAAAGCTCTATCACAGTCGGTTAAATAAACTCTATGAATTTATCGCAGCACAATCAGTTTTCATCAAAAGCGAGTCAGCTATTAAGCTGGGGCCATTGGTTTACTTTTGCCAATATTGGCTTGGCGCTATTTATTAGCTTAAGCTACTTATTTGCCGACTCGCCACCAACAAGCTTTATGGGCATTACTTATATGCTAGTAACGTGGTTAAGCCACACTAGTTTTATCGCCTTTTTAGCGTTTGTGCTGACGGTATTTCCGCTTAGTTTAATATTCCCCTACCCACGACATATACGAGGCATGGCGGCTGTTATAGCCACACTAGGCGCTTCACTGCTTACCCTTGATGCTTATGTGTATGTTAATTTGGGTTATCATCTAAGTATATCTGCCTTACCTGAGATTATTTCTCTACTGTGGCATCGCTTAACCAGTTCACCTGCTTTAACAACCATTTTAGCCAGTGGGATTGTATTACTTATTTTAGGCTTTCAGCTACTTGTGAGTAATTACACATGGCAACACCTTGAGCGCTTAAAACAATATAAATTTGCACGTTACGCAATTTCATTTTTAATAGTGTGTTTTTCACTTAGTCACAGTATTCATATTTGGGCCGACGCAAATTTAAACTTTGACGTAACGAAGCAAGATAATGTACTACCACTGTCATACCCTACTACCGCTAAAAGTTTATTAGCTAAAAATGACCTGCTTGATATAGAAAGCTATAAGCAAGCACATAACGTAAAAATTAATAACCAAAACATTAGTTATCAAATGCCAAGCCCGCTTGATAAGTGTGAAGACCACACACAAGCCAATGTAGATATTTTTGTATTTGAAACCGAGCAACAACTCGCTAAATTTGTTGCCGATAATAAAAACTTACACAAAACAGAGCAGTTTTTACAGCCAACTAATCACGACGATATGCTATTTAGCTTAGTGTATGGTTTGCCAGCTTTTTATAAAGCAGCAATTTTAAGAGATCAAACTCTTCCCGCATGGCAAAGTCAGCGCCGCAGCATTGAAGTAACCGGCGTGGAAGAACTTAGTTTTATAAATGATCAAGCACATAGTTCTAGCGCAATTAGAGTTATTAAAAGTAGCGATAACGCCGTTGTACGAGATGATAAAACACAGGTTTTTGCTTTTAGTCTTGCCAATAACAAGCAAGAAGTAGTAACAACATCAACTTTATATAGCTCCGACAAACGTATTTCTAAAGTAGATGGACTTATTCAACCTAGCGATTTAATTGCAACAAGTGTTGGCCAATATTTAAATTGTAAAGCCATTGCTAAGCAAACAATGCTGGGCGTTAATTTATACAAGAAAAAAGATGATATGGGCGTTAACTACTCTCAGGGTGTTGTTATAGCCTATAAAAAAGATAGGATTACCTTAATAGATTCAGATGGTAACTTTAAAAACATCTCTGCCGCTGAAGGTTTTTCTATTGAACAAGGTTTAGATATACCATTTTTAGTACAGAGTATTAAAAAGCTTAAAACCTTCACCCAATAGCCGTTATCCTAACCTAGCTTGATATACCACCAAGCTAGGTTATAGTTTTATATTGTTGTTAGATATAAAAACCAAGGATGACATGTATGTTTAAAACTTCTCGTTATATTCTCCATTCTAGCTTTTTACTTATCAGTTTTTTTAGCTTTAGCGATACCACTTACTACAAATGTGTAACAGAAAAAGGCACTGTCTTTTCTCAACTGCCGTGTGACGACGAAGCAACGACTTATAAAGTTAACACGACGGGTAATCAGTATTCTGGTCCTAAGGTTGACTACACTAAACAACTAAACGAACTTGAGCGTGAAAGGCTTCTATCTGGCTTACAGGCAGAGCTTCGCAGTAATAACCATAAACTAACAATACTTGATCGTAATAAAGAGCGTGCTGAATACAAACAACAAGAGCGGTTAAATCATATCTTAGCCATTGATGATAAAAAGCGTATTACCAAAGATATTACTAAAAAATTAAAAATAATTAATAAAGAGTACAAAAAAGATGTATTGGTTATTACTAAACAAATTAAAATTCTCGAAAAAAAGATAGCTCAATACCAATAAATCACTCTTAATTAGCAAGTAATATTTATCTTGGTTTTAAACTTAAAATAACATACCCTTAACACAATAGAGTATAAGCTCTAGGGACTATTAAGGAGTGCAAATGCAGCCTCGCCATATTGCTGAATTAATTTTAACGGGTTTTAAAAGGCACTATCAGCTATTTCAAAAAACAACGGCCAAAGCCCCTCTCGCCTTTGCAAAAAAAGATTGGCAAGCAATTAATGATATCAGCCGTTTGCGTATCAGCTATTATGATGATCGTGTTAACGAAACCACACAAGCGCTAAAAAAAGAAACCCCAACAGAGCAATTAGATGAAAGCCTATGGCTCGAAGTTAAAAAGATATATCAGCACTTTTTATGTTTCCACCCTCAAGCAGAACTCGCCGAAACCTTTTATAATTCTGTATTTTGCCGGCTGTACCATAGGCGCTATTTTCATAATGACTTTATATTTGTAAAAGCAACTTTGAAAGACGCTCCTTCAGTACCTGTTGAGGCTGAATATAGGACATACTTTCCAGTAGTTGATGGCCTAAAGCCAACAATAAAACGCATTATTAATCATTTTGATTTTAAAGCCCCATTTGTAAATTTAGAGCGTGATATTCGCCTTCTTGTTAAAGCTTTTTATAAACAAGCACCCGATACACATCATCAACCTTGGCAAATGCGCTTTGATATTTTGCACACACCTTTTTATCGTAATAAAGCAGCTTATATTGTTGGTCGTGTTGTTTCAAAAAGTGGGGTTCAGCCTTTTATAATCGCCGTATTGCACGATGAAGATAACGGATTATATTTAGATGCACTTTTAACTAAATCATCTCAAATGCGTGTCATTTTTGGCTTTGCCCGCGCCTACTTTATGGTAGAGACTCATGCACCTTCAGCACTTGTCCGGTTTTTAAATCAGCTTATGCCAAACAAAACACTTGCTGAGCTCTATAACGCAGTGGGTTTTCATAAGCAGGGGAAAACTGAGTTTTATCGAGAGTTTTTAAATCACTTATCTCACTCTAGTGATGAGTTTACAATTGCACCGGGTACTCCCGGTATGGTGATGATGGTATTTACCCTTCCCTCATTTGGTTATGTTTTTAAAGTAATAAAAGACAAATTTGGTGAAAGTAAGCCCTTCGGCCGTGATACCGTATTAAAGCGTTATCAACTAGTAAAAAACCATGATCGCGTTGGCAGAATGGCCGATACCATAGAGTATTCTAACGTCGTATTTCCTTTGGCGCGTTTTGATAGTAATTTACTTGCGCAATTACATAAAACAATTGGCGCATCAATGGTAATTGAAGGCGAATGGTTGATCATCAAGCATTTATATATTGAACGGCGCATGACACCACTCAATTTATTTTTAGAAAATGCTGATGAAGAAAGTGCCGCAGACGCGATTGAAGAATACGGGCAAGCTCTAAAAGAAATGATTGCCGTTAATATATTTCCTGGCGATATGCTCTTAAAAAACTTTGGTGTAAGTAAGCACAAACGTATTATTTTTTACGATTACGATGAAGTTCAATACCTAACAGATATGAACTTTAGAGCATTACCAAAAGCAAAGAGCTACGACGATTATTTAATGGATGAACAAAGTTACTCTGTTGCACCACAAGATGTATTCCCAGAGCAGTTATGTACATTTGTAATGCCTAATTCTATGTATAAAAAGTTTTTTCTCAGCACTCATCCAGAGCTTATAGATGTTAGCTTTTGGAAGCAGGCGCAACAAAATATAAAAAATGGGCAGGTAAGTCATATTTACCCTTACCCGACAGCACAGCGATTTATCCATCACTGGTAGACGCAAAGGACACACAATGAATATAAGTAAAATAGATTTAAATTTACTCGTTTATCTCGATACATTGCTTCGAGAATGCAACGTAACACGCGCTGCTAATCAATTGAGTATTACGCAGCCCGCAATGAGTAATGGCCTTAAACGTCTTCGTAACTTATTTAACGACCCTATTTTAGTTCGTACCAGCGATGGTATGGTCCCGACAGAGCGCGCTTTAGAGTTACAACCCGTTATTCGTGGCATATTAATGACGCTTGAAGAAACCCTAGCACCTAATAGAGAATTTGAGGCAAGCCAGAGTAAACGTGTATTTAGAATAATGGCCAGTGATTACGCTGCAAGTACGTTAGCGCCAAAGCTCTTAAGTAAACTACACGAAGAAGCCCCCGATACTACTTTAGATATACTCACACCAAGTGATGTAACCTTTCATGACGTAGAAAACGGTAAAGTAGATATGGCAATCAACCGTTTTGAAAACTTACCTCAGTCTTTTCATCATAAACGTATTTGGAAAGACAGTTTTTGCTGCTTAGTTAAGGCCGACAACCCTATTATTGAAAACTTTAGCCTCGACAGCTACTTAAAAGCGCGCCATATATGGGTGAGTAAAACAGGTTTTGGTGTAGGCGTGGGCATGGACCCTAAAGATGTGCAAAAACTTGGTTGGGTTGACGAAGCACTTGCCCACTTTGGTAAACATCGTAACATTGCCACTTTTACGCGTAACTACCATGTAGCGATTCATTTAGCTAAAGAGAAAAATTTGATTGCGACCCTTCCTTCAAAAGCCGCAAATATATACTTAGATGATCCGGGGCTTAAAATTTTAGAGCCACCGTTTCCAATTCCTCCTTTTGAGCTTGATATGATTTGGAGCCCACTGTTACATCGCGATGCGAGCCATATCTGGTTACGCCAAAAAGTAGCTGAAGTAGCTGAAGAGCTAAAATAACTTTATTACACAATATAATGTAAAAATTGCTAGGTTAATACTTTCCTCATTAACTTAGCCCCTTTCTGAAATGAAATTAAACCAATAAAATCAAATGACTACATGAAAATAAAAACATGGAACATACATTGCTTTTATTAAATTGAACTATACATTCATTTAATAAAAGAGGTCATTATGAACACCCATCAAGGATCAGAAGTAAATCATATTACTGACATCATTCAAGTTATGAACAGCGGCATCGACTTTTATCAAAAAGCACAGGAAAAAGTTGAAGACCCTGCTATTGGCGCCCTTTTTCAGCGTATGATAGATGCCCGAAAAGTGAGTGTTGAGCGCTTGCAGCCATATGCAATTAATGAAAAAGGCGAACGCGAAGATGGTTCATCTTTCGCAGTTGAAGCACGACGTGCATACACAGCCTTACTTACTACATTCACCTCACATAACGACAGCACGTATGTAAAAGAGCTTGAAGAAGTAGAAGATAAAACGCTTGTAGAAATTAAAACCGCTATGGATAAACCACAACCGGCTGATTGCGAAGCTGCACTGGCTAAAACATTATTAACAATGCAAAGCTGCCATGCAGAAATGAGCCGTATGCAAAAGCATTAAGCTTACATAATGCATAAATAGAACCCAGCCTAGCGCTGGGTTTTTTATTGCCTCTAATACCAACCTGCATAGATATTTAAGCAATTTAACGAATTAAATTACACTATAACGATGCTAAATAGACCCCATATAAGCAGATTGCTATAAACACCACCTTATTTCGCCACATTTTAAATACATAATGAATACAAATATTTAATGTTATTAGAATATTTATTTAACCACGATTTATTTTTGCTGTGCTAATTTTGTTAGTAGGTACCTAAAACCTTGCTGTGGCGCCGCAGCATTTAATTAAAAATAAGGTCCAATATGAAAAGTAAACTAAGTAAACTGCAAAATAATGCTGATGTAGATATGACCCCGATGTTAGACATAGTGTTCATATTACTAATTTTCTTTATTGTAACTACATCTTTTGTAAAACCTGTGGCTATTGAATTAAACCGACCACTCGACAGCCCTCAAATAGGTAAGCCTGTTAAAAATGCTTTATTTAGAATTGATGAAAGTAACGGAGTATATTTTTCAGGGAGGTTAATTGATTTAGAGCAAGTTACGTCTAATTTAGCGATGTTCGCGGCTAAATATGAAATAAGTTCGGTACTTATAACCGCAGACGAAAACAGTACACATAATACTTTAATGAGTGTAATGAATAATATTAAGCAATACGATGATTATTCAATAAGTTTGATTTCTAAATAAAACAGCCCAATATAAAACCAAAAAAAGGGCCTTACGGCCCTTTGAGTTAAATAACGAAAGGGAGGTTATTAATTAAAAACGGTATTCTGCGCCTATGTAGTAGTAAGCACCGTTAAATCCAAATGGAGCAGAACGACGTGAGTAGTCAAACACACCTGAGCTACTTATTACTGTGTTGCCACTAGCATCCACAATAGTACCTGAGCGAGAGTTACCTATTTCATTTTTATCTGGGTAAACATCGAACAAGTTATTTGCACCAATGTTTACCGACAAATCTTCAGTAACGAAGTAGTTAACTTTAACGTCAGTTAAAATTTCTGCGCCATACGTTTGACGACCACCATCTTCTACTGTGTACTCACCAAAGCGATTAAGTGACAGGTTAACTGTCCAATCATCACGTTGATAAAGTGCACTTAAGTTAATACGATCCTCTGGTTGCCACTCTTCAATAATAGAGATGTCTTCAGCTGAAAATATATCTTCTACGTTTACTGTCTCAAGGCTTGAGCCAGCAGGCGAAAATAACGATACAACATCTGTTTTAGTAAAGTTAGCTGCAAGTGTAAAATCAAGCGTGCCGCCTAAACCTTCAGTGTTCCACGTTGCTACAAAATCAACACCACGAGTTTCTGTATCAGCACCATTTAAGAAGAACTGACCTACGCCAGCACCCGCACTATTTAGTGCAGCATCAAGGCTTGTAGATAAACCTTTACCTAAGCGGTCACTAATTACAATACGGTCGTCAATATCAATTGAGTAGTAATCAACGGTTACATTAATATTATCTGTAACGTTATATACAATACCTAAACTACGGTTTTGTGATTTTTCTTCTTTAAGCTTTGGAATACCTAAGCTTTGCGCAAGTGTTGAATCATTTCTAAATGTACCAACCTCTTCTGCAACTAAATTACCATTAGTACCAACAACAAATTGCGTACTTACGTTATTAAAGTAAAGCTGTTGCATAGAAGGCGCTCTAAAACCTGAGCTTAATGCACCACGTAGTGAAATATCGTCGGTTACAGACCAGTTACCAGCAAGCTTAAAGTTTACTGTATCACCGAAGCCTTTGTAGTTATCGTAGCGAAGTGCACCCGATAAAATTACATCTTCAATCACATAAGCTTCTGCATCTATGTAAAATGAAATTACATCACGCGATTCATCAACTGATGACGCAGGAGCTGAACCACCAAAACCTTGTGAACCACCTGATGCATCTTCAGAGCCAACACCACCACTTAAACCGTTATAAATACTTACACCGTTAGTAGTATCGTAATCGCGGTAAGCATATTCACTACCTTCTAAGATACGGTATTCGTCAGTACGAATTTCAGCACCCATCGCTAACGAATAATCATCAAAGTTTTGCGTAAAATCAATATTGATTGTTTGCAGTGATAATTCCATGCCGTAAGCGTACGCTTCACGTGGGATAGTTGTACGAATATCAGCAGCACTTAAACCTTGATCATAACGTAAAAAGTTAGCGTATGAGGCATTGATAGTATCACTTGTCGTGTAATCAATGCTGTTTTCACCATAGGTGTAAGATACATCAAGGCTTGCATCGTTATCAAACTCAGTTTTATAACCAAAGTTGTACGAGATATCGTCGATAGTTGTATTAATTTTTGGTAAGAAACCTAATGGAATCGTTGCATCATTATCTTGTAGTACTGGGTTACCACCTGCATTTGCATTATGACGGAAAAATGCAGCCGACTCATTTTCACGTGTTGAGTAAGTAATAAAGCCGTAAAGCTCGCCATCACCTAACTCGTAACCGGTATTAATTGTTAAACCAAACTGCTGAGAATCAGCATCACCAATTCTGAATGTATCACGATCGGCTGTCAGCTCACGCGGATCGCCAGCAAGTAAAGTACCGTCACTTAGTTCTGTACAACCATAAAACTGACAAGAGCCATGTAAACCTGCACGGTTAGTCGGTGCACGGTCACGGTAATTGATAGTTGTATTTAAATAACCGTCATCACCTAGCGCAAAGCCTTTATTAAAATCAAGGTTGATGGTTTCGCCATCGCCTTCAGAATATTGACCGTAGTTAATAGCCGCTTTGCCACCTTCGCTACCATCCTTAAGCACAATATTAATAACACCTGCAATTGCATCAGAACCATACTGAGCAGCAGCGCCATCACGTAATACTTCAATGCGTTTAATTGCAGAGGCTGGAATTGCATTCATGTCAGTACCTGCGGTACCACGCCCAACAGAGCCATTAATATGAATAATACTTGCTTGGTGACGACGTTTGCCGTTAATTAAAACCAATGTTTGATCGGGGCCCAAACCGCGAAGTGTCGCAGGTCTTAAAGCATCAGTACCGTCACTAATTGCAGAGCTTGAAAAGTTAAATGAAGGGGCGATAGACTGTAGCATACGACCAACTTCTGTTTGGCCTGTATTTTCAAGCGCTTCTGCACTTAAGATATCTACTGGAACGGGTAAATCTTCAACTGAACGTCCTGCTACACGGCTACCGACAATAGCAATTTTTTCAATTTTTTCTTGAGCGACTTCTTCTGCTGCGTTTACACCTTGCGAATTTACTGCAAGTAAAGCTGGTAATACTGCTGCACTGACCGCTGAAAGCTTCATCATGTTGTTATCATTCCTGTTGATTTGTTTGAGTTTTATACTCAGTAAACCATTTTGATCAACAACCGCATCGAGTTCAGTCCCACCTAATAATGCCTCTAGAGCATCTAGCTGAGTGTAAAATCCATAAACTGAATTTGCGTCATACTGCTTTGCCAACTCATAAGAAAACACCACGGTTTGCTCTGTTTGTTTAGCATATTCAATTAAGGCTTTGTCTGCTCGCTGCGCTTTTATATCAAATTGCACCATTTGCCCAGTGGTTTGAGTTGCTGCTTGTACACTCAAGCTAAAAATAGCCGGTACAAGCACACTAAATCCACTCAATAAATGCGTTTGGTTACTGCGCAACTTATATAAACAGCTGACAAACAAAAATCCTCTATGGCTTTGTTTCTTTTTTTTAATGTTTTTTTTACGTTCAATCTTTATTGATGCAACTTTATCTAACATTAGTTTGATTTGCATAACGTCTACTTATGATTCTGTATGGTGTTTTAGCGTTACTACATGCTCACCTAAACGCTCATGATCAATCGAAAAATTAGTTTGTAAACTCTCAAGTAAACCTTCAACGTCACCCGCTTTAAATACCCCAGCTACTTTAATACTGGCAAGCTCGGCCGATGAAAGCTCAAAACGTGTCGCGGTATAGCGACTTACTTCATTTAAAGCATCGCTTAGCTCTTCTCCATTAAAAATAAGCATGCCATTTTGCCATGCCAAATCGCGTTGTACGTCGTTCATTGAAAGCTGGGTAATTGGCTTTGTAACACTCTGCTCTATAATTACTTTTTCGCCTGAGGTAACAATATTGGCATTAATTTGACGAATTTTTTGCGTGCTGTTATCTGCAAGCTGATAATCTTTAAAGTCATTTGCATCAACCGCTACACTAGGGTCGGTGATCATCACTTTGCCTTCGGTAACAACAAGCTCTAAATCTGATGAGGTATTACGCTGTACATTAAACACGGTACCGAGTGCGGTAAAGCTTTTGTCGCCGGCCATAACACTAAACGGACGCGTGGCATCTTTTGCTACATTAAAACGCCCTTCTCCACGACTAAGTAATAACTGCCTGCGGCCTTTGCTATAAGCAACTTCTAGCAAGCTATTAGTATTAAGCTGCACTATGGTGCCATCTGGCAACACATACGTTGCTTGCTCGCCTACTTTTGTTTTGTAAATTTTAGTGTAATTAACTTTTGCAAGCTCTTGGTTATAGCCATTTTCTAAATTAATTAATAAGTAGCTGCATACCATTAGTGCTGCAAATAAACTCGCTGCAATTGAGTAAGAAAACATCCACTTATTTTTTGATGCTTTAGTATTGTTACGCTGAGGAAATAAATGACTTAATTCATTTAATACCGAAAGCTCATCCCAAAGCTGAGCAAGCTCGTATATAGAGTCTTGATGGGCGATGCTTTGCATCATCCATAATTTAAATTGCTCTTTTTCATCATCAGTTAAACCACGATCAATCGCGCTTATCCAATCACATGACTTTTCTAAAATTAAATCTTTTGAATTAAATTGATGAACATTACTCATTCTGCGACCCTCTTAACTGAGATAGGGTGTGCTTGAGCTTTAGGGTTTGTTTGTGGACTTTGCTCATGTTCCCGCATGTACAACATGGTTTGTAACAATCCTTTGGCAATGTGTTTTTCAACAGTGCTTTGGCTTAACTGCATTTGGTCTGCGATCTCTTTTTGGCTCATGCCGTAAACTTTTTTTAATATAAAGCATTTACGAATCGATGAGCTTAGTTGCTCAGTAGCTCTACAAAAAAGTAAAAAGCGCTCTTTAGATGTGTATTCATCCTCAAGCTTCATTGATTTGAGTAATACGGGTAATTCGTTATCATTTTCTAACGAATCATTAAATTTGTTGTCCCACTTAGCTATATGGTTAAGTGCTAAGTGTTTTGCTGTTTTAAGCATGTAACTGCGGGTAAACTGTATATCTTGCTTTAAATCAGCTTCGTAGCTTTTTACAAAGGTTTCTTGCACAATATCTTCTACATCGTCGGGTTGAACAATGCGCGATACAAAACGTTTGAGCTGTTTAGATATATCAACAAATGTTGACGTGAATTTTACTTTTTTCGTCATCCTTAACATCCACCTGTTGTTATTTTTATTACCGACAGGTTACGAGTTTTTGATATAAAAACAAGCTCAAATGTTAATTCTGGGTTATTTAAATGGATAGGAAGATAAATGAGTAAATTTTTAGATTACATCCGGCTTAGTTTCTTTGCATTCGGTTTACTACTTGGAGTGCAAATTCCTGCATTTGTAAGCGATTTTGGCCAAGCATTATCAGCCCAATTAATTGAAGCTAATAATGCTATTGCGCCTTTTAAAAACGATGCAGCTAAGTATTTTAATAATGATTTAAATAAGCTAATTAAACACTATAAAAATATTGATGATGGGATTGTGAATAAAGGTGCAAGTAATATCAGTACACTTTACACACGACAACAAGACTTACAAATCGCTGTAAATAGGTTTGCGCAATCTCCATATATTTTTACTATGATCAGTGGCATGTGTGATGTAAAGCAACAAGTGTGGCAACGCTTCGAAGGTCAAATCATTTTAAAAAAAGACTCTATTATAGCCGCCATTGTTGCAGCTATTATAGTTGCCTTACTTGCCGAACTTACTGGTTATTTGTTTTTAACTGGAGTAAAACGCTCATTTAAACGCTTATTCGCAGCTCAAAAATAGTGATTTCATAAAGTCATAAAATACATCGGTTTTGCGGGTAGTTAAGCTATTTTGCGGACGCAAAAACCAAACTGGTGCATCATCTTGTGCCATGACACCGGGCATAACTTCAACTAAAATGCCATTTTTAATATCTTCATGAATAGCTATCATTGATTTAATTGCAATGCCATGACCTGCAATGGCTGCTTGAGTCATATTGTCGGAATTAGAAATAGTAAAGCGTGTTCTTGCATTAAAAGTATGTGTTTTACCTTGTTCATCAAAAAGCTTTAATTGGCGCTGCCACGGCAGGCAAACCCAATAGTGTTCGCTCAATTGAGCTAAGCTTTTAGGCATGCCATATTTTTTTATGTAGCTAGGAGCTGCGCAAAGTATACGTTTGTTGTTTACTATTTTTCGTGACAGTAAACCGGAATCATTTAATTGTCCTACACGAATTGCCACATCTTGTGCGTCATCAACCACATTTACAAAATGATCAGTAATTAAAAAATCAAGTTTTAGTTCAGGATAGGCCTGCTCTAACTCATTAAGTCTTGGCATTACGTATTTTGAAAAAATCCAAGGGGGCATAGTCACGCGTAATAAACCACTCACAGATGAACTACGCGCACCAATACTATGCTCAGCGTCGTGCAGCGCCTCCATTATAGCGCCAACTCGCGTATAAAATATTTCACCTGCGGGAGATAACCGTACTCGTCGGCTATCTCTAAAAACAAGTACTGTTGCAAGCTCACGTTCTAATTTACTTAAGCGATGGCTTACCGTTGCAGGCGATAAACGCTGCTCGCGCGCAGCAGCAAGCACCCCTTTATTTTCAACTACTGCTATAAATGTTTCTAGGTCGCTTAAATTATACATAAAGATGCCATTGTGCACTTTTCAATGTTTAACATTTTCGAATGAAGCTTTCAGTTTTGCAATGTTTATTTAAATATGTAAAACACTATAATTGCAAATAGTCTAATTATTGAGGTTCAATCATGAGTTTAAAAGCGCAAATAGATGCCTATAACGTACAAAAAGATGCCAAGTTACCGGCTGACGTTTTAGCATTAATGAACACTACAAACGAAGAGCTTATTGCACAGCATATTAAAGACAATGCGTTGCAAATTGGTCAAAAGGTAGAAAACTTCAGCCTAGCCAACCATAACGGCGAAAACATTGAGCTTGCGGATTTATTAAAAAAAGGCCCGGTAATTATTAGCTTTTATCGTGGTGGCTGGTGCCCATATTGTAATTTAGAGCTAAAAGCACTTAATGACTACTTACCGCAATTTAAAACTCAAAATGCTCAGTTAGTCGCAATATCACCACAACTGCCTGATGAAACTCTCTCAACTGCACAAAAAAACGATCTTGAGTTTGACGTGCTTTCAGATGTTAGTAATAAAGTAGCTGAGCAATTTGGTTTATTGTTTACACTTGATGAGCGTATTCAAGCGTTATACACACAATTTGGTATTGATTTTGAACACTACTACGGCGATAAAAGCTTTAAATTGCCGCTACCGGCTACTTATGTGATAAACCAAGAAGGTGTTATTACATACGCATTTTTAAACGAAGACTACACCCTACGCGCAGAACCTACTGATATTATGGCAGCACTTGAATCGGAGAATAACTAATGTCTATTTTAAAATCGTTAAAAACACTTACTCTTTCACTACTTGTAGGCACAAGCCTTGTATCTGGTTATGCAGTCGCTGATGAACCAAAAGAACAAACAAAGCCCAAAGTGCTTATTTTTGATGTAAACGAAACCCTACTTGATTTAACGTCAATGCGTACCTCTATTGGTAAAGCACTAGGCGGGCGTGAAGATTTATTACCACTTTGGTTTTCGACTATGCTGCACCATTCATTAGTAGATACAGTAAGCGGTAGTTATCACGACTTTGGGCAAATTGGGGTGGCATCACTCCTTATGGTTGCTCAAAATAACAATATTGATATTACTAGTGAACAAGCTAAAACAGCTATTGTTACGCCTCTTTTAACGCTTCCTCCACACAGCGATGTTAAAGAAGGACTGGCAAAACTTAGAGCTCAGGGCTATAAGTTAGTAAGCCTTACAAATTCTTCAAACAAAGGTGTAAAGGCACAGTTTGAAAGCGCTGGTTTAATGTCTTACTTTGATGCACGTTACAGCATTGAAGATATTAAAATTTACAAACCAGACTTACGTGCTTATGAATGGGTACTTAAAAAGCTAAATGTAGCACCAAATGAAGCTATGATGGTTGCAGCCCATGGCTGGGATGTTGCTGGCGCAAAAGAAGCAGGCTTACAAACCACTTTCATTGCGCGCCCAGGTAAAGCACTTTACCCATTAGCTAAAAAACCAGATCACGTTGTGAAAGATTTACATGAATTAGCCGCTCTACTTAAATAAGTATGCGCTGATGAATCAATACCCAAGCGGCCAATGTTAGGATGACATTGGCCGCTTTTTTATAACTACCCCTAAATATGTCTTAGTGTATTTATTTTCATAATCAGTATGTTAAAAATTGAATGTAAACAAAGCATTTAGCCCACTATGAGTTATTTTATCTGCTAGCAATTTAGTACTCACAACGCTACTATTAAATAAATACGTGGTGGAGAACATAATGAATAGTGAAAGATTAGGTGAGTTTGAGCAGTACTTTCAAATTAATGAAAGTATAAGAGTGAATTTATTCGCCGTATCGAACGGACAAGTTCCTAAATCGCAGCTTGAGCTAGAAGACGATATCCCCCCACTATTTAGATTAGCAAATGAAGTAAGTGAACTTGAGCAAAGCTCGTTACGCCCGCTGCGTAACTTAGGCGATATAGCACAAGAACTAGCTACATTTTTACAAGCGCAGTCACGTAAAATAGATTTAATAATGAGCCATATTTTGGCCTCAGAACAAGCCCAAGATAATGCAATTCAATGTGATAGCTACGGCGGGGGCGGTATTCGCTTTACATCACCCGAAGTACATTCAATTGGCCAAGCATTTAGAACAAAACTGTTTTTGCACCACGAAGCCTCTGCGGTTTATTGTTACACCGAAGTTGTGGCAGTAGAAAAACAAGATAGCGAACATTACCAATACACTATGCTCTTTACCGCAATTAGAACCACTGACCAAGAACTTATTGTTAGAGCGAGTTTACATGCTCAAACCCGTCAACTTAAAAAACGTCAAGAACTTGATCAAAACCAAGCCGACCTAAACAGTGATAATTAGCTGACATCTTTATGTAAAATGCTAAACTAGCGTCATCTTAATTAGTATATAAAATTCATGAACTTTAGACTTTTACCAGAATGGGCCGAGCAAGACGCTGTTATGCTTACATGGCCTCATAAAGACACAGATTGGGCTGATAATTTAGCACGTGTAGAACCTGTATATATTGAGCTTGCTAAGCATATAACAACGCAGCAACAGCTTGTTATTGTGGCGCATAATAGTGCCTTAAAAATGCATATTACAGCATTGCTAAATAGCGCTAACATCTCTCTTAAACGTGTTCATTTTGTAGTAACGCCTACCAACGATACCTGGGCGCGCGATCATGGTCCGCTTACTTGCGCCGCTATTGATTCACCAGAACAACTAAAAGTATATGATTTTACTTTTAATGGTTGGGGCAATAAATTTGAAAGCGCATTAGACAATCAAATTAATCGTACTTTGGTAAAAGAGCTAAGTAGCACAAACAACCAATATCAAGCGCTCGATATGGTACTTGAAGGTGGCGGTATTGAAATAAACGAGCATGGTGTGTTGCTAACAACCAGCGAATGTTTGCTTAACAAAAACCGTAACTCAGATTTAAACCCTGCTGACATAGAAGTACTTTTAAAAGAGCACTTGGGCGCAACACATTTTTTATGGGTTGATCATGGCTATTTAGCGGGTGATGACACCGACAGCCACATTGATACCTTAGTGCGCTTTGCTCCAAATAATACCCTTGTATATGTACAGTGTGACGATAAAACTGATGAGCACTTTAGCGCACTTGATGCAATGGAAAAACAACTAAAAACCTTTAAAACTGCCGATAACACCCCATATAACTTAATTGAGTTACCGTGGCCAAAAGCCGCTTATGACGATGAGCAAACACGCTTACCGGCTACCTACGCTAACTACTTAATTATTAATAACGCGGTGCTTGTGCCAACGTATAATGATGCTAATGATGAACGTGCTCTAGCACAAGTTCAAAAAGCATACCCACAACACACTATTATTGGCGTAAATTGCCAACCAATTATTGAACAATTTGGCAGCCTGCACTGTATTACAATGCAATTACCTCGTGGATTTTTAGCTGGAGCAGCACAATGACAAGCCCTGCAAAATTAACCGTTGCGTTAGTGCAACAAAGCAATACCGATAACGCTCAGCACAATATGGCAAAATCAATGAGTGCCATTCGTGAAGCCGCTCAAAAAGGTGCAAAACTGGTTGTACTTCAAGAGCTACACCGAAGCCTCTATTTTTGCCAAACCGAAAATGTTGACGTATTTGATTTAGCCGAAACCATTCCAGGCCCTAGCAGTAACGCCTTAGGTGAGCTTGCTAAAGAGCTAAGCATTGTTATTGTGGCCTCTTTATTTGAAAAACGCGCTACGGGCCTTTATCACAACACTGCGGTTGTATTAGAACAAGATGGCAGTATTGCGGGTAAATACCGCAAAATGCATATTCCTGATGACCCTGGTTTTTACGAAAAATTCTACTTTACCCCAGGTGATATCGGTTTTGAGCCTATTCAAACCTCGGTGGGTAAATTAGGCGTGCTAGTATGTTGGGATCAATGGTTTCCTGAAGCTGCGCGTTTAATGGCAATGGCAGGCGCTGAGGTGTTAATTTACCCAACCGCTATTGGTTGGGATCCTAACGACGACATTGCTGAGCAAACTCGTCAAAAAGATGCGTGGGTTATTAGTCAGCGTGCCCATGCTGTTGCCAATGGTGTACCGGTAATTAGCTGTAACCGTGTCGGCCATGAAAGTGACCCAAGTGCGCAAAGCGATGGTATTGCGTTTTGGGGGAATTCGTTCATTGCAGGCCCACAAGGTGAATTATTAGCAGAGGCTAATAATACTGATGAGCAAATTTTAGTTGTTGAAATTGATCAAAAACGCTCAGAAAACGTAAGACGTATCTGGCCGTTCTTGCGTGACCGTAGAATTGATCACTATAAAGACCTAACAAAAATATACCGAGACTAAGAAATCTTAACTCAAGATGGCTCTTACTTGCTAAGAGCCAACTATAAATGGAGTAATAAATGGCGTTTGAGCAATGGGCAGCCTTGCCTTGGGTAAAATCTCAAAAAGATAAAATTCAATGGGGCCAGCTAAGCGGAAGTGGTTTAAGTATTGCCATTGCTGAAGGCGTTAAACAACAAGACAACTTAGTCTTGATTGTTTCTCCTGATACACCAAGCGCACTACGCCTTGAAACAGAATTAGAATATTTATTACCCGATAACCCAGTAATGGTATTTCCTGATTGGGAAACTCTGCCATACGATCACTTTTCTCCCCATCAAGATATTATTTCAGCCCGTTTAGCCACTTTAAACACCTTAAAAAAAGAACAACAAAGTGTGTTAATTGTGCCTGTATCTACCTTAATGTTGCGCACAGCCCCGGCCTCGTTTATTTACGGTTCAACAATAAACTTTAAAGTGGGCGACAAACTAGACACTCATAACTTTCGTGACAATTTAGAGCAAGCCGGTTATTTAAATGTTCAACAAGTAATGGAGCACGGCGAATACGCTATACGCGGCTCTATCGTTGACTTATATCCAATGGGCAGCCCGCATCCATTTAGACTCGATTTTTTTGATGACGAACTCGACACAATTCGCTTATTTGATGTAGAAACGCAGCGTTCTGATGAAAAAGTAGATAAAATTGAGCTACTTCCAGCGCATGAATTTCCTACTAACGACGCTGATATTGAACGTTTTAGAATAAGCTACCGCGAAAAATTTGGTGCAAGCTCGCAGCAAGACTCTGTATACATGCAAGTAAGCAAAGGTAACTGGCCTGCCGGTATCGAATACTACATGCCGTTGTTTTTTGAAAAGCTAGCGACTATTTTTGACTACCTGCCAGATACAACAACTGTTATGCAGCTGGGTGATTTAGAGCACGCAGCAGATAATTTTTGGCACGATGTAAATGTACGCTATGAGAACCGCAGAGTTGACCCACTTCGTCCATTACTTGAACCCAATGCGCTTTATCAGCCTATTGAAGAGCTGTTTTCTAATTTAGGCAATTTTGCACGTATTCGTTTATCTCTTGCAAAGCTTGGTACTAAAGCGGGCAATAAAAACTTAAGCGTTAGCGAGCTACCAGCGATTAGAATTGATCATAAGCAGCATGAACCTTATGCCGCGTTTATAAATTATGTAGCAGAGCAAAAAAAGAAAAAAGGCCGCATATTACTCAGTGTTGAATCCGATGGTCGTCGCGAATCATTACTGAGCATTCTAAAACCAAGCGGTTTAAAATTTAAAGAATTTGAAACACTCGAACAATTTACAAAAAGCGCGAGTGATGTAGGTTTAATAGTAAGCCCGCTTGAACAAAGTGTAGTACTTGGTACTAAACCAAGCCTTTCTATTATTACCGAGCAAGAACTGCTAGGTATTAAAGTATCTCAACGCAGACGCCGCAAGCACAAGTACGAAGCCAGCCAAGATGCGCTAATCCGTAATTTAGCTGAGCTTAAAGAAGGCCAACCTGTTGTGCATCTCGATCATGGTGTTGGCCGTTACCAAGGTTTGCAAACAATTGATGCCGCAGGTGTAGTTACTGAGTTTGTTACGATTACTTACGCAAGTGAAGCTAAATTGTACGTGCCAGTATCTGCATTGCATATGCTGAGTCGTTACTCTGGTGGTGAAGAAGCCAGCGCCCCGCTGCATAAGCTTGGCTCAGATGCATGGGAAAAAGCAAAAAAACGTGCGGCTGAAAAAGTTCGCGATGTAGCAGCCGAATTACTCGACATTTATGCACAGCGCCAAGCAAAACCCGGTAATAAATTTACTCTAGACGCCCCTGCATATCGCCAATTTAGCGATAGCTTCCCGTTTGAAGAAACTGACGATCAGCGCAACGCCATAGAAGCGGTGTTAGGTGATATGCAATCAAAGCAAGCCATGGACCGCTTAGTGTGTGGTGACGTAGGCTTTGGTAAAACAGAAGTGGCCATGCGCGCTGCTTTTGTAGCGGTTAACGATGATAAACAGGTAGCCATTTTAGTGCCTACCACCTTGCTGGCTCAGCAGCACTTTGAAAACTTTAAAGACCGCTTTGCTGATTTTCCTATTGAAGTTGGTGTACTTTCGCGCTTTAACTCCACTAAAGAGCAAAAAGACACGCTTGAAAAAATGGCGAACGGTAAGCTCGATATAGTTATTGGCACACATAAACTTATTCAGCATGACATTAAATTTAACGATTTAGGCTTACTCATTGTTGATGAAGAGCATCGCTTTGGTGTTCGTCAAAAAGAGAAAATTAAAGCCCTGCGTGCCGATGTAGACATACTCACACTAACTGCAACGCCAATACCGCGTACACTTAACATGGCCATGAGCGGCATGCGCGATTTATCAATAATCGCAACGCCACCGGCTAAACGTTTAGCGGTAAAAACCTTTGTACGCCAACGCGATGTAGAACTAATACGCGAAGCTGTACTACGTGAAATTAAACGTGGTGGCCAAGTTTACTTTTTGCATAACAATGTGGAAACTATTGACCGTGTTGCGCAAGAAATTAGTGAATGGGTGCCTGAAGCAAGCGTCACCTCAGCCCATGGTCAAATGCGCGAGCAAGAGCTTGAGCAAATAATGACTGACTTTTATCATCAAAAATACAACGTGCTGGTATGTACCACGATTATTGAGACCGGTATTGATGTACCAACAGCCAATACCATTATTATGGATAGAGCAGATAAACTTGGCCTTGCGCAATTACACCAATTACGTGGACGAGTTGGTCGAAGCCATCATCAAGCGTATGCCTATTTACTCACAGGTGACCCAAAAGCACTTTCTAAAGATGCGAGTAAACGCTTACAAGCAATCGAATCGTTAGAAGATTTAGGCGCAGGTTTTGCCCTCGCTACACACGATTTAGAAATTCGTGGTGCGGGTGAGTTACTTGGCGACGATCAATCAGGTCAAATGCAAACTATCGGTTTTAGCTTGTACATGGAAATGCTCGAGCAAGCCGTAAATGCGCTACGTGAAGGAAAAGAGCCAACGCTTGAAAATCTACTTAAAAAACAAACCGAAGTAGATTTAAAACTGGCTGCATTATTACCAGATGACTACATACACGATGTAAATGCACGCCTAGGTATGTACAAGCGAGTTGCTAGTTGTGCTAACCTTGATGATATGGATGAACTACAGGTAGAACTTATAGACCGCTTTGGTTTACTGCCTGATGCCGCTAAAAACCTATTTAGCCTACAACTATTAAAAATGCAGGCAAGTAATTTAGGGATAACAAAAATTGAGGCAAATCCAAAAGGTGGTTACTTTGAGTTTAGCCAAGATACTAAGGTTAACCCTAGCTTCATCATTGGTTTGATACAAAGTGCGCCTAAGGTGTACAAAATGGATGGCGCAAATAAACTGCGCTTTGCAATTAGTGAAGCTAACGCTCGCGAACGCTTAAAAATGGTCACTGCAATGATTGCAGATTTCGAAAAAAAGGTTAGCCATTAATGTTGCTAAAAAAATCGCTAGTTATTTTATGCTGCTTGTTTAGCAGCACTGCATTTGCAGAACGCTGGTTTGAGGTTGAGGTGCTTGTATTTAAGCAGCGCCCTGCTCCGTATTTGCAAGAAGATTTTACACTTAAGCACAAAGCTATTGAGGATAAAAACTCTCTAGATTTAATGACCCCTCTTTATACAGAGCAAGCAATGCAAGCCTGTATAGATGGTGATGAGCGTTTTCAAAAACGCTCTTTTACCGACTCATTAGTTAATTCAAACCCGCAATCGGGTGTATGCGGTGACAGTACAAACTACCTACAAAGCTACGATGAGCTACCTATAACACCTCTAGCACCTGCTAAAGATGATATGCAGCAAACTTATTTATTAGCGCCAGAACAACTGCAATTTAAAGCGCAGTACCGACAGCTAGATCGCAAAGGATTAACACCTATTCTACATACTGGCTGGCGCTTTGAAGGCGCAAGTAAATCGCGTGCTCCAAGTATGCATTTAATAGCAGGTAAACACCTTAAAAGTGATTCCAACGTAACCCCTAGCTATTCAAATCCTGATTTTATAAGTTTATTAAATTCACAACCTGAACTATTTAACGACCCAAACCAATCAAAAGCAGAATGGGAACTAGACGGTTTATTTAAAATACACTTACGACATTATTTATACATTACAGCTAATTTTGATATTAGCCAAAAACTAGAAAATGGCGATATAGAGTCAGCCCGCTTTTCTCAGTTTAGACGTGTAATAAGTGGTGAAGTACATTACTTTGACCACCCACGAATGGGCATGATCGTCCAAATCAGAAAATTCAAACATTAATACTAAGTAGGATATAACAATGAAAAAACTCCTTATCATCGCAGCTACATTAAGCCTTGCGGCTTGTTCTAAGGTAAGTCTTGAGAGTTACGAAAAAATCAAAGTAGGTATGGATAAGACTGAAGTTGAAACCATTTTGGGAAGTGCAGATAATTGTGTTGAAAAAACACTGCATACTAATTGTGTGTGGGGCGACGAAGCAAAAAATATCGAGATCACGCTAGTATCAAACAAAGTAACTTTATATAGTAAACATGGTTTAGCTAATAAATAAATTTAAAAAAGGGACTGATTTTATCAGTCCCTTTTTTAATTACTAAAATTCATTTTTTGGAGTAGATAAGCTCAATATTAACGATTTTACTACGATTTAACGTTATTTTATAGCGTTGGTAGAGTGTTCTATCTTCCTCAGTTAGCACAAGCACCATGTTTAATTGATAACGCCGTTCAACCGCCTGCTTAGAAATTTTATTACTATCTAAATGATATAACTTCCCTTCACCACGCTTTAAATAACGCGCAAATGGTGCAAGACTAAATTGCAGTGTTTGTTGCAGTGTATCGTAACCGGGTAAAAATTCTTTGGCACTAACACGTGTCTCACTTGCAAAGTGTAACCACTGCGCGGCTTGTTTATTTTGCTGACGACGCTTTGAAAAAATAGATCTAACTTCTTTAGGTATTTTTTTAAAGCGTGTGTATTCAAGCCAAATTAGCTGACTCGCTATTTTGTCTTTGGTAATACTATTTTTAAAACTAAATCGCCACTTAGGTCGCCCTTGTACAATAGCTCGCCAGATCATACGTGTAATGTCTTCTTTAAATATTTCACGTAGTCCGTAAATGACCCCCAAAATTAAAATAAGCGTCGCGGTGACTTCAGTAAACGTTGAGCGGGCATTAAGTATCACAACCATCACAAATGCCATGATAACAGCTGTTACAGTGCCTTTAACTAATCGTTTAAGGTAGCTGTTAAGAAAACGCGTTTGGCGCTGTAATATAACGCCATGCTCAATTAAACGTTGTAACAAGCGCATTTTATTTGTTATTCGATTTGCGTCTTGCATGGTGGTTTCAGAATTGTAGCTTTTCTCTGCTCGGTACGTATTTTCGTTTTTACAAAACTGCAGTAAATCGTTACGCTCTTTAGCATAATCGCTACTACGTGGGCCTTCATCTAAAAGCTTTAAAAATGATTGTTCGACATGCCAACTTAAATAGTTATCAGCATTGGTAAAAAATGGAAGTAGTTTTTCGTCATCTGGCGTGTAGCGACGCAGCTTTTTTAAAAGTCCTTCACTTTGTTCATATACTTCGTTAGCGCGTTTATAAAAGTCTTCTGCTTCATCAATTTTTAACGCGTCTTTAATGTCGGCATCAAGGGCTAAACGCACTTGGTAACAAAATAAATTAAGGTTTTGACGGTAATCTTGCTGCTCACCTTTGTTTTTACTAACAAAACGGCTTCGTACTAATGGCAAGTGTATATTGTTAGCATTGTAGGCTAAATGCGATTTAAAGTGGTTATTAAAGTAAGATTCTTCGGTAAGCGTTTGCGGATTAATCCCCATTTCATTAGGGATAGAAAAATACAGATCTATGCGCTGTTCAGAACGAGGAGTTAGCTCTGGTTCAATGACAAAAGATAAGTTTTCATCTTGTTTTAACAATCAGTTCTCCTTCTAAAATATCGTTTTAGTGTACTTGTCTCCTTTGTTTTGTTCAATAAAAAAGGCTCAGTAAATACTGAGCCTTAATACGATTAATGTGCTAGTTAAAACTTGTAGTTTACACTTGCAAAAACACGTGAACCAATTACATCATAAACTTCTGGAACAGTACCCATATCGTTACCACCTAATACTTTCTCAGGCTCTTTATCGAAAATGTTGTTCATGCCACCAGTAAATCGTAATGCATCATTCAAGTTGTAGCTCATTGAAATATCGTGGTAAATAACGTTGTCAGTACTAAAGTTTTCACCGTAGTAGTCACCATCCATTCCACGAAGGAATCTTGCGTTATAAAGGATATTTAATGAATCAGTTAGATCGTAATTAACTGAAAGGTTAGACTTTATTTTAGAGTAACCACCGATGTTGCCATCAATAGTACCTGTGTAATTAATGTCATCTTCTTCAAACTTAATTAAATAAGTTGTATCAAGGTTTATACGGTAGTTATCTGCAGAGTAGCTAATATTCCAATCAACACCTGACGTTTCTTGAGAACCTACGTTAGTAAGTGCTGAACTTAGGTTAGATAAGTCACCAGATTGTGTAATGTTTACTGATGAACATGATTCTGAGTCACCTGCAAAACAGCTATTCATTTCGTTTTGAACATCTAAGCGAGTAATCGCATTAGTAATATCAAACTTCCAGTAATCTAGAGTTGTTGATAAACCGTCAGCTACTTCCCAAACCATACCAAAAGTGAAAGAGCGACTTTCTTCGGCTTTAAGATCGTTATCACTTGTGTAGTTTACAAGTATTTGAGCATCTTGTTCGTTGCCCCATGGATCAGCTAGGTAATCGTACGAACCTGAGTTACCACCAAACAGTTCTGATACGTTTGGTGCTCTAAAGCCAGTAGCTAATACAGAACGAACCATAAACTCTTCAGTTACATTCCACGTTGCACCAAGTTTCCACGTTGTTTCGCCACCAAAGGTAGAGTAGTTATCGTAGCGAGCAGCACCTTCAAGGGTAACAGTCTCTAATACCGGCATAGATGTTTCAAAGTAGATAGACTGTACTGAGAAATCACCTTCAGTTGGATCTTGTTGTGCAGCTGTGCTCTCACCAAGCTGAGTAATTAGATCTGGTGTGTAGTAACCACTTTCAAAGCGGTTTTCTACACCGATTGCGTAACCAATATCACTTTCTGTTACTGCGCTATAACCAGCTGAAAGAATAAATTGCTCGTTACCACCTTCGTTTGACTCAGTATAAATTGAATCGTTAGATGTTAATAAGCTACGATCTAAAGAATCACCGCTGAACCAAAGAGCTTGGTTTGCATAAATGCTTTCTTCAACTCGACTTGCATTAATTGAGTTTTGAACTTTATCTTTTGAGTCATTACGACCGTAAGTTGCACTTACATCCCAGCTTGCATCGTTATCTAATAAACCTTGTAATGCAACAGATACACGGTAAGTGTCAGTTTCTTGCTCATAAATACGAGGACCAGCATCAACCATTCTTCTTCTGTACTCTAAAGAGTCAGCAAGATCGCCTGTATCTGCGTCACGGAAGCTATCTGTGTAAGTTGAATCCAAGCTAGAAGTACTTAAATCAATACTTGCTGGTTGTGGTGCAAGTTGTTGATTAGATTCACGACGTGTATACATCAAATCAACATTAAATGTAGTGTCTGAGTCTAGCTCTTTGTCAAAACTAGTAAATAAGCTGTATAGCTCATTAGGTGTTTGAGCATAGCTTGATGTTGTGAAGTCGTATGAAGTAGTTCTATCTGCAAAAACACCATTACCCTGGTAAGTTCTGCCGCCCAGTGTTCCTTCAGGGATAAATGAAGACTCGCCAGGCTCTACAAAACGACGATCCGACTGAATTACTTCACCACGGTTTGAGTATTGAGCACCAACAACTAAGTTGCCATCGGCAATATTCATTCCGTGTAATAAACTAACACCGTAGTTATTGCCATCACCTTTTGTAGTGCGGCTGCCTTCAACGTTTAGCTCTGAACCTTCAAAATCTTTCTTTGTTATGATGTTAACAACACCAGCAATAGCATCAGAGCCATATACTGCAGACGCGCCGTCTTTTAAGATTTCGATAGATTTGATCATTGCTACAGGAATGGTATTTAAATCAACAGAAGAATCTGCGCCAGTACCTGAAGAAACCATACGACGACCATTTAATAATACCAGTGTGCGTTGCGAACCCATACCACGTAAGTTAACTGTCGCAGAACCACCTGAACCATTATTACTTGAAGCGCCTAAGCTAATACCAGCAGCTGATGGCTGGGTAGAAAGTATGTCAGCAACAGATGTGAAACCACTTTTTGCAATGAAGTCATCACCGATAACTGTGATTGGGCTTGCTGTTTCCATATCAGTACGGTTAATACGAGAGCCCGTCACCTGAATTTTTTCAATTGATGTAGCTGCTTCGTCAGCCGCTAAAACTTGCACACTTGAGAACATTGGTATTGCTGCAATTACAGCTAAGCCAAGAGTTGATTTTTTCATGAAAGAACCCTACTTGTTGAAGTTTACCTTTATTGGTAATGCTCACTTGTTATAAGAATAGTGAGTCAGATGGGCAACTTAGGCGCTTTTAACTGAACGAAAACTTAACACCAGTACGTTTTTTATCAACCAACAAAATAGAACAACTCTTTTGGGGACATACGTTACAACTTGTTTCATTGTTAACGAATAAATACATTTAAATATCAATAGCATAAACAATTTAAGATACTTAAATAACACAGTTGAAACCAAACTGGTCAACTTTGTAATTCAATGTAACTAATCGAATTATGTACCAAATTCAGATAAATTAACAAGTTAATCACAGCAAATTATTAAAACCGCAAAACTAAATGTTAATTACTAACCGAATTTACGCATGTTTGGTGCTTAAATAGCTTTATTTGACTACTTTGCGGTTTTTTTGATTAGACTTTTTGTTCAGCCACAATTAAAACTGTGTCTTTATTGAATTAGTTTCATATTATAAAAACTTAATTGGCTACTTGATTCAAATAGCAGTTTTAGTGATCTTCTCGCTTAAATAATCGTATGGATAACAATGCAAACTTCTAATGATAAATGGATTGCATGAAAGTTAGGTATTAAGCCTAATACGTTACATAAAAAGAGTAATTTAGTGTTTGTATTAAAGAGGTTGTATTATCTTTAACGGTTAGCTCTAAATTCCAGAGCATATTTTGCTCAGAACAAATGCCAACCATGGTATTACTCTGCCACAGGCCATTATGTTTTTTAAATTGCTGAGGAATGTAACCCATATACATAGTAATGCCTTTAAGCTTGGCATCTTCAATTGTAAGGTTTGTTGGTAAATCACTAAAAATAGTAAATGGAGTTTCGGGAGAAAGGGTTTTCTCGCTTAACCATACTTTAACATCATTTGAAAAAGTACAAGGCAAATTGGCTGTGCATGTGGCATTTTTTAGAAACTTTTCATCTGTATTTTTGGAAAAATCACACGCTGTTAATAAAAAAAATACCGCCGTGAATAAACTTAATCTATATATAAGCATAACAATTTCGCACTAAAGAAAAACAAATACTAATAATCGCGACTGCAAATAACAAGTGCGAGTGTTACTATTAAGCCAAATTAGGCACAAACTGTATCAAAAAATAAACAACAAGCTCACAAACATTGATTGATGTCATAATTTTATGTAATTGACCTATCTTTTTTAGGCCAAAAAATTTATCATTTCACCCGCAAAAAATAAGGGTTTCTCAAGTTTTTTTTCTGAAGCTTTCATGTATTGAAAGTTTTAGATAACACGCTTGAGAAAATAGTAGGCCCCACTTTTAAAGGTGGGTAATTCATTTCTAAACGCATTTATTGCAGCGGAAGCCAGAAAATGAGCCAAACAGTAGCATCACAAACTGAGTATAACTATAAGGTTGTACGCCAATTCGCTATTATGACAGTGATTTGGGGCATCGTTGGCATGAGTATTGGGGTTCTGATTGCTGCCCAATTAGCTTGGCCAGCACTTAACTTTGATACACCATGGTTAACTTACTCTCGACTACGTCCGTTACACACGAACGCAGTAATTTTCGCATTTGGTACCAGTGCACTTTTTGCGACGTCTTATTACGTCGTACAACGTACTTGTCAAACGCGTCTTTTCTCAGACAAACTCGCCGCCTTTTCTTTTTGGGGCTGGCAGCTAGTTATTGTATTAGCAGTAATTACATTACCACTTGGTATTACTAGCTCAAAAGAATACGCAGAACTTGAATGGCCAATCGATATTTTAATCGCTGTGGTTTGGATTGTTTACGCTATTGTATTCTTTGGTACTTTAATCAAGCGTAAAGTGTCGCACATTTATGTTGCTAACTGGTTCTATGCTGGCTTTATTATTACTGTTGCAGTACTACACATTGTAAACAGCATGGCAGTGCCTGTATCGTTAACTAAATCATATTCAATCTATGCAGGTGCCGTAGATGCTATGGTTCAGTGGTGGTACGGTCATAACGCTGTAGGTTTCCTACTTACTGCTGGTTTCTTGGGTATGATGTATTACTTTGTACCTAAACAAGCAGGTCGTCCAGTGTACTCATACCGTTTATCGGTAGTTCACTTTTGGGCTCTAATTTCATTATATATCTGGGCTGGTCCTCATCACCTTCACTACACAGCGCTTCCTGATTGGACGCAAAGTTTAGGTATGGTTATGTCTATTATCCTATTCGTACCGTCTTGGGGTGGTATGATCAACGGTATTATGACGCTATCTGGCGCGTGGCATAAACTACGTACTGATCCAGTACTACGCTTCTTAGTTGTTTCATTGTCTTTCTACGGTATGTCTACGTTTGAAGGCCCAATGATGGCAATTAAATCTGTAAATGCGTTATCTCACTACACAGATTGGACAATCGGCCACGTACACTCAGGTGCACTAGGTTGGGTTGCTATGATTTCAATTGGTGCTATTTACCACTTAATTCCTGCGTTATTCGCGCAAGGTCGTATGTATAGCGTTAAATTGGTTAATACCCACTTCTGGTTACACACTGTAGGTGTTGTTTTATACATTGTTGCAATGTGGATTTCAGGTGTAATGCAAGGTCTAATGTGGCGTGCAGTGAATGCTGACGGTACATTAATGTACAGCTTTGTGCAGTCTTTAGAAGCGTCGCATCCTTTCTATATCATGCGCTTTGTAGGCGGTGTATTCATCGTAACGGGTATGTTAGTTATGGCTTATAACGTTTACCGCACTATTTCAGCTGAGAAAGAATCTCTGAAACTAGACGCGCAAGCACAATTAGCATAACGGAGTGAGATGATGAGCAAGAAAAATTCACAAAACAAACATGAAATAGTAGAAAAGAACGTTGGCCTTATGGCTATTCTGACTGTTTTTGCTATTAGCTTTGGCGCACTAGTTGAGATCACTCCGCTAATGTTTCAAGACGATACAACTAAACCAGTGGAGGGTTTACGCCCTCTTAACGCTTTAGAAATGGAAGGCCGCGACCTTTACGTGCGTGAAGGTTGTTCTAACTGCCACTCACAAATGATTCGTCCTTTTCGTGATGAAGTTGAGCGTTATGGTCACTACTCTGTAGCAGGCGAATCAGTATGGGATCATCCTTTTTTATGGGGTTCTAAACGTACTGGTCCTGACTTGGCTCGTGTTGGTAAGCGCTACTCGGACGATTGGCATTATGCTCACTTAGTTGATCCACGTGCTGTGGTTCCTGAGTCAAACATGCCAGGCTTTCCTTGGTTAGCAGAGAATACGGTTGATACAAGCCTTACTCTGAAAAAACTACAACTTTTCCGTGATACTTTTGCTATTAACCCAGAAAACCCAAAACATCCGGGTTTAGGTTATGGCGATGATGCAGAGCTTCAAGCAGATGTTGATAAAGTTAATGCTATGAATGATGGCAAAGGCGCAACAGAAATCCAAGCTCTCATCGCGTATTTACAGCAACTTGGTACCCACTTGAAGTAAAAAATTATGGATTACGGAACATACAGAGGTATTTTGACTCTGGTAATTTTAGTATTGTTTATTGTGATTGTTGCATGGGCATATAGCAAGCGAAGCAAAACTCGTTTTGACAGCGCTGCTAATGCCATTTTTGAAGATGAAAAAAAACATGACAACACGCTCTCTAACGAGGAAAAGGAGTCTGAAAAATGACTAGCTTTTGGAGTATTTGGGTTATTGTTTTAACCCTTGCATGCTTATGCATCATCTTTGGCCTATTAGTTTGGAACTTAAAAAACTATGCTGGCGTAAAAGAAGGTGAAAGCTGTGGACATGAATTTGACGGCATTGAAGAGCTAAATAATCCACTACCAAAATGGTGGACTTACATGTTTTTCGCAACTTTTATTTGGTCAGTATATTACCTTGCAGCTTACCCAGGTTTAGGCAACTGGGAAGGTTTGGGTAAATGGACGAGTTCTAACCAAGGTATTACGTCTTTAGCTGAATCTAAAAAAGCAGTTGCAGAGGCCAAAGCAGAAGGTCGCTTTGTTAAACTTGATAAAGAGTATGAAGCTGCAGAAGAGCGCTTCGGTCCTATTTTTAATAAATTGGCACAGGTACCGGTTTTAGATTTAGTTAATTCTAAGTTTGAAGGTGACGCAGCGCAGCAAGTAGCACTTGATAATGGCGACAAACACGAGCAAACAGATGGTCAATTAGCCATCGAAATTGGTCAGCGTTTGTTCTCACAAAACTGTGCGCAATGTCATGGCTCTGATGCGCGTGGTGGTACCGGCTTTCCTAACCTAACTGATAAAGATTGGTTATATGGCGGAACACCAGACAAAATTAGAGAAACACTCCTTAATGGTCGTATAGCTGCAATGCCAGCTTGGGGCGATGCTCTTGGTGAGCAAGGCGTTAAAGAAATGACAGCACATGTGCTAAGCCTTTCTGGCCGTACTGTTAACCAAAAAGATGCAGCAGCAGGTGCAGCTAAGTTTGCAATGTGTGCCGCATGTCACGGTGCTGACGGTAAAGGGTCGGTTGCACATAACCTACCATTTGGCGCGCCTAACCTGACAGATAACATTTGGTTATATGGTGGTTCTCAACGTGCAGTTGAAGAAACACTTAACCATGGTCGTGCTGGTGTAATGCCTGCATGGAAAGACATTTTAGGTGAAGAAAAAATTCACTTATTAACAGCCTATGTTTACAGTTTATCGCAAGATAAATAAGCATGCGGTTAATAAAATGTTTATAAATTAATTTATTTAATTCAATAGATTAATCCAGATCAAAAAAGCCTCCACTGTGAGGCTTTTTTTTAGTCTTTTACGTATAAATCCTATAAAATAAACCTCCCTAAACTAATTTAGAGCAACTATGCAACCTACTCCGTGGTATAAGAATTTTTGGCCTTGGTTTTTAATCTTTTTTCCGTTAGTGGCCATTATTGGCTGTATTAGCCTATTTATTACGGCAATAGGTAACGGTCCAGATATGGTTGTTGACGACTACTACAAAAAAGGTAAAGCAATCAACTTAGAACTTACTAAGTTTGAAAAAGCAAAAGCGCTTTATCTGCATGGCGGATTAAATGTAACCAATGAGCGCGTAAGCTTTAAATTTACAAAAGGCGACAGCAGCAATGTGCATGTATTAAAACTCTCTTTTTACCACCGCACAATTAAAGCACATGACTTTACCGCTACTCTAACCCCTAATGCCAATCAAGAATTTACAGCACTACTTGATAAGTACACACCAGGTGCCTACTCAGTATTTATTGAGCCTATAGATGGCAGTTGGAAAATGAAAGAAAATATAACGTTACCAACTGAACAAACTGTTTTAGTTACTCCTAATTATAAGTAGTATAACTATGTCTAACTCTTGTTTTCATTGCCTTGAAAATGTGCCAAACGGATTTAGTGCAAGCGTTATAATTGACGATAAAGCCCAGCCAATGTGTTGCATTGGCTGCCAAGCTGTTGCACAAAACATCGTTGACCAAGGTATGACCGATTACTACAAATATCGGACCGTACGTGCAGGTAAAGTGGAACAATTGGTACCCGAGCAACTCGCATTTATAAAAAGTTATGACAACGAAGACATTCAAGACGAATTTATAGCCACTAACGATAATATCTCAGAAGTATTACTGAGTGTCGAAGGTATAACCTGCGCCGCTTGTGCGTGGCTTATCGAAAAACAACTATTAAATTTAACCTCAGTAAAACGTGTTGATGTAAACACATCCACTAACCGCGCTATGATCCAATGGGATAAAACCACCACCCCATTAAGCGAAATAATTACTGCGCTTGCTAAGATTGGTTATAAAGCCTACCCGTTTCAAGCCGATACTGAATCCCAACAAAAGCAACAAACAGCAAAAGCCTATATTCGCCGTTTAGGTGTTGCCGGTTTAATGACCATGCAAGTAATGATGTTTGCATTTGCCATGTACTTTGGCATGTTTTCAGGCATGGACAGTAATTTTGAGCAGTATTTTAGATGGATCAGCTTAGTACTGGCCTCACCAGTTATTTTATATAGTGCTCTGCCCTTTTTAACCAATGCTATAAATGGACTAAAAGCAAAACAGCTCAATATGGATTTACCCGTATCACTGGCTATTTTTGGTGCGTTTGGTGCAAGTTGTTACGCCACATTTATGCAAGTCGGCGAAGTGTATTTTGAATCTGTGTGTATGTTTACCTTTTTGCTGTTATTAGGTAAATATCTTGAATTTAGAGCGCGTTTAAAAGCCAGCGAGTTTACTGCAAATTTACAAAAATTATTGCCATTAACAGCCCGCACCATTAACGAAAGTGGCGAAGAGCTTATAATTGCAGCCAAAAAACTAAAACTTAATGACGTAGTGCTTATTAAAGCAGGTGAAACAATTCCTGCCGACGGCGAACTTATTAAAGGTAAAACTACGGTTGATGAATCAATGATGACGGGAGAACATCAACCCGTTACAAAGTTTATTGGCCATAATGTCTATGCTGGGTGCGTTAACCACGACGGCGTTATTGAAATAAAAATTAATAAAATTGGTCAAAATACGCTTTTAAACCAAATTATACGCCTGCAACATAACGCTTTAACCAAGCGCCCTAAACTGGTTGAAATTACAGATAAAGTAGCGCAATGGTTTATTGCGTCTTTACTTATATTTGCTTCACTTACAGCTATTGGCTGGTACCAAATTGATCCCGAACATGCATTTTGGATCACTATTTCGGTTTTAGTTGCTACCTGCCCGTGTGCCCTGAGTTTAGCCATACCTACCGCACTCACATGTGCAGTGGCAACGCTTACCCGCAAAGGCGTATTAATAAAACAAGCGCATGTGCTTGAAACGCTCTCACAAATTACTTTATTTGCATTTGATAAAACAGGCACACTTACGCAAGGTAAATTTAGCCTTGATGAAGTAGATATAATCGATAAACAATATACAAAAGCGCAAGCGCTAGATATAGCAGCCATGCTAGAGCGTTATTCTGAGCACCCTATCGCCAGTGCATTTGATGAGTTTACGCCAGCTCACCGCAGTCTTAATAACGTTGAAGTACATCCAGGGCTGGGAATTAGCGCACAAGATGCAACTAATCATTACGCAATTGGTAAAAGTGGTTGGTTTAATAGCAAAAAATCAAATGCACAAGCGAGCTTGTATATAAATAAGCAAGTTGTTGCACGTTTTTACTTTGTTGATAAAGTAAAAAGCGATGCTAAAAAGCTTATAGACTCACTTCAATCGCAAAACTTAACGTGTCACATGTTAACCGGTGACGCGTCAGATGCTGGGCAAAAAGTAGCTAAGCAACTTAAACTTGAAAGTGTGCAATTTGGATGTTCTCCACAAGATAAACAAACCGCCGTTGAGCAATGGTCTTCACAAAATGAAGTCGTTGCAATGGTAGGTGATGGTGTAAACGACAGCCCGGTATTTGCTAGTGCGCACTTATCTATTGCTATGGAAACCGGTGCAGACATATCAAAAAATAGCGCCGATGTAGTGCTTCTTAATAGCGATTTAGCCTCCATTGGTCACTTACTTAATGTAGCAAAACAAACCAGACGTATTATTAAGCAAAATCTTGCGCTGTCTTTATTGTATAATGCTTCAATATTACCACTGGCAGCGTTGGGCTTAGTTGCTCCTTGGATGGCTGTTATTGGCATGTCTGCCAGCTCAATTATTGTGATTAGTAATTCACTAAGGCTATTAAAGTTATGAGCATAATTTACATTTTGATCCCTATCGCCATTTTGTTCGTCATTATTGCTATTGGTGTTTTCTTTTGGGCAGTGAAAAGCGAGCAGTTTTCGGATTTAAACAAGCAAGGTCATAGTATTTTGTTTGAAGATGACAAAGAGCAACATAACAAAAGTAATGATTGACCCTCTTTATACCAGCGCATTTTTAATGGGACTAATCGGTAGCGGTCATTGCATTGCTATGTGTGGTGGTATTGCAAGCTCATTACAACTGGCAAGTGACAAACGTAAAACATTTACCTATTCATTTGCTTATAATATTGGACGTGCACTGAGCTATATGGCTGCAGGTGCACTTGTTGCTGGTATTAGCAGCCAATTTGCAAGGCAAAACACCTCCTTCTCTTTAGTACTTTCGTTCATTGCAGCTATTTTTATGCTCCTCGTTGGCGTGTATATAATGCGCTTGGGCCCTACTTTGCAATGGTTAGAGAAAATTGGTAAAACCTTGGTGTGGCAACACATTGTTAAACTAAATAAATATTTAATGCCTATTAACTCTCCTTTTAAAGCCCTAGGTTACGGTGCTTTGTGGGGATGGCTGCCATGCGGACTTGTTTACTCAGCACTTACATGGGCGATGACTAGCCCAAGTGCCCTTGACGGTGCCTTAGTTATGCTTTGCTTTGCTTTGGGTACTTTTCCCGCGATGATCACATTAGGCGTTACCGCGCAAAAACTAAATACTATTATTAACCATCCATGGACCCGAATTGTATTAGGCAGTGTTATAATTTGGTATGGTATCTACTTATTGATTATTGCAACTGACAAACTGGTACATTAATCTATTCGCATTATTAACCTATAAGGTTATTTTGCAGTCGTGTATAAAAATTTAAACGGATTAAATTATGGATTTCTCTCAAAGTCGCGCTAAAGGTAATTGTGCTATTAGCTGTAATAACTGCAGTATTAGTCAATTGTGTTTGCCATTTTCACTCAATGGCCAAGAAATGGACAAGCTTGACGAAATTATTGAGCGAAAAAAACCACTCCATAAAGGCGACTATCTATTTGAATCAGGTGCACCTTTACAGGCTATTTATGCGGTTCGTTCTGGTTCATTTAAATCGTACACGTTATCGGAGCGAGGTGATGAGCAAATTACCGGCTTTCATTTAGCGGGCGACCTAGTTGGTTTTGACGCAATAAGTAAAATGACTCACCCCAGTTTTTCGCAAGCACTTGAAACGTCAATGGTGTGCGAAATCCCATTCGATACTCTTGATGAACTATCAGGAAAATTACCAAAACTTCGCCAACAAATAATGCGCTTAATGAGCAGTGAAATTACATACGATCAAGAAATGCTGTTATTACTCAATAAAAAATCAGCAGAGGAACGCTTAGCTAGTTTTATTTATAACTTGTCGGAGCGTTTTGGTGAGCGTGGTTTTTCGCGTAAGGAATTTAGATTTACGATGACTCGCGGTGAAATAGGCAATTACTTAGGCCTAACAGTAGAAACCATTAGCCGTTTATTAAGTCGTTTTCAAAAAGCTGACTTAATTAAAGTAGAGGGTAAATTTATTACAATTTTAGATAATGATGCCTTGGCTAAAACAGCGGCTATAGTTAAGCCTCGCTAAATTAAATAGTTTGATTTAGAACAACAATTTATATGCTACCCCTTTAACTGTTTTATATTTACGTTACACTAAATGTACACCCGTTAGGTAAATGGAGTAGCATATGAACACTATTAAACGCATTATTGCGGTTATTGACCCCACCAAAGATGATCAACACGGTTTAGCACGTTCAATAGATTTAGCTAAAAAATCTGGCGCAAGTATTACCGCCTTTATGACGGTTTACGACTTCTCTTACGAAATGACGACTATGCTATCTGGCGATGAACGCGAAGCAATGCGCGATGCCGTACTAAAAGATCGCCAGCTATGGCTAAACGATTTAGTTTCCCCTTACAAAGATATAAATATTGAAACCCAAGTGGTTTGGCATAATCGCCCTTACGAAGCCATAATCGATACTGTAATTGATGAAAAGTACGATTTAGTAATTAAAGGCACACATCAACATGGTGCACTTAAATCAGTTATTTTTACCCCGACCGATTGGCACTTAGTACGCAAATGCCCAGCCCCGGTATTATTTGTAAAAGAAATGGCATGGCCAGCAAACGGTAATATTTTAGCTGCTGTAAATGCGGTTAGTGAAAACGAAGAACATGTAGCACTTAATAAACGCGTTATTAAAGACGCACAATATTTATGTGAACTTGCCAACGCAAAACTTAATTTAGTTAATGCCTACCCAGCAACTCCTATTAATATCGCCATCGAAATTCCTGAGTTTAACCCAGGACTTTATAACGAATCAGTTAAAAAGCATCATCATGAATCAACCAATGCACTTGCTGCAGAGTTTAATTTAAACCCAGAGCAATGTTTTATTGAAGAAGGCCTGCCAGAGGATGTAATCCCTGATGTAGCGAAGCGGTTAAATAGCGAATTAGTTGTTATTGGTACTGTAGGTCGCACGGGCTTAAGTGCCGCTCTTGTAGGTAATACAGCAGAGCATGTAATTGATAGCCTAGACTGTGATGTACTGGCACTCAAACCCGATGGTTACGTGAGCCCTATGGCAAAGGATTAATTTTAAGCCTTATGTACAAGTTATAAGCGAGTTATTTTTACGTGCTAATAAGGCATGTTTAAATCAATTTTAATTACATCCTAAACTCGCATATTCAGGTGGTTTGGGTATAATACGCCCCTTTATTTTTAGCAAATAACTTTGCTGTATTGTTTTACTAGGGGGCGTAATTGTCACACTCAGATCAAGCTAAAGCTCAATTTAACTTAAATAAGCTGCAAAAGCGTTTACGTCGCCAAACTGGTCAAGCCGTTATGGACTTCAATATGATTGAAGAAGGTGACCGTATAATGGTATGCCTTTCTGGCGGCAAAGATAGCTACACAATGCTTGAAATGCTTCAACATTTAAAACGTGTAGCACCTATAAAGTTTGACCTAGTTGTTGTAAATCTTGATCAAAAACAACCTGATTTTCCTGAGCATGTTTTACCCCAGTATCTTGATAAATTAAATGTTGAATACAAAATTGTAGAAGAAGATACTTACAGTATTGTTACCGATATTATCCCTGAAGGTAAAACAACGTGTTCACTTTGCTCACGCTTACGTCGTGGTATTTTATACCGCACAGCAAAAGAACTAGGCGCTACTAAAATAGCCCTTGGTCATCACCGTGACGACATGATTGAAACATTGTTTTTAAATATGTTTTACGGCGGAAAGCTAAAAAGTATGCCGGCTAAATTAATGAGTGATAACGGCGAGCATATGGTTATTCGCCCACTTGCATACTGTAAAGAAAGCGACATAAGCCAATACGCATTTGTACAAGGTTACCCTATCATTCCGTGTAACCTATGTGGCTCGCAAGAAAACTTACAGCGTAAACATACAAAAACAATGCTCGCTAAATGGGATGCGGAGCACCCAGGTCGTATTGAAAGCATTTTTACGGCAATGCAAAACATAGTGCCTTCACATTTAGCTGACGCCGACTTGTTTGATTTTAAAAACTTACAAACCGGTGAAGTAATTGATGGTGGCGATATAGCCCTTGATAAACCAGATATTCCTAAAGTGCCTGTTGCTAATGAGCTTGATGAACAAGAAGCGCCAAGTGTAGTTACTATAAATCTAAGCTAACAAATTTAAGGGGGTTGTATTTATGTACAACCCCCTTAAATTTACCAATTCAGCATTGCGTTCTATTTTTAACTCTCAGCTAAGCCTTGTAAAAATTCCAAACTTAACTTTTCTTGTGCATTAGCCTGATATGGTAATTGCTGCAAGCTATCGTACGAAAAATCGTTAATATCAAAATGACTTATTTCACTATTCCCAAAGCTGTTTCGCTCACCTGGGCTTGGCGACATTCTCTCAATAACAAAGTCGCTTAAGCGCATATCTGTAATGCCTTGTGGTAACACGGACCAATGAGCTTTCAAATTAAGAGTTTGGCTTCCCTTCGTTAACCGCTCTTTAGATACTAAATGAGCAAGTGGTGTATCGCCACTGTATAAATTAGCCCTAACACGATACAAACCACTTTTTACTACCACTATGTTAGCTGGCAAAATCATGTTTTCGTTTTGTGCATAAGCAGTTTCAAAACCTGTTAAAGTTGCACTCGGCGGCATATATTGAATTTGCGCAACTACGGGAACTTTTTTACCCGCAACATCACCCTCTACAAACACTTGTAAGCTACGAGGGTAATCTTCATCCTCTTCAAATGTTATAATTGCTTCACCGTCACGCGCATTGCCTGTATGGGTATTTAACACTTCTTTTGTATCTGTATTTGCAAGCTCAACGACCACTTTTCCAAGCCCTTGAGCGCTTATCTTTATTGTTATTTCTTCTGGGTATACAAAACGATATTGCTTAAGACTTAACGTTAAAGCATCGCCACTTTCATCAATAGGGCTCGATACCGGGTAGAATTGATTTGGCTTTAATCGATCTTCATCTAATGGACTCAATGGCTGAGAATAAGGAGGAAATTTAAGTGCACTTTCATATTGCATAACCACTTGCTGCGCTGCTTTTGTTAAGTCTTCATTAAACGCGATTTGTTTTTTTGATTGTGTTTTTTTTGCTGTAGGTACATCTATAGGGATCACTTTTACAGGCGATAAATCAGCTACGCTCGCACTGTGTTTACCCTGAGGTGTTATTGGCTCAACAACTTTATGAGCATCATTTTTACCTGTAAACCATAGCGAGAATAAAATAGTGCTAATAATTAAAGCAACGGCATAAAATTTTTTCATTTTTATATTTCAATCTTTTATAAGGCGTATAGTTTTTAACTACACGCCTTGTATGTTATGGAATCACATTATAAATAAGTGCTGATGCGCTTAAATTATTTGAATCCTTAATATAACGATATTGTTTTTTCCAAAACCAACTACCTGTAGTTTTATCAAACGTATTAAAACCTACAGTGTCACCTTCCACATTTACGTTATTCATGGCTATTGTTACATTACCTTTTCGCTGCGCGTTATGTATTTCGTTATGGCTATAACTGTCACTCATCATCATTGGATAATGGTTTGGCATAAAGCTACTTACTGCATCACCTTGCGATTTTAAATGGCCATTTGTATTAATACTGCTGCTACAACTTCCAAACGAGCCAGCCGAACTGGCACCACATGAAGAGTGCGATGCAACAACCGAATCATCATTGCCTTTTAAAAAACCACCCGTTAAACCCAAATATGCATTTCCATCGGCAACAAAGCGTAAACGTGGCGTACGTGCATCTGGGAATGGTGAAATTTTACGTGCATTGTTTACTTTTAAATCGTGTAATACACCAACAGCTTCGGTTACATCACTTCCTAGCCACCATTTGAGTGCAGCATCGACCGCAAAGTTCCATGATGCGCCAGTTAAAGCACTAACAGCTACGTCAGCCAGCTCACTTCCACCACCCGCGCCTGCTAAATCAAACGTAGCAACAATATTAAGCGGCTCTAAGCCTTCGTTTTCTAACCAGTTTTCTTGATTATCAATAATATGGCGTGCAACTAAGTCTCCTGTTGAATGTGTTACAAATACGCAGCCATCACTGCATAAATTAGAGCGTGAAATTTGCTTTAGCTTTGGCCACACCCAATCGGTAGCAATTTTACCTTCAATACGCTCATAAGCAGGCCAATCAATTCGCTCATCTGCACGATTATTCCAGTACGATTGCCAATATGTTTCACCATCATTAATTACATCACTACCCGACTTATTTGTTATTTGCGAAGTTTGTAAGCCATGAATTAATATAATTTTGTAGTCTTTACTCGCTGCAGAAAAGCTCATTAACATAGCTAACCCCGCACCAATTAGGTGGCTTGGCTTAATTAATTTGTGTGTGCGCTTTGTGTTGTTCATACAATTCCTTAATGTTGTGTACTTAATATCTTATTATCATTTAAGGTATTCATGTTGGTTTACATAAGCTTGTCAGCTTAGGTGTTCACTAGGGTCTGTTGTTCTTTGCGGATTAAAATTTGTTCAAACTAGAGGCTATTTAATCACGGCGCGAGATTTGTAACCTAGTGGGCTCGGTAACTGCTCCTGCGTTACTCTACTGGCTTACATCCATGTAAGAATAAGTAAAAACCGAGCAACAAAGAGTAAATAGCCTCTAGGAAGTACCCTTTGGGCAGCGTCTGTTTGGCATTAATGCTACGTTATCGCCTATTTATGGGGAACAACCACACTACTTAGGCTCTGCCTTACCTAAATACCAAACAGACTGCTGCAAATTTAACCTTGAAAGATCAACAGACTCTAGTATTAGGAACAACGAACAAAAATGCAACAACTTATTATCATTTAGGGAAGAGAAGAAACTTATTTCATACTGATTAATGAGTTAATAGAGGTATAGTTGTTATATTTGAAATTATTAGATGGGTTTCAAGGGGTATATTGAGGGTAGTAAGATTAAAGCGGATACCATTGAAAGTGCCCGCTTTAGAATAAGGACGAAGCTAATCTAACCGTTAGCTTTAAGTTCACTGGTAAATTGCCCAATCGCATTTACAACTTCTTGTGCACCTTGTTGGATCTCTTGCATCACTTCACCAGATTCTTTAGATAACGCCAAGCCTTGCTCTGCCTTCTCTTTACCTTTTTCTATTACAGCCACCGTATTTTGGGTTTGTGATTGGTTGCGCTGTACAACTTCTACAATTTCTTCTGTTGCTTTTGAGGTACGCGATGCAAGCAATCGCACTTCATCTGCAACCACAGCAAAGCCTCGCCCCTGCTCGCCAGCTCTTGCCGCTTCAATTGCGGCATTTAATGCTAATAAATTTGTTTGCTCAGCAATACTACTAATGCTTTGTACAATACTCGATATTTGTTGCGACTGCTGATCAAGCGCTGAAATTTCATTTGCAGCTTGCTCCATGTTAATAGCCAGCTCAGTCATTACTGCGACTGTATCTTGTATAACGCTCGCGCCTTGCTCTGCTTTTTTATCAGTTTGGGTTGAGGTGCTATAAGCAATTTCGGCAGCTTGTGATATCGCAATTTCTTGATTTACTTGATCAGTGATAACAGTTGCAAACTTCATCACTTTATAAAGCTCATTCGCGTCATTTGAGATTGGGTTATATGACGCTTCTAGCCAAACAATGTTGCCATGTTTATCTACACGCTTAAAACGCTCAGCAATAAACTTACCTTCTCTTAATTTAGCCCAAAATTGCAGATACTCTTGGGAGCTATACTCTGAAACCTCACAAAACGTACGGTGATGTTTACCTAGTATTTCACTTTCTTGATAACCCATTGCAGCTAAAAACTGATCATTTGCTTTTAAGACATGGCCCTCTAAATCAAATTCAATTACCGCCATAGAGCGATATATCGCTTTAATAGTATCGCTTTGCTCGCGAGAAGCCGTAATTGTTTTTGTAAGTACACTTCCGAATATAGAAAAATAGAGCAACTGATCTTGCTCCCCTTTTACTGGATGTACTATTAAACGTAACCATTCAGCTTTACCATCGCTGCGCATAACTTGCAATGCACCGCCCCAATGCCCTTCTTTTTTAATAGCTTGCTGTAGGCTTTTAAATTCTGAAGATTGACGAGACGAATCTGTAATAAAATCGTCAAAAGAATTATTAGTTAGAGCATCTTCACTGTAGCCTAGGTTTTCTAAAAACTTATCATTGGCGTGCGAAATTCGGCCATCATAAAGAATGTTTAGTACTAACATCTCTCGGTAAAGCCCTTCCCATACTTGTTGTAATGGGTAAAGTTCAGCTTTTAGAGAAGCTATTTCGTTTTGTTTATTTTTAGAAAAAAACATTAATATCCCTACTAATACATTCGATATGAAATGAAATTAATTTTATTATAGAAGATATTATTTATAACGCGATAAATAATAAGAGCTTTAATTACTAGATTCAGAAAGTTTTAAAATAGCCAATACATCAATAAAATAACTTCTATGTCCCAGCAGAACCTTTAATTCTCAAACTTTAATCTTTCATACAATCCAGACGCTCTCGATACGCTTTTATTCATTGCTAATTGCAGTACTTTTTTGTCAGCCACCAGCTCAAACTTATTTTTAGCGCGGGTTATTCCCGTATACACTAATTGCCTGTTAATACCCATGCGCGCTTGTTTTAGCGGTGGCAGTACCATGGCTGTGTAGCTAAACTCTGAACCTTGTGATTTATGAATAGTCATTACATATACTTTATCGTGCGCAGGGAGTCGTGCTGCCGAAAATGCTCGTTGATTACCTTGCTCATCAATAAATATGGCTTTGAGTTGATTACTTTCATCGGGCATTAAAATACCAATATCACCGTTAAATAACTTAAGTTGATAATCGTTTTGGCTCACCATAATAGGCATACCCGTGTAGTGGTGAGTATTAGGACTTACGGTAATTAAACCTTGCTGTTGCAACACGCGCTCTATTCGTTGATTTAAGCTATGAACGCCGTAATCGCCCTCTCGTACCGCAGCTAAAAGCTGATAACTTGCAAAAGCAGCATGTACCTGTGCAACACTTGCACCTTGAGCTATTAAGTTAAGGTACTTTGCATAATGACTTGCTGCACTTTTAACGAGCTTTTCAATTGGTTTTGCTACAAAGTCGTAATCTAAAATTACATCGTTAAAGCGCCCTTCACTACTTTCTTGCTCTACGTAATTTAAAATACCGGTGTTATTGGTGTTTACCGCAAGTGCGAGTTGACCAATGCCGCTTTGTGCATCAAATCGATAACTGTGTTGTAAAAAGGCAATGCAATCTGCGAGTTTAAATTCACTCACGCTTTGCGCTACGAGCTTAGGTTCATTATTAAAACATAAGCTATTTAGCTCATCACAACGTGCTTGCGAGTAGCTTGGCGTTTGCCCAAGTGTTAAACCTTGGCATAAATCGCTCATTACGCTGCCGGTATCTACCGAGGCAAGCTGATCTTTGTCACCTAGGAGTATTAATCGCGCGTGCGCAGGAAGTGCTTCTATTAATTTAGCCATCAGCGATAAATCGACCATACTGGCTTCATCAATAATTAGTACATCTAAATGCAGCGGATTACTTTTGTTATGCCTAAATTTATTAGTAAACGGTTTTACACCCAATAAGCGATGAATAGTTTGAGCGCTTTGCGGGATCAGCGTTTTTATATCATCAGGGATCGTTGTGAGCTTATTTTTGGCACCTAAAATAGATTCACTTAAACGTGCAGCTGCTTTACCAGTGGGTGCCACCAGCTTAATACTAAGCGGCGCGGTTTCATAAAGTGACTGCAAAATAGCCAGCAACTTAGTCACTGTGGTAGTTTTACCTGTACCTGGGCCACCCGTGATCACACTAAAGCCTTTGGTGGCCGCAATCGCACACGCCACTTTTTGCCAATCAGTTTCAATTGTTGAATCAGCAGGAAAATAGGTATTTAAAAGTTCAGCCAATACTTCATTATTAATATTGAGCTTTCGCTCGCTCATGCTTAATAATCTATCTGCGAGTGTTTGCTCATAACCGGCAAGGCGCGCAAAATAAAGTCGCTCGTTAAACAGTTGCAGTGGTTTACTTGCGCCTACGCTTTCATGGTTTTGTAAGTAACGGAGCGCTGTATGTACGTTAAAGTCATCACTAAACGGGCTTAGCGTACTGGGTACATTGCCATCGAGTTTATTAAAGTCGCTTTTGCGCAAATTAAAAGGATTACTCCAATCAACTTCACTCAAGGTTAGGCAGCTATGCTGGCTTTGCTGCGATAAGCACAGCAATAAAATAATATAAAACAGTTCATTGTGAGTTTTCTCAATGTCATTAGCACACAGTAATTCAGCGAGCTTCACATCAACTACACGCAGTCGGTTTTGCGCTAATAAATACTCAAGTAACGGGACTTCGGTAATCGTATTATTTAACACAATGTCCTCTAATGGGGCATCTTGTGCTACATTTTTTAAAGTAAGAGGCTCTGCGGCTTCATTATTAAGTGTCTCGTCAATATCGTCAAACAATCCAGGTTGCTCATTTAAATCGCTCATAGCATAGCTCCTTGGCTAAATAAGCCATCTAAAATAATCACTTGTTCTTCAGTTAGCTTTTTAAAGTACACGCCTTGCCCTGTCGGCATTCCACGTAAAAACGTGTAATACACGCCGCCTAAATGGGTTTCTATCGAGTAATCAGCTATACGTTGTTTTAATAAACGATGCAGCGCTACCGTGTAGATTAAATACTGTAAATGATACTGATGACTGCTCATCGCTTGCTCAAGCATATCGCCTTCGTAATCAGCTGGCGTACTGCCTAAATAATTAGACTTATAATCTAAAATATAATATTTGCCTTGGTAGCAAAATATTAAATCGACAAAGCCTTTTAACAAGCCTTTTACTTGTGAAAATTCAAGCTTACTTTGCGTAAAGCCAAAATGTTTAACCAGCATTTCGTTTAGCTTAGGTGCGCTTAAGCTCTCAAGGGGTAAATTAAACTCCATTTCGACTAGGCAGTCGCTTGGTGTAAGCACACCTAATGAAAGAAGGCTGTTTTCTAGAGAGCTTTTATCTAGGGGGCACGCAAGAACATCGAGTACCCACTTTTCAGCCACTTCTCGCCATTGATCACCTATGTGGTACTTTTCAAGGCTGCGCTTAACTACCTCAGATAAGTTTTGCTCGGTATTAGTTGGGTGAACTATTGGGCTAGTAAAATCTATTTGTTCAAATATTTCGTGCAAACAGCTACCCGGCTTTGGCCCTTTAGGAAAACTATAAGGTGATGGCAGCTCGTCCTCTTGCACTGCAAACTCGTCTTTTTCGTGATCTTCATCACTTCGCCCTGGGGCTAATTGGTCGCTGTGCTTTTTAAAGCTCAATGCACTAAAGCTGGTTGCTCGCCAGTTACGCTCAATGCTTGCTGTTACTTTATTAACACTTAACGTTTGCTGCGCACTTTCACTGTTATTAAAACAAAGTGTTCCCTGTTCTAATAATGTTTGTGAGGTAAATTGCTGATAGCTCATCGCACTATTAGCGTCGCAAAACTCACTTAAATGCGTGCGCCATGTTTGGCTACTGGCAAGCTCAAGCCCTGCAAATAAAACATGCCCTAGTGCACTACTTTGCATTGCTAAGCGGCTACTTTGCCCTTGCCCAATGTTATAAACACCAAGCGCACAAAAATGCACAGCGCGAGTAAGTGCTACATACAGCAGGCGTAAATCTTCAGCTAGGCGCTCTTGCTCTGCTTTTTGCAGTGCATCTTCGTCTTTACTTAAATCGTAAATTAGTTTGCCATTATCGTGATAAAGCGCTTCTTTAGTTTCGCGATAGCCACTGGCAAACGGCATAAATACCAGTGGGTATTCAAGCCCCTTTGAGGCATGCATAGTGACAATTTTAACTAAGTTGGCGTCACTTTCTAGGCGTACTTGTACTGTTTCACCGTCTTGTTGGCTTACCTTTTGTGCAAACCAGCGTAGTAAACGCAGCGTGCCTTCAAGCTCTATTTGTTTTTGCTGTAAGATTTCGCCCAAGTGCCTAAAGTCAGTAAGCCACCGCTCAACGTTATACCCTAACCCTTGCCATTTAGCGCTAAGCTGGTTGTGGCTCATTAAGCGCTCAAGCATTGCCATAGCGCCTTGCTTGTTCCAAATGTGGCTAAGTTGTGCAAAAAAGTTTAAGTAGTCTTGCCATTTATTTTCATCATCGGCGAGTGCATGTATTTCGTTATAACTTAAACAAAATAATGGACCAGCTAAAACACCGCGTAGCAATGACTCGTCATATTGACCATGCAGCGCTGTTAAAAAGTTAAGTAGGTGATGGCTAAGCTCTTGGCTAAAAACGCTTTCTCGTGATAAATACACGCTGGAAATTTTGGCATCATCTAGCGCTTTTTTCATTATTTGCGCTTCAACACGGTCGCGCACTAATATACAAATATCGGCAGCGCTTACAGGGTTACTGCCAATGCACGCGTCCCCCTGTTTTGCTTTTTCAAGCAGGGTCACTATTTTATTAGCAAAGTGAGTGGCTAAATGCGCTTGCCCTACACCTTTGTTAGTTGGTTTGTTTTTTTCATCGGCGGCTTCATCCACAAATACATTAAATTCGAATGCGGTAGCGGGTTTGCCATCAATTAAAAAAGAATCAGCCGCTTTTTTGCCTTTCGCAGCCACTGCGTTAAACGGTATAGCGTCGTTATAAATAAAGCTGTTAGCGTGTTTGCCAAATAAACTATTAACGCTATTTACTATATCGGTGCTTGAGCGAAAGTTAGTACCCAGCGTAAATTGCTGATCAGTCTGTACAGCTTCTTTTGCGCCAATATACGTAAAAATATCCGCGCCCCTAAAGCCATAAATAGCCTGCTTGGGATCGCCTATCATGGCAAGCGTGGTATTTTGTTGCCCATAAATTTTACTAAAAATACCGTACTGAATCGGATCGGTATCTTGGAATTCATCAATCATGGCAACCGGAAACAACTGCGCAATTTTTTGCGCCAGTACCTCGCCTTGCTCGTTATTAAGCGCACTGTGTAAATTGGTCAGTAAGTCATCTGGGGTGATAACGCTTTGCTCTTGCTTGCGCTTAACTATTGCGGCTTTTACCCAGCGTGCTGCATGTTGTACAACCGCTATTTTAAGCCCTTGGTTTATGGTGTTATTAAGGGCGGCAAGCTCGTCAAACTGACTCAGTAATGGATGCACAAATAATGGCTGATTCTTTTTATAGTTGCCTGCATCGCTTAAGTTTTCTGTACTCCATACTTCAAACGAATACTTGCTAGTGCCAAATTCAAAAAACAAATCGCCGCCTAAACAAAATACCTCAAGCGCACTAAGGCTGCCTTTTCGTGCTGGCGTTTTAGACCCGCTTAAACCCGAGCCTTTAATAGCACCTATAAACTCTTGCTCTAACACCGCTTTTTTAAATGCAGGTACACGGGTTATGTATTCGTCACGGGCTTTCCATACATCATCTAAATTTATTTGTGGCGTAATGTGCGCATTAGCTTTGTTTAAAATACTCGCCACTTGAGCAAATAAAGCCTCTGGTGCGGCAAATACATCTAAAATAGCATCGGTGCGCTCTTTGTTAAGTGGGTATACAAACGCGCGCCAAAAATCTTTAATGGTTTCGAGCAGTATGTCGCGCTCATCCAAAATAAATTCGAGATTAAATGCCACACCCGACTCAAACGCATGTTGTTTTAGCATCCGCTGACAAAAGCCATGAATGGTAAAAATAGCGGCTTCGTCCATTGATTTAGCAGCTGCATCGAGCAAATCAAACGCGCGGTGTTTATCATCAATTTTGGCAATTACGCCTTCAATGAGTTCGTCATTTGGGTCTTGCCCAAGCAGTGCGTCGCGTGCAGCAATGATTCGGCTGCGTACGCGGTCTTTAATTTCTTGGGTGGCGGCGTCGGTAAAGGTTACAACCAAAATTTGCTCAACACTGAGCGGCGTATTTAACTCACCTTCTATTTGCATACCTAGTAAGTAACGTAAATACAGCCCCGTAATTGTATAGGTTTTGCCGGTACCCGCACTGGCTTCTATTAAACTTTGACCAATGAGCGGCATAGTAAGAGGATTAAGCGCTTGCATGGTCACTCTCCTTTGCGTGTTCAAATAAAGGCGTGAGCAATTTATCACTCCATTTTATAAATTCTTCTTGGCAGTCATTTAGCGATTGCACCGTTAAGCGAATATACGGGTTTTCGCCCTCGCCTCGCCCTATGTATTGCGGGCTAAATTTGCTCATTGCTTTTGTTATATCGCCGCCGCTTTTAACGTATTCATAACCACTTACCGGAAAAAACGGCACAGGCTCTGCGCGCAGCGCTTTGTATAACTCAAACCAATCGGCTAATAGTGCATCCGCATCGGCTTTGTTTATGGGCGCAAAGGTAATTTGCTTATCGAGCCCAAGTAACAATGTTTCTACTTGTTGATCCATACTTTGCGCTGCAAGGTGATAAATAAAGCCTTTAATTAAATCTTTCGCTTTAATACTCGCACTGCGGTAAAACACTTGTTTTTGCAAATAAACATGATTGAGCCAGCCCTCTATTTTGGTGCCTTCAATGGTATGCAAAACTTCTATCGGCTCACTTTTCCCGCTTTTAATATGCTCTTTAACTTGCCCTGCAAGCGCATCAACTCGGTGCTCCATACTCTCAAATATGAGGCTGCCTACATTGGCTTGAGGTAACTCACCCCGCTGCAGTATTTGCTCGGTACTCAGTGGTTGCTCGTTTATATTGGCTTTAAGTATTTCATCAAGGTAAAAATAACGGCGCAGCGCATCTAGGCTAAATGGCTCTTCGTCTTTTGCTACTTCGTTAAATTGTGGCAGGCGTAAACCTAATGTTTGTTGATAAAAGCTCTCTTGTGCGCTGCACACACTTCTAATAAACACATCGAGATCTAGCTGATCTGGCACAGTCACATCAAGCGCAATAACTGGCTCTGGTTTAATTGACTCACTTGGCAGCCAAATTGGATTGTAACTGTGGTTGCTCAGCACAGTATTAGCTTGCTCATCGGCTAAATAGTAATGGCTATTAAAGGGCTGTAAATGCTGCTGATTAATTAGACATGCGGGCAGCGTTTTTTCACTCTTTTCGTTTAATACAAAACTACGCCCAATATATTCTAACAACTCACTTACAAGGGTTGATGGCGTGCGCGGTTGGTTATCAAAACACGAGCGACCAATGTAACTCATGTATAGGTTGTCGCGGGCACTCAGTAGCGCTTCTAAAAATAAGTAGCGGTCATCTAATTTACGTGATCGGTCACCTTTTTGCTTTTTAGAATAAGGCACTAAGTCAAAACCAATGGGCTGTACGTTACGTGGGTAGTCGGCATCGTTTAAACCCAGCATGCATACCACTTTAAATGGTACGGCGCGCATGGGCATAAGCGTACAAAAATTGACTTGCCCAACTAAGAATCGCTGCCCTACGCCTTTTTCTTGAATGCCTTGTTTAACTAAATAACTAACAATACGCTGCGAAACCGCTTTGCTGTAATCGCCGTTGTCGTGGTGTTTTTGTATTTCTTCGAGCACGTTTTGAAGTACTAATAAATCCCAGCTGTCGTCGCTTTCACTTTCGTATATGGCGTTTAATAGCTCGCTTAAAATATGCGCTTTATTAGTGAGCGTGTCATCCGGCGTTAGCTGCTCTTTAAAGCTTTGCAGTACATCAATAAAGTGTACGAGCTTATTGAGTGTATCAAGCGCCATGCCTTCTACTTCATCAGCGCTGTAAATACCGTTAAACGGGCATTGTTCGTCGCGCATGGCAATGCCAAGCAATAAACGGTTGAGCCCGTGTTGCCAAGTATTTAAATCGATAGCGGGTAAATCAAAGCTTCTTTTATGCGCTGCGTTTATACCCCATTTAACCCCAACACGTTCAAGCCAGTATTGAATTTGCTCGTATTCGTGCGCTTCAAGCCCAAATTTTTCGGCTATTTGCGTAACTTGTAATAAATCGAGAATATCCGACACACCAAAGCGCGAAAACGGTAAGTTAGCTAAACTCGCAAATGAGCTAAGGACGGGCTTTTCTTGCTCTATGGCTAAATCGGCCAATGCGTAAGGAATAAAGCGGCTGCCTTGTGCTCCGCCAAATACGGCTTCAATGTAAGGGCTGTAAGTGCCTACATCGGGCATCATGACGATTATGTCTTTGGGGGTAAGCGCTGGGTTTTGATTAAATAAGTTAAGTAAGTAGTCGTGCAAGCGCTCAACTTCTCTGAGCGGAGTATGGCAATCGCTTAGCGTAATGCTGGTGTCGGTTGCGCTGATTGGTAATTTACCTTCGTCGTTTATAAACCACTCTTTGTTATCGGTCAGCGATTCACCTTTAAACGCAAGCTGATAAATCTCGCTTTGTACTTGCCCTAGTAAGGTGTCGTCAAACACATCAATAAAACCATCAATCCAACGGGCATCTAACTGTACGAGTTGCTCAAAATAGTCGCGACCTAATTTACCCCACGACGATAACAACGGATTACCTATAAAGTAGTATTCTTCATCTGGGTTGGTGTGTTTTTTTTGTTGCGCTTCCACCAGCGGCATTTTAGCGTATTTAGCGCTTATTTTAGCTGCTGTTTTTTCATCTATAATATCGCCCCAGTAATGCTCACTCGGGTTAAAAAAGAATAATATAACCTCTGTTTTTTTACTCAGCGCTTCAAATACGTCTAGCTGGGAGCTGGCAATCGCCGATATACCAAATAAGCTAATGCGTTGTGGCAGTATGCTATTGTCCATAGTCTCAAGTGCTGCAAGTAACTGCCCTTGCATATTAGCGCGATGAAATTGGCTTTGCCCAAGTTCTTGGCTTAGTTTTACAATGCGTCGCCATAAGTCAGGTTGCCATGGGGCAATGGTTACATCTACGTCATCAAGCTCATCTTTGCCGCTATCCCATGTGGCTATCCAGTGCGGTCGGTACATTAAATATTGGTCGTACACATCGGCTATTTTTTCGCATAACGCAAAGGTTTTTTGCCCGTCAATATCGCCCTCTAAATAGGTTTTTAGCGGTAAATATAGCGGCTCATCAATACAGATGGGTAAAATGGCAAACAGCTTCCAAGCAAGGTTGGGCTTATTAAATGCCGACTCTTTAGGGACATTTGGCAGTAATTGCTGATACAACTGCCAAATAAAGCTCGACGGCAGCGGAAAATCTACCTGCGCCGCAACCCCTAAGTTTTCGCTCAAACCTATTTTTAACCACTGCGACATACCCGGCGATTGCACTAGCACTACTTCTTTGTCGAACGGGCTTTGCAATGGGTTTACTTTTAACAGCTGGTGGAACTGCGCTTGCAGGGCTTCCATCCGGTTTGATTGAATAATATTTAGCATATAACACTGACCTTGCTTGAGATAAAACCAGTGTAAGATATTTTCAATATTAGGGGTAGCGCAAACGGGTAATTGGCTTTAATAAATCAGAGAGTTAAGAACTAACTTACAGATTTTATACGCACAGCATCTATTTTATATACTGTGCGTAGTAGTGAGTTTATTTATAAGGGCTAATACTTGATAAACTAAAATCACTTTGCATTATTACTTCGCCATCAATGCCTTTTAATTTAAGTGAAATAGTGGGGTCAATTTGCTGCCAGTCTATGCTTAAATCACCATAATTTACGTTATGAGTAAAATTCCCTACTCGGTGTTTGTTAGGGCTTACATCTTTCCACTTTTCAGTTAAGCCAGAGCTGGTCATCTCAATTAATGGGTAATCAAGGTTTTGCTGATACTTTGATATTTCACCCCAGTGCGTATCGCCGCTGATGATCACTACCCCATTTACCTTATGCTTTTTAATCAATGCAAATAAACGGTTTCTATCTTCAGGAAAGTTTGCCCATGACTCCCAACCTGTAAAATCGGGTAAAAGCTGTAAGCTTGAGGCAATCAATTTTATTGCAGCAGGCTTTTTAAGCTCTTGTTCAAGCCATTGCCACTGGGCTTCACCTAGCATGGATGCGCCCTTCACTTCACTAGGACTATACGGGCCTTGGTTATTTAACTTACGCTTAGTGTAGTATTCAAGCTCACCTACATGGTTTAGCGCATCACGGTTCCAACGTAAATCAGGCATTATTACTTGTATGGTTTGCTCATTTTCACCATACATGTACGAGGTATAAATTCCATCAGGACGAGTGCGACGCGCTGAGTTTACAGGTTCATCCCAAAAATTAAGCATAATTTGGCGTGATTGCTCTTTATGCGGATACTCTTTACCTGCATCGTTTTGGCCATAATCGTGGTCATCCCACATAGCAATAATAGGCGTTTGCTCTTTCAAGATTTTAAAACCCGCCTTTGCCCCTAAAAGTTGGTATTTATCGGCAAGTACATCCATATCGTTGGTATCGCCGTAAATATTGTCACCCAAAAATATAAACAAATCCCCCTGCTCTTTGTTAATTGCATTAAATATGGGTATGTTTTTATCTTGATGCCCACACGAACCAAATAGGATTTTAGATGGCGCGGCATTAACACTCGCGCTAATAACCAAACTCAGCACCAAGGCAGATAGGGTTAATGGTTTTAATAGGTTCTTCATTTTAAAATATCGCTAATAGCAGGCGCCATATTTGAATTTATTTCATTTGGGTTCTGCCCAAGAGCCTTTAAAACGGTAGCCGCTATTTGCGCTTGTTTAAGCTCATTTTCAGTTTTAATTAAGCCACGTCCTTTTATTGCGGGGCCAATGGCTGCAAGCCAAATATGTTCAGAGCCAACAATTCCTTCTGGGTAGGTATTTTCACCTAACTCTAGCTCAGCAAGTGCACGTTTAGAGCTGTGATGTTGCCAATCGTTGGCATTATTGCCACGGCCGTGATCAGTAGTAATAATTAGTGTGGTGTTATTTTTATAACCCGCTGTAGTTTGAATAGTTGCCCATAAGTCTTTTATAAAGGCGTCACTTTGCCTTGCCGATTTAAGGTATTGATCGTAATGTCCATCATGCGCAAAGTCATCGGTTTCGCCTAAACTTATCACTAACAACTTAGGCTTTTTAGCCAACATATACGCTTTAGCAAAGCGATATGTAAAACTATCTAGTCGTACGTTATACCAAGGACTGGGAATTTCATTTTGTAGCGCATTTAACAGCGGCGCATCGGTGAATAAATTCTCTTCAATTGACATAAAACCTGCATTTACATACACGTTACTGCGCTTAGTATTTACAATGTATGGGAATACATCCCAACTACCAAATAAGGCAGTGCTATCTTTAAACTCAGGTAACTTATCTAAACGCTCTAAAATAGTTTTATTTGGGTTGAGCACTTTGTTGTTACTATTTATATTTTCGTCAACTTCACCGGTGAGTATTTCGTTATAACCAGGGTATGAAAAATACCACGGGTTACTTACCGACATAGTAGAGCCGTTAGCTCTATCGCCAATAATTACGCCTTGTTTAGCCACTACTTGCGTTAAAAAAGGCATTAGTAATTGCTGGCGCTCATTTGCAGTTTTTGCCCAAAATTGTCTCTTTAATTGCTCAGGCTTTTTAACAAAATCAGTATTATTAATTAAGCTATTATCAGCCCCGTTAAATACTTCTTGCCAGCGTACTCCATCAAGCGTTACCAGCACTACATTTTGCGCTGCTGTTGCAAAGTTGCTCGCTAATACACTTAAGCTAAATAGTATTACTTTTATAATTGTTTTCATCGCGTTTGCGCCCTTTCATATAATAAAGCCCATCAATGATGGGCTTTATTTTAATTCAATTACTAAAACCTAATTAAAAGTCAGCGGTAAATGTAACTGCTGCGGTGCGAGGCGCACCAATGTAATAAGTAGCGCCGTTACCGGTACCACCTGCTAAGTAGCTTTTGTCAGTAACGTTATAAACAACAAACGATACGTCAATGGCTTTAAACGGGCCTGCATCTACGTCAGTTGAATAACCTGCATTAAAATCAAGTACGGTGTAGCCGTCTACTTTATTGCGGGCGCGCGTGTCTTCGTCTTGCCATGCGCCTAAGCGCTCACCGGTGTATTTAGCCGATAAACCAACACGAAAGCCATCGCTAAAGTAATCGGTAGATACCACAAATAAATCCTCTGATGAATCTATTATGCTGTCGCCTTTTCTAAAGCTTGGTGCTACCTCATTACCACTTTCGTCTTTTAATATTACGCCCTGTGAATCGTATGCATTTGGATCATCGGATGAATACTCAGAACTGCTATTAGTATACGACGAGTACACGCTCCAGCTTGGTGTTAACATATAGCTTGCTGCAAGCTCGAGCCCATTTGAGTCAATGCCTCCTACATTTACGTACGAGCCATTTGTACCAATCGTGTAATCAATGCCGTCTGTGCCACTACCAGGGGCAATAAAGGTAATGCGATTATCAAACTTAACACTGTAAGCCGTTGCTGTAAGGGTTAATCTGTCGGCTTGGTAACGTACACCAAAGTCTATATTGTCGGCAGTTTCTGGCTCTATGTTTGTAAGTGTTGAACTGTCTCGCTCAAGTACACCGTCTTTTATTGCGGAAAAATTCTCGCTGTAACTGGCAAATAATTCTGTGCTGTTATTTAGCTGATACAATACGCCACCGCTAAATAAAACGTCTGAGTCGCTATCTACTTTATCTGATCTTTCGTTAGCAAAGTGGTCGTACTTTTGTAATTCAACTAAATACTGTTTTGCACCAATATTTAATGTTAAGTCACCAAAATTAATCGAGTCTTGTAGGTACCATTTGAATGTATCGGTATCAAAAGTGTTTTTGTATTGTGTCCAGTAAGGCGTGCTATCAAAGTGATGATAGATACGCGCGTCAATTACTTTGTGCCAATCACGCGATTCTTCACGCTCGCTTTGCTCATACCAAAAGCCCGCTTCTATATCGTGATCACCAAATGTCGCTTGGTAATTTGCCGTTACACCTAAACGATCTTTGTTGTAATGCGTATGGCGGTAAGACATGACAGGTGTTGCTGTTGCATCGTAACACGCAGGATTTAAACCAGGACCCGACTCCCATGGCCAGCTCAAACTTTGCGTACAATCGGCATTTGGTGCAAGCGGGTTGCCCTCACTATCAGCAAAACCATAAGAGCCTGCATTAGTGCCGCCCTCTAGAGTTGGGTCGTCATTTTCATCAACAGGCGTTGTTAAATAAGGTGGGATCCAATCGCCGCGACCTGAATTTTTATGATAATAAGGACTAACGGTTAATAATGAAGTTGGCGAAATCGCGTATTCAAATTTTAAATAGCCTAAGGTATTTTCACGAAGCGTTCCCCAACCTTCTGCAAACATTTGGTCAAAATGCGGAATTCCTGTCCAATTCCATGTTAGCTGATCCCACTCTGGTGTTTGTTCAAACTGCTCAAGGCTTACGCTGTTATAGTTTGTCTCGCTTACATCGTCGTAAGATAAACGCCCGGTAAGTGTTAAATCGTCAAAATTAGATACAAACTTAAGCTCTGCGTGTTGGTTGTCTTTGCCCCCATTACTGCCTGAGCCAATCCAGCGGCTTGTATCTGTTTGCGAGTAACTTACGTACGCTTGTGTGTTATTAAAAACAGTGCCTGTTTCGTGTTTAAAGTAATAACGCGTGGCATCGTGGCTGCCTGATGTATACGCAAAGGTAGTGCCTTTTTCAAGGCTTGGGTCTTTACTTACAAAGTTAAATGTCCCGCCTAGTGCTTCAAGTGAAGCCGACTTAATATCAGACGTACCTTGACCTACTTCAACCGTTGCAAGGTTTTCGCTATCTAGGTAACGGTTAGCTTTAGCACCACCGCCATAATTAGAGCCACCATTGGGAATGCCATCAACGGTCATACCTAATTGTTGTTGGTTTCCATCAATACTAAAACCACGCATGGTGATTGTAGTAGACCAATCGTCGCCACCAAATGCATCACCTTCATTTATGCTAATACCCGGTAAATTATCAATAACCGATAATATGCTCGATACCGAACTTTGTTGCTCAAGCATTGCAGGCTCAATAACATTGTTAGCGTAGCTCGTTGGTTTAGCAACCACGGTTACTTCTTCTATGGTGTTGTCGTTAGCATAACTAGATGTTGATACAGCCATGGCAATTGCCATGCTCAAAAGCGATTTGTTTTTTAAAGCGTACATTGTTGTCCCGTTTGATTTTAATTATGAAATATGAAAACGCGGACAGTATGAATTTTAAATATGACAACGAGGATGAACTTTATTTACATAAAAATTAAACAAATATGGAAGATTTATGGCGGGAATATGTACAAAAAAAGACACCCAAAGGTTTAACTTTGGGTGTCTTAATTATTTTCTAGAACTTATTACAAATAGTAATTTATTTCAATTGTGCAAGCATTTCATCGCTGTATGGTACTAACTCTTCACCGTTTGCAATTTTGCTAATGTAATCTGGGTTTGCAATAAGTGGGCGACCAATCGCTATTAAGTCAAACTTAGCATCGTTAATAGCTTCTTTTGCTGACTCAAAACTATAACTACCTACGCCTACTAATGTACCTTTGTAGCCTGCACGTAAAAATTCAGAGATGCTTTTGCCCTCAAGCGAGTCAAAGCGCATGCTGTCGTCAAAAATACCGCCGTGTAAGTACGCTAAATCTCTCTTCTCAAGCTCTGGTAATAAGTAATCAAATACCGCTTTATCGCGGCTATCTTCGCTCATATTAAAGTAAGCACCCGGTGTTAATCTAAGTGCAGTACGATCACTGCCTACAGCAGCAATAACCGCATCGGTTACTTCTAGTGCAAAACGCGACATGTTTTCAGGCGTTTGACCATATTCGTCGCTGCGTGTATTTGCAGCGTAATGTAAAAATTGGTCAACTAAATAACCGTTAGCACCGTGAATCTCTACCCCATCAAAGCCCGCTTCAATTGCGTTTTCAGCAGCTTTTGCGAAATCAGCAACTAGACTTTTAATATCATCAGTAGTGGCTGCTTTTGGTGTGATGTATGTAAGCTCACGCATACGAGGGACAGAGCCTTCAACGCCAATTGCTGATGGAGCAAGTACATCGCCATCAAAAAAGTGAGGGTGTGCAACACGGCCAACATGCCAAAGCTGTGCAAACATTTTGCCGCCATTAGCGTGCACAGCGTCAGTTACTTTTTTCCAACCTTGAATTTGCTCGCTGGTAAATAAACCGGGTGTATTTGGGTAACCTTGTCCGTCTGGACGAATAATAGTTGCTTCGCTAATAATTAAACCGGTTTCGGCACGGCGAGCATAATATTCAACCATATCTTGTGTTGGCACTAAGTTATCGTCAGCCATACAACGCGTTAATGGCGCCATAAGTACGCGGTTTTTAAGCTCAATCGTGTTATTTAATTTAAACGGAGCAAGTAGATCAGTTGTCATTTTTCAATCCTTCATTAAGTATATGCTTACTACAATGTGGCCTTTTTACAAACATTCAAGCTTATTTTTGAATGATCGCTCAAATTTGTGAGAAATTATACTGATCAATCTACAAATTAGATCTGCATTGCTGAAATTAAATAGCAACTTTTCAACACTCTGTCATATAACTCGATATACTTGTGTGCATATAATTTAGATATATTAATATCAATAGTAATTAAGAGTGAGCTAATTATGACAACGCCAAATTTAAGCGAAGAACACGCAGTAATTTTAGGACTTGGAGCAAAAAAACGCCTAGCCTATATGTTCGAAACCGTACAACAGTTCAAGCAAGTATGGATTTTAAACGATGATGATGGCTGCGTTATGCTTGCCAACGAAGATGACGACTGTGTGCCAGTTTGGCCAACTCGCGAATTTGCAGAAGCATGGGCTACTGGCGAATGGGCTGGCTGCAGCGCTAAAGCAATCCCACTTACTGACTGGTTTAGTCGCTGGACACCGGGTCTTGAGGAAGATGACTTACTTATTGCTGCCTTCCCTACAGAGGAAGATGATGGCACGATATTGTTTTCAGATGAGTTTGAAAAACAATTAAAAGCGCCAAAGCAAAAATATTAAGGTTCAAAGCCTAAATACTCAGAGTTCTAAAATTTATAAACGCGGCACTTAATTTAGTAGCCGCGTTTTTATTGGCAATATCTAAAATTCAAATAAGCCTGCGTAATTGCATCTGGATTTTCTACTTGCGGATAATGCCCAAGCTCTACAAACTCTTGTACGCGCGCATTGGGAATAAGCTTTTTATAATGCTCAATCATGTACTTACCAGAGATGGGGTCTTCTGCGCCTGCTATAAACGTAAGTGGTATATTGCTATTTATGATGGCACCAACCCAGCGTTCTCGGTTTTGCTGCCTCTGCTTTATATAACTAATGAGTTTGGGCATTACGGCTAAGCCATCTTTATAAATTAGCAGCTCCCAAAGTGTGTCTACCACTTGTTTTGAAGGCGGTGTACTTTTACCAAAAATAGTAAGTAGATTATTGCCAAATTTTTGTTTATTCATTAATTTTGGCACTATCCAACCTAGCTTTGAAAGTAAAAGCTTTTGTATAAATAATGGTTTGTGCACTTCTGGAAACAGTCCACCATTTAAAAAGCAAACACTATTGATCGTTATGGCACTTTGATTATGTACTTGCCTTGCTAATAACTCTTGAGCCACTGTATCGCCATAGTCATGAGCTAAAATATGTACGTCATTAATATTTAACGTTTTTAAAAATTGAGTATATAAGTCGGCTTGTTCGGTAATTTTATAAGTAGCGTTTATTGGTTTATCTGACAAACCAAAACCTAGCATATCGAGCGTAATTACAAAATAATGTTCACTAAGCGTTTGCCACATACCTTCCCAATCCCAGCTAGCACTTGGAAAGCCATGTATCAAAAGCAGCGCAGGCTTAGTTATATCACCAGCTATTTTTGTAAAAATTTGATGGCCAGAAATATGAGTAAATTGGCCCTGCGATTGCCACTGTTGAAGAGAAAACATATATTAGCTTTATTTTTATTATTTATTTGTTAGTTTTATCATAGAGGTAATTAAAAAAGGAAATAAAACCAATGTATAATTTGCATTGGCTTATTAAACGTCATTTTAAAATTTAATAGTGTAATCTACATAAACTCGATGGTCAGCTCTATCGCCTTTAACACCATCAACACTGCCTAACTTTTCGGTTGTATAATCTACAAATAACCAGCGCAAACTTAAGCCTTTTATTTTCTCAACTTTATAGCGCGTATCTACAGCCCAATATTTTTCGTCAGCTGTGCCAGCTAACTTACCCAGCGCAGAGTTTTCAGCATCGCTACCGCTTGTGTAGTAAAACTTTGTTGTTAAACCTGGCGATACTGCTTTTAAATCAATACCAAAACGTGCCTGCCACGTTGCCTCGTTTTGATTTGTTAAATCGGCACCAATCAATGAGCGAGTTGGAAATGGGTTTGTACCATGATCGCCACTAAAGTTATCTTCAATCCAAGCATCACTTACCTTAGTAAATGCCGCACCTACACTCCAAATATCTTTTTTCCAATCAGCATCTAAGTAATAGGCAAATCCATCGTTTTCACTTTTAGTTAAACCTGTTAAAGCGCCAGTTGCATCTTCATCATCTAAATCGCCGCCCTCTGCGCCTGTTACAAATAAATCACCATCATCTTGTGAGGTAAATATGCCAGTTGAAAGGGTTAACTTACTTTGCTCAAGTTTAATGTCGTAACTGATTTTTAATCCCATTTTACTTAGATAATTGTGCGAATTTAAATATTCAGCCTCTAATATTAGATTGTCTTTTTTATGCGTAGCACCTACGCCCCAAATTACGTTAATGGCGCCTGTTGCCGATTGATCGGTAGAAAAGTCTTCCCATCTATCATCGTGTCGACGGCTCCATTTGTCGTAAACGTAACCATATAATTTAGTGTTGCCAATTTTGTAATCACCAAAAACACCTCTAAAAGTATTAGGAATAGCCCGGCTCCCAGAGCTTTTAAGCAACATACTTTTGGTTTTTTGCCCGCCCACTTTAACGTGACCGTTGTTGCCCAATTTAAAATCTAAAAAATATTGACCAAATTTAGAAAAGCTATCGTCAACTCCACCGCTCTCATTACCCGCTGGTAAAATATTACCTGCGGCTGAACCCGTAGAATTAATATCCATCACGGTGTAAGTCGATACACCCACACTCACTAAATCGTTTATATAACCCGATGTGTAATTGAGCTCTATACCTTGAGCAAAAGTTGAATCGTCACTTGCGTCGTTATCGTAGTCACGGTCAAAATAAATTGATCTAAGTTTTATATTAAATTCATCTTGTTCTGTCAGCCCATTAACAGCGGCATACGAAGGAATAGAAATACATGTTAATACTGCGCCTGTTGCCGCAAGTAATTTAGATACTCGGTGAGCCATAGTTATCTCCGTTACCTTGTTTTTTTTAAGTTTTCACTGTGCAGTGCATAGCAGCGTGTATTTTTTCGACCTACACGGCAAACATGTCATAAGGTAATTACATTTTAAGTAATCACATTTCTTTCATGCTAGTAAATATAGAACAATATAAATTTATAATGTTTTAATTTCTATATTATAAAATATTAAGAGTTTGTTTTGTTTCGGATGAATTGTAAAAGTAGGTAAAGATTACCTCTTGCTCACTCGTATCTAAGTCGCTAATTTTATTTAAAAAAACATCATAATATTAATTGAATTTTACTTGATTTAAACTTACCAAAGTAAAGTTATGAGCAAAAACTAAAAGCTATCCGTTGTTTTTTGAGCACCTAATATCTACTAAAAAATCGATTAATATAAAAACCAGCACCTTTAGCTAATACTTTTGTTGTTCGCTATAAAGTAGCAAAGAACATAAAAATTATTATATTTATATACATGTTCATCTTATCTTGGTGAGTAAAATCAACTTTTTATATTACATCCACTCTAAACCTTTATAAAATATATATATTCTAATTAATAACAAAGTTGTATCCTGAATAATAAGTGCTATATTTATTTCGATGATAAAATAGATATACTGTCAGTATATTAACAATAAAGGATGAGTTAATGTTTTCAGGACGACCGGTTAGTAAAAGGTTATTAATCTCGGTGCTTACTCATGCTATTTTTTTCATCAGTGGTGTTGTATTAACTTACTTTGCCCACGCTGCACATCAAGATGCTGTTAATAACAAAATAAATGAAGCCCTCAACAACCGCCTTTCTTCACTCTCAACAGGCGTTACTAGCAGATTCGACTTGTATAAATATGGGCTATACGGTTTAAAAGGATTTATACACGGCATTGGCGTTAATAATTTAAGCTACCAAACAATTTCTAATTACTCTAACAGTCGTAACTACGCCCAAGAATTCCCTGGAGCAAATGGTATTGGTTTTATAAGAAAAGTGAATGCCGAAAACTTAGCTCAATTCTTAAAAACTGCAAAATCCGATCGACCTAACCAAATATTCAAACTAAATAAACTAGCTAACGAAAGTGATGAGCACTTTATTATTCAGTATATATTTCCTGAGCAAAGTAATTCACGGGCTCTAGGACTCGATATTGCATCGGAAAGTACACGTAAAAAAGCAGCATTAAACTCTGCAATTAATAACCAAGTTCAATTATCAGCGCCTATTACTTTAATCCAAGCGGATAACAAATCGAAACAAGGCTTTTTAATTTTACTACCAGTTTATAAAAATATTATTATTCCAACTGATAAAATCCAGCGTTTAGAGCAATTAATTGGATGGACTTACTCCCCTTTATTAATAAACAATATTTTAGACTCTCTTTCCCAAGCTGATGAAAATAAGTTAGTCATTAGCGACATAAGTAACAACGTTAAAACTGACTTTTTTAGCTACGGCATTAAAAGCAACACGGCTGATTATCAGTTAAATAAAGTAATTAAAGTGATGGGAAGAACATGGGAAATCACACTTAGTGCTTCAGACACATTTATTGAATCACTACACTTACCGAGTAAATATCAAGCTATTGTCAATGGTGTTTTTTATACCCTTATTTGTATGTTTATAACTTTAATAATTCAGCTGTTTTTTTATCGTAGAGCACAAAGAACACAGCGAAGAATTATCAAAGCTAAACAAAATAAGCATATGCTGCAGCAAACAAATTTAAAATTAGAAAAAGAAGTAAAATTACGTACTAAAGAAATTGCCGATATAAGTATGCTTCAACAAAGTATTTTAAACAGTGCCAGTTACTCTATTATTGCGACCGACATAAATGGCTTAATTACTTTGTTTAATCCCGCCTCTGAAAAGTTATTAGGCTATAAAGCGCAAGACGTTATTGGAATTGAAAATCCGGGTATTTTTCATTTAAAAGAAGAAATTATAAAAAAAGCCAAACAGCTTAGTGCAGAGTTAAATGAACCTGTTTTCCCTGGTTTTGAAGTGTTTATCTTAAAAGCAACGGCTACAGAGCCTGATATCAATCAGTGGACATACATTTCTTCTACAGGCGAGCACATACAAGTTAATATAAGTGTCACCTCTTTATTAAATAACGAAAATGAAATTGTTGGCTATTTGGGTGTAGCATACGATTTGACCGAACAAATTAATCACGAACAAGCTCTCGGACATGCTAAAGAATTAGCTGAACAGGCATCACAAGCTAAATCTGAATTTTTAGCAAATATGAGTCACGAAATACGCACACCTATGAACGGCATACTAGGTACATTACAGTTACTGCAAGAGCAGCCATTGAATGAAAAATCAAAAGAGTATTTAAAAAAATCACTTTATTCGACCCGCTCACTCACCACTATTATTAATGATATCCTCGACTTTTCTAAAATTGAAGCTGGGAAGCTTTCATTAGAATATAAATCATTCGACCTTTTTGAACTTATTCACCACTTAGAGTCTGATCTTGGCCTGCAAGCCAGTGATAAAAATATATATCTCAAATTTATAATTAATATTGAGCATAAGTATTGGGTAGGCGACCCCGTTAGACTCAGACAGATATTTTTAAACCTAATATCTAATGCGATTAAGTTTACCTCGCAAGGTGGCGTTACAGTAACGTTTAGGCTAACCGACGAAAACAAAATATGTTGTTGTATATCAGACACCGGAATTGGAATTTCTGAGCAGGCTATAGAGCGATTGTTTGAGCGCTTTGAACAAGCAGAGCAATCAACTACGCGTGAATATGGCGGTACAGGTCTTGGTTTACCTATTACTAAATCATTAATAGGTTTAATGAATGGCGAAATTAAAGTAACAAGCCAATTAGATTCAGGTAGTCAGTTTTATGTGTACTTACCATTAAAACAAGCACAGATTGATGAAAGCACATTAATAACAAAAAATGTTGAGCTTCCTGACCTATCTGGAAAAACTATTTTATTAGCTGAAGATAATAAAATAAATCAGCTTGTTGCATCTGCGATGCTTGAGCCTACAAAAGCCACCATTATTATTGCTAACAATGGTTTAGAAGCAATCTCATTATACGAGTCACACAAGCCAGACATTATTTTTATGGACATTCAAATGCCTAAAATGGATGGTCTTCAGGCATGTAAAAAAATTAAGGCGCTTAATAACGAACAAATTGTTATCGCGTTAACCGCTAATGTTTTTACAGAGCAAAAAGAAATATACAGGCAGTTATTTGATGGTTACGTTTCAAAGCCAATTGAAAAACATGAGCTTGTCGGCATGTTATCAACACTCTATTTAGTTAATAGTTAGTCATTGCGAAGGCATTAAAAAACCCAGTTACTAATACCTTTCGATATTAGTAACTGGGCTCTAAGAATAATGGTGGAGGGAGAGGGATTCGAACCCTCGTTAGGGATAAACCTAAACACACTTTCCAGGCGTGCGCCTTCAGCCACTCAGCCATCCCTCCACAGTGCTGCAATTGTGTAATGCAACAGCGCGCTATAGTATGAAATAGACCCTTAAGGTGCAAGGCATTTTTAAATATGAGCCTTTAAATGCTTACTTATCAAGCAATAGCTTATCTATAGGCACAAAAAACGGCTAAATCTAAGACCTAACCGTTTTAATTTATACTTTTAAAATTACTTAGCCATGCTCGCAGTAAATTCAAGCATGCGATTAAGCGACTTAAGTGCGCCTTCGCGTAAATCCATATCAACGAATACTTCTTTACCTTTAGGGCTTATGAGGGCTTCCTCAATCGCTTTTAAGCCATTCATTGCCATCCAAGGGCAATGTGCGCAACTTTTACATGAAGCGCCCTCACCTGCCGTTGGAGCCGCAAAAAACTCTTTATCTGGACATAGTTGCTGCATTTTATAAAAGATGCCGCGATCGGTTGCTACAATAAACTTTTTATTGTCCATTGTTTGCGCAGCTTTAATTAATTGGCTCGTAGATCCAACCGAATCGGCAAGTGCAACAATTTCTGCTGGTGACTCAGGATGAACTAATACGCCTGCATCTGGGTGTAGCGCCTTCATATCTTTTAAGGCTTTAGTTTTAAATTCGTCATGTACAATACATGCGCCATTCCACATAAGCATATCAGCACCGGTATTTTTTTGAATATAACTACCAAGGTGCTTATCTGGGCCCCAAATGATTTTTTCGCCTTGCTCATCAAGGTGCTCTACTATTTCAAGTGCACATGATGAGGTTACAATCCAATCTGCACGCGCCTTAACTGCGGTAGAGGTGTTTGCATACACAACCACTTTACGGTCAGGGTGCTCATCACAAAACGCTGAGAACTCGTCTATCGGGCAACCAATATCTAGCGAACACGTCGCTTCAAGCGTTGGCATAACAACCGTTTTATTTGGCGTTAAAATTTTGGCTGTTTCGCCCATAAATTTCACGCCCGCGACGATGATCATATCTGCATCGTGACGTGCACCAAAACGCGCCATTTCTAGCGAATCGGCAACGCAGCCGCCAGTTTCTTCAGCAAGTGCTTGAATTTCAGGATCGGTATAATAATGTGCAACAAGTACTGCATTTTTATCTTTTAGTAATTGTTTTATACGCGCTTTATATTCGCCTTGCTCGTCATTTGTTAACGGTGCTGGCTTAGGGGGGAAAATATAACCTTCAGGCATAATAGTTTGAGCTAGACTCATGTTCTCGACCACTTATCTACAGTGCATTAATTAGGGCGAATTATACGAGAATATAAACACAAATAACAGCAAACTAGTAAAGCTGTTTATAAAAAATAGAATGGGAATTTAAAAAAGAATATAAAGGAAAGTATTAGAGAGTGGTGGGTCATGATGGATTTGAACCATCGACCAATTGATTAAAAGTCAACTGCTCTACCAACTGAGCTAATGACCCGCTCTAATATAAATCTGCTTTGTAAAAAGCTGCGTAAATCCGCCGATTAAAACTTTCATAGAATGGTGGGTTATGATGGATTTGAACCATCGACCAATTGATTAAAAGTCAACTGCTCTACCAACTGAGCTAATAACCCAATCTATGCGCTTATTCAATTATGAATGAAGCTTACGTAAATCCGCCGATTGATACCAAACACTATTCATAAGAATAAAGAATGGTGGGTCATGATGGATTTGAACCATCGACCAATTGATTAAAAGTCAACTGCTCTACCAACTGAGCTAATGACCCGCTCTGATATAAATCTGCTTTGTAAAAAGCTGCGTAAATCCGCCGATTAAAACTTTCATAGAATGGTGGGTTATGATGGATTTGAACCATCGACCAATTGATTAAAAGTCAACTGCTCTACCAACTGAGCTAATAACCCAATCTATGCGCTTATTCAATTATGAATGAAGCTTACGTAAATCCGCCGATTGATACCAAACACTATTCATAAGAATAAAGAATGGTGGGTCATGATGGATTTGAACCATCGACCAATTGATTAAAAGTCAACTGCTCTACCAACTGAGCTAATGACCCGCTCTATTGTTGCGTTTAAATGCAACTTACTACTTTACGTAAATCCGTCGATTGGAACCAATCACTATTCAAAGGAATAAAGAATGGTGGGTTATGATGGATTTGAACCATCGACCAATTGATTAAAAGTCAACTGCTCTACCAACTGAGCTAATAACCCGCTCTATGCACTTATTCAATTATGAATGAAGCTTACGTAAATCCGCCGATTGATGCCAAACACTATTCACAAGGAATAAAGAATGGTGGGTTATGATGGATTTGAACCATCGACCAATTGATTAAAAGTCAACTGCTCTACCAACTGAGCTAATGACCCGCTCTGACGTTGCGTTTTATAACAACTTAGTATTCTACGTAAATCCGCCGATAAAAGACCATTCAAAGAATGGTGGGTTATGATGGATTTGAACCATCGACCAATTGATTAAAAGTCAACTGCTCTACCAACTGAGCTAATAACCCGCTCTATTGTTGCGTTTAAATGCAACTTACTACTTTACGTAAATCCGTCGATTGGAACCAATCACTATTCAAAGGAATAAAGAATGGTGGGTTATGATGGATTTGAACCATCGACCAATTGATTAAAAGTCAACTGCTCTACCAACTGAGCTAATAACCCGCTCTATTGTTGCGTTTAAATGCAACTTACTACTTTACGTAAATCCGTCGATTGGAACCAATCACTATTCAAAGGAATAAAGAATGGTGGGTTATGATGGATTTGAACCATCGACCAATTGATTAAAAGTCAACTGCTCTACCAACTGAGCTAATAACCCGCTCTATTTATGCGTTTAAATGCAACTTACTACTTTACGTAAATCCGTCGATTGGAACCAATCACTATTCAAAGGAATAAAGAATGGTGGGTTATGATGGATTTGAACCATCGACCAATTGATTAAAAGTCAACTGCTCTACCAACTGAGCTAATAACCCGCTCTATTTGTCGCATTTCGAGTGGGGTAACCATTCGTTTGCTGCGGGCGCTTATAATACTTATTTATAAAATGAGTGCAACCGAAATTGTCTCTTTTTTTAAGTTTTTATGTCTAGATGCACAAAATTAAACCGTTTGTGCTCAAACTACATGCAAATCCAAGATTCTTCGAGAGTTTCCATGTAGTTTGCTCGCCCTAACTAGAAATTTAATCGCTAGTGAACTTTAGTTTCCTAAACGATCAGTTGCTAGTTTTGCAGCGGTTGTACTTGGGTATTGATTGATAAGATCGCTCAATATTTTTTGTGCTTGCGCCGCTGAACCTTGATCTTGTAAAAGTGTGCCTAACTTTAGCATTGCATCTGGACGTTTATTAGAATTTGGAAATTCGTTCACAACGACTTTAAAGTGCTCTACTGCTTTTACACCATCATTTTTAATAGTAAGCAACTGCCCTAACCAATAATGCGCATTAGACGCATATACAGAGTTTGGGTAGGTAGTTAAAAACGTTTGAAATTCAGGAATCGCTTGGTCATAGCGTTTATCTTTCATTATTAACGCAACAGCGCGCTCATAGGCTTCGTTTTCAGATAAGTCACTGCTATAGGTCTGTGCATTGCTTTGTTGCGTGTAATCAGTTGCGGGAGCTGCTGCTGGCTGTGTATAAGCCTGGCTCACGCGGTTTTCAATTTCTTGATACAACTCACGCTGACGCTGCAGTACTTTTTCAAGCTTGTAGCTTTGCTCTTCGGTTACACCTCGAATTTGGCTTACTTCGTCTTGTAACAAGTTAAGCTGTTGCTGTAACTCAACTTGCAAAAAGTTACGTTGTTGCATCATATTCTCAAGCGACGCTAATCGCTTCTCAATACTTGATTGTGAACTCGCAGCTTCTGAAACAGGAGCGGGAGCAGCCATTAACTGGGTGCTCCCGCTCAATATCATGGCTGCCAAAATAATTTTCGGCTTCATAATATCTCTTATCTTAGTAAACTAGTACCGCACGGCGGTTTTTAGCGAAAGCTGATTCAGTGCGAGACTTAACCATTGGCTTCTCTTCACCGTAGCTTACCACTGACATTTGGCTAGCTGAAACACCTAAGCTTAATAAGTATTTTTCAACTGCTTGGCCACGGTGCTCACCTAGTGCAATATTGTACTCTGGAGTACCGCGCTCATCTGCATGGCCTTCAATTAGTACTTTAACTGATGAGTTTTGAACTAAAAACTCAGCATGTGCACGAAGTAAGTCTGCGTACTTGCTTTCAACTGTCGCAGTATCAAAATCAAAGTAGATTACTTGCTCTTGACGAAGTGCTTCGTACTTTTGACGAAGTTGCTCTTCTGCTTGTTGCTCAGGAGAAATTGTAGCTACTTCAACTGTATCAGTGTTAGTTGATTGCTCAACAACGCCTTGATTTGATTGGTTTGCAGCACCTTCATCAATATCTGAAGATGAGCTACAAGCTGCTAATGTCATTACTGGCACAGCAATTAGCAGGCCTTTAAGTATTTTGTTAAGTTGCATTGAGTAGATTCCTATTTTGAGTAAACCAGTAATATTACTGTAAGTATGGCGACCAAGCTGGTGCCTTTACTTGTCCGTCTAGCACAGGTAACCGTGCCTTAAAGCGGCCGTCCATCGATACTAGCGCAAGTACCTGTTTATTATTATGAAGCGTGCTATATATAATCATCGAACCATTTGGCGCTATGCTCGGTGATTCATCTAGGCGTGTTCTCGTTAATACTTGGAACGCGCCTGTAGCCAGCTCTTTCTTAGCAAGATGGTACTGCCCGTTGGTACGGTTAACCATCACTAATTCTTTTCCATCTGGTGTTATTGAACCAGCAAGATTCATATCACCATCAAAGGTGAGTCGTTGTGACCTACCTGTTTTTAAATTTAACTTATAAATCTGAGCATTACCACCCCTTTCAGATGTAAACACAATATCTTGACCATTAGGGTGCCAAGATGGCTCAGTATCTATGCTACGGTGATTTGTTAAGCGTGTTTCTTTACGTGTAGCTAGGTCAAGCATGTAAACTTCTGTTGCACCCGTCTTGTCCTTAGAAAGCACTAACAATAGCTTTTTACCATCTGGCGAAAACTGCGGTGCACCATTAATACCACGGTAGCTTGCTATTATTTCGCGTTTACCTGTGTATATATCTTGAATGTAAATTTGGCTTTGACGATTTTCAAACGTTACATACGCTAACTTAGTACCATCTGGTGACCACGCTGGCGACATTAAAGGCTCTTTTGAGCGAAGTAATACTTGCTCATTAAATCCGTCATAATCTGCAACAACTAACTGATAAGGCTTATCATCATTATCACGTACTATTACATAGGCAATTTTAGTTAAAAATGCGCCTTTTTCACCAGTCAATCTTTCATAAATAACGTCACTGATTCGATGAGAGTAACGGCGAAAACCACTTTCACCAATAACACTTTCACGCGCTTCCAAAATATGATCTTGGCTTTTAACTAGCTTACCATTACTCATCATTTGTGTGTTGCCACCGGTAATTTGGCCACGAATCACGTCAACTAACTCATAACGCACTAAGTAACGCCCATCAGTTTGCTGCTCAACTTCGCCCACTAATATCGCTTCCACACCTTTATTAACCCAAGATGCGTAATCAATTTCGCTATCTTTGGTTGGCTGTTGTGGCATCTGCGCTACATCTACAGGTTTAAATTTACCACTGCGCATTAAATCAGCAGCAATAACACTGCTTAATTTTTCAGGGATCGGGCCAACACCTTGGTACTTAAAAGGTACTATAGCAATGGGCCTTGCACCGTCTACACCCTCAGTTATTACAATTTCAAGTGCTGCATTAGCAACACCCACAAACCCAAACAGTAAAACTAAACAGGCTATTTTTATTTTGTTGAACATATCATTCCTTTAAAATTCTGGCTTGATTGTTAAATTAATATTCTTAAGTTGTTCGAATACGTCTTTATCTTTAGATACCGGTAATGTGTCGGCCATGCGCACTGCTCTTAATGCAGCTTCACATACCAACTTATCGCCACCTAATGATTTAACTTGCGTTACTAAACCATTAAAACCTAAACGAATATTTACTCGGCACTGTTGGTTTTTCATTTTTTCATCAATCAATAAGTTTTGCTGAATACGCGCCATAATTAATGCACGGTACTTATCAACTTCGCTTACCACTTGTTGTTGACGTATTTTACTACGGGCAGCCTGCTCTTTGGCAAGTTGCTCTTGTAACATTTGCTCTTGCATTGCTTGCTGGCGTTTACGTTCTGCCTCGGCTGCACGCTCTTTTGCTTCTTCTTCACGTTTTTTACGTTCAGCTTCTGCTTTTTTAAGTGCGTCTTCTTCGGTTTTACGCTTATCAGCAGCAGCTTTTGCTGCACTTTCAGCTTCTTGCTTTTGCTTTTCAGCTTGCTTAGCTTTAGCGCGCTCTTTTTGCTCAATAGCACGTGCTTTTTTAGCTTGTGCTTGCGCCTCGGCTGTTTCTTTTTCTTTAGCTTTACGTTCTTGCTCTAGCTTTTTAATATGCCTAGATTCAGATTCGCGTTGCTTACGTGCATTGGCTGCTCTGCGTTCTAAATCGCGGATACGTTTGTCTTCAGCACTTTTTTTATCTTTTTCTTTCTTTTGAAGTTCAGCAATTTTTTGCTCAACTTGTTTTTGATCAACTGTAACGGCTGATACTGCTTTATCTGGCGTAGGTATAGCCGAATTAAGCGTTACTTCCATTACTTTAGGTGCTGGCGGATGAATGTTTGCAGACGCATACAAAAAACCACCAATGCCTAAATGAAGTACTATCGATTTTACTACTGAACTATTCATACAGCTACTTCCCCTCAAAGGATTCAGTCATTAATCCTACTGATGGTACGCCTGCATTTTTCAAAAAATCCATTAGTAATAATACTTCTTGATACGACACTTTACCCGAGCCTTTAATCATAACTGGCACGTCAGGGTTTTTCATTAACTGTAATTTTATAACCGCAGCAACATCAAGTGCTTCCATAGGCTCTTCAGGATCAGTACCTACGCTTACATAATATTTACCCTCTGCATCAATTGAAGCAATAATGGGCGGAGTATCTTTAGTATCAACTAAATCAGACTCTTCCATTTTAGGTAAATCAACTTTTACACCGTGTGTAATAAGCGGTGCTGTTGCCATAAATATAATAAGTAATACCAACATTACATCAATGTAAGGTACTACATTAATTTCTGCGACCGGACGGCGCTTTTTACGCTGATACATTCGCTTGTGCCTCTATTTGTGTAGCTGCTTGACGGTGTAAAATATTAGCAAACTCTTCCATAAAGTTAATATAGTGAGACTCAAGCTTTTCAACACTGTTTGAAAAGCGGTTATAAGCAATAACGGCCGGAATTGCCGCGAATAAACCCATAGCAGTCGCAATAAGTGCCTCTGCTATACCGGGTGCTACCATTTGTAATGTAGCTTGCTTAACTTCACCTAGTGCAATAAAGGCATTCATAATACCCCACACTGTACCAAACAAACCGATGTACGGACTAATAGAACCTACCGTTGCTAAAAACGATAAGCTAGATTCAATTTTTTCAATTTCACGAGAAAGCGCAACACGCATAGAACGATGCGTCCCTTCCATAACAATACTCGCACTTTGAAATGTATTCTTTTTATGACGAGCAAACTCTTTAAAGCCTGAAGTAAATAAGGCTTCAATACCTTGAGACTGACCGCTGCGTGACGATATTTCGTTATACAATTTACTTAGATCAATACCAGACCAAAATTTTTGCTCAAATTTCTTAGCATTTGATAGTGCATCTGATATTGCTTTTTTACGCTGAAATATAATTGTCCACGACATTACAGACATGGCAACTAGCCCTAACATCACTAACTGAACAAGCAAGCTTGCTTCTAAAATTAGGTCTAAAAAATTAAGCCCTGATCCCACGTTAAACTCCTAAGTAATTTCAAAATACGGCAAATTGGTTAATTTGTGTAAATATGACCGTTTATACGGTCAAAAGTTGCATCTAGTGTATCTAGTCCATTTCAAGCTGACAACGGTATTGCTATGAATAGGCAACAAAAAACGTTAAAAAACAGCTTTAGTTGGCATTTCCCTTTGCCTCAGTATTTTATTTAATCTTTTAAATAAACTCGCTAACTATAAATATGCGTAAATATATAAGTAAAACGTCATAAAATGCGCCGTTTATTCAAAATAAGAGCATAAACACTCAAAACCTATAAGCCTTACCTTCACGTAACAGTAAAACTAATACCGAGCCACATCAAAAGAAATTACTTAAGCTAGAAATTTCATTAACTTATAAATTTAACGATTAATTAACGCGCAAGATTCAAACAACAATAAAATTCACCGAATTAGTTTTTCTAATCTGAAAATACAAATTTTCTAGTTTGAACAAAAAGATGATCTTACGTATTATTCTCCCATACCGAACTAGCGCACCGAATGAGATAGTTTCATTAAGCCAAGTTCTTAGTAATAGGATATTTTATCGTATTACATTGTTTTACTTTTTCTGGATAAAACCAAATTCAGTAAAACGTAGTTCCCTGGATTACTTCCTTCAACTTGTTGTTTGCCCGCATTTTTTGCGGGCTTTTTTTTGCCTACAATTTAGTGCGCTACATATTTTATACCAACCTGCATAAATCTTTGATCAATTTAACGAATTAAATTGCACTATAACGTCGTTAAAAATTTTTTATTTAGAACAACTAGATACAAAAACTTTTGCCTAGTTCTAGCGTAATTTTCTTAACGTTAAGTAGACCCCATATATAAGCAGATTGGTATTATTTATAAACTAATAATTGCCCTACCTATTTTACAATAAGTAATTCGGTTACTAGTTTGAATGGTACGCAGGATAGCTTCGCAAGTCTTAACGCCCTGTGAATTAACAGTTAACTATAAAGCGTATAAGTATTTTGAAATAACATTTGCAACAGTGTGCTGAGGTTTTGGGTAAAATACCAGCCGTATAAATATTTGAAAGAAAGGGGTACTAAGTCAATTACCTGCTGCGCAATAAACCACAGCAAGTAATGTATATGATGAGGCTAGTCTTTTTTAGGAAGTAAACCAAAGTGATGATATGCACTGTCAGACACGATTCGACCACGCGGAGTACGCTGAATAAATCCTTGCTGAATTAAAAACGGCTCTATTACATCTTCTATTGTTTCACGCTCTTCACCAATAGCTGCAGCTACATTGTCGAGCCCTACTGGGCCGCCCATAAATTTTTCAATTATGGCGAGTAAATATTTGCGATCCATATAATCAAAACCACTTTTATCTACGTCAATCATATCAAGCGCTTGCTTAGCTACTTCGGCATTTACTGTACCGTCAGATTTTACCTGTGTGTAATCGCGTACACGCCGTAATAAACGGTTTGCAATACGTGGTGTACCACGTGAACGTTGTGCAATTTCGGTTGCGCCATCATCACACATTTCTAAACCAAGATAATGTGCAGAGCGCCCTACTATGTGCGACAAATCTTCTACAGAGTAAAACTCTAATCGCTGCACAATACCAAAACGGTCACGTAGTGGCGATGTAAGTGAGCCTGCTCGCGTAGTGGCACCAATAAGCGTAAATGCAGGTAAGTCTAATTTAATAGAACGCGCAGCTGGGCCTTCACCAATCATTATATCAAGCTGGTAGTCTTCCATTGCTGGATACAGTATTTCTTCAACTTGCGGGCTTAGCCTGTGTATTTCATCAATAAACAGTACATCGCCTTCTTCTAAATTAGTAAGTAACGCAGCTAAATCGCCTGCTTTTTCAAGTACAGGGCCGGATGTTGTTTTAATACTTACGTGTAATTCGTTGGCTACAATATTTGCAAGCGTGGTTTTACCAAGCCCTGGTGGGCCAAATATTAATAAATGATCGAGCGCTTCACCACGGGTTCGGGCAGCTTCAATAAAAATTTCCATTTGCTGCTTAACATGAGGCTGGCCTCTGTAGTCGGCTAAAAGTTTTGGTCTTATTGCACGATCTATAGAGTCTTCATTTGTTTTTTCAGTCGCATCAATTAAGCGATCCGCTTCAATCATGGGTTACTCACAACATTGATTTTAAAGATTCTCTAATAAGAACCTCAGTAGACATATCGGGCTTGCTTATCGATTTTACTGCTTTTTGCGCTTGTGGCAATTTATAACCTAACGCAACCAATGCCGATACGGCATCATCGGCTGCATTATTAGCAATTGTCGCATCGCTCATCGGCTCTATTACCGCGCTGTCACTAAATGGCGTAAATAAATCATTACCCCAATCTTTTAATCTGTCTTTCATTTCGAGTACTAAACGCTCGGCTGTTTTTTTACCTACACCCGGTAATTTAACAAGCGACGTTGAGTCTTCGTTATTTACACAGCTTACAAATTGCTTTGCCGACATGCCCGATAAAATAGCTAAGCCAAGTTTTGGACCAACGCCATTTGCTTTTAATAGCTCTCTAAACAAGGCGCGTTCAACTTTATTATTAAAACCAAATAATAATTGAGCATCTTCACGCACTACAAAGTGGGTGTAAACAATCGCGTTTTCACCAATTTTTGGTAAATCGTAAAAACAGGTCATTGGCATTTGTACTTCGTAACCGACACCACTTACTTCGAGTAATATTTCTGGTGGCTGTTTTTCGACTAAAATACCATTTAAGCGGCCTATCATAGTTATTTCCTTAAACGTCCTCTAACGGTTTTGCTTGCGCTACCCGCTAGTTTAATTAAATTTTGTTCTGAGTGAGCGTGGCAAATCGCAATAGCAAGTGCATCAGCTGCATCGGCCTGTGGCGTACCGGGTAGTTTTAAAATATTTTTTACCATGTGCTGCACTTGTGTTTTATCAGCGCCACCGTTACCTACTACTGCTTGCTTAATTTGCCTAGCTGAATATTCAAATACGGGTAAGTCGGCCATTGCAGCGCCAACAATCGCCGCGCCTCTAGCTTGGCCAAGCTTTAAAGCTGAATCGGGGTTATGCGCCATAAATACTTTTTCAATGGCAAAGGTTTCTGGCGAAAACTGCTCAATAAGCTGTGTAATGCCTTGATAGATCATTTTAAGCCTAACCGGAAAAGGATGATCGGCTAACTTAATACAACCACTGCCTAAGTATGTAAATTTAGAACCTTGGTGGGCAACAACGCCATATCCGGTCAAACGTGAACCAGGATCGATCCCTAAAATGATGGCCAAACAGCGCTCCATTGTTATTATTTTTAAATTACGCTAATAATGCCAGAGCACTGTATAAATTACCAGTACAAAGAAAAACAAAAATGCCCACGTATTAGGTGGGCATTTGCAGGAGCGTGTTAGTTTAAACTTACCCTAGGGCACGCACTAATCCTTGGGTGTTTTGTTTAAGTGTTCGGGCAATCATTAAATAGCCTAAACCAGCCACAAATACACCGCCAGCTACCGGACCAATAATCCATATATGCGGATGTAACTTACCTGCTAAATCAAACATTTGCTGCTGCACAATTAAAAGCGCTATATCACTAAAAAATGCAGCCACTAAGCCAGCTAAACCGCCGAGTAATAAAAACTCGTACAAGGTCGCGTTTTTAATCAATCGGCTTTTAGCGCCAAGTGTTCGCAGTATTACAATTTCTTGCATACGCTCACCTAAACTAGCTTGCACTTGCGATATAAGTACAAGCGCGCCACACAGCACAACAATGGCAAGTACAAAGCCAATGGCGAGTGATACTTGCGAAATAGTTGTTTGTATTTGCTTAACAAAGTTGTCAATATCAATCGCTGTAATAGTAGGGTAAGTACGCAATAACTGGCTAAAGTCACGCTTTTGATCTGGGTTTATACGTACCGACGAAATATACGTCGCCGGAAAATCTGCAAGTACATCTGGGCTTAAAATAATAAAAAAGTTAGGTTTAAGCGTGGCCCAATTAACTTTGCGCACACTGGTAATTTTAGCGTCGAACGATTGCGAACCAATTAAAAATGTAAGCGTATCGCCTATCTCAACATCTAAACGCTCAAGCATCGACTCCTCTACTGAGGCTTCAGCCATCGCATTTTCACCAAACCACGTGCCTTGTGTTACTTCATTTTGGTCAGGCACATCTTTAAGCCATGTAAGGTTTAGCTCGCGGCCAATACCTGCACGTGCTTCTTCGTCTTTTTTCTCGTTGTCTTGCAGCGATACAGAACGTGCTACCAACTCGCCGTTTACCGCATTTACGCGTCCACGAATAGTGGGATAAAACTCTGATACCTGAATATCTTTTTGAGCTAAATACTCATTAATTGGCTCAAGCTCATTTTGCGTAATATTAACTAAAAACGCATTAGGCGCATCGGCAGGAAGTTGCGATTGCCAATCAGATATCATGTCGTTTTTAAGTACCACTAAAAACAGCAGTAATTTAATCGCTAATGAAAAACTAATTAACTGTACCGCGTTCACATTTGCACGCTTTTGAATAGATGCAATTGCAAGCGACCAACTGTTACCTGGCTTAAGCCCTAATTTTCGACCGCCACCAAATATTAATTTAGATATCAAAAACAACACACCAATTAGCGCAAGTGTTGATATAAACAAAATAAGCGTTATTTTTATGTTGTTACTGAATAACCACATTAATAAAAACACGGTTAGCGCACTCATTCCTAAATGCACACGACTAACTGCCAATTTGTCACCTAAGTTACGGCGCAGCACTCTAAGCGGTGGAATATCAAATAAATCAAATAACGGTTTAATAGAAAACATAACGGCACAAATTACGCCAGTGCTTATAGCCACCAGCCAAGGTTTAAAGCCACCTAAAGGTAGCTCTGTGCCCATACTTTTTGATAAGTAACTTGTTGCTATTTCTTGCAAGCCATAACCAATTAACAGCCCAATACTTACCGCCATTGCACATACAAGCAATAAATGGAGCATGTATATTTTGCGGATCATTGAGCGGCTACCGCCTAGCGTTTTCATCATCGCTACTGGATCGTATTGGCGTTCACAATAACGTTTTGCTGAAACGGCTATAGCCACTGCGGCTAAAATAATACCTAATAGGCCGGCAAGTAATAAAAAGCTCTCTGCACGGTTTAAACTATTTGAAATAGGTGATTGACGGTCTTTAACGCCGTACCATTGTTGGTTTTCTTTCATTTGTGGTTTAAGCCACTCGTAAAAGCTATTTATATCGGCCTCACTACCTGCATAAAGTTGGCGATAATAAACACGACTACCTGGCTGCACAACTTCGGTTTTTGCCACATCGTCAATATTAATAAGCACACGACGGCTGCTCGAAAATACATTAAATGGCGCGTCAGGCTCTTCTACAATAACTTTTGAAACATTAAATAATGCAGCGCCAAGCTCTACTTGCGCGCCTATATCAATATTTAAACTGTAAAATACTGATTCACTTAGCCACACATTACCAGGCGTTGGTCCGCTATTAGCAACCTTAGTTTCACCTGTTAAGGTATCTTTAACTTTTAACTGCCCTTTTAACGGGTACGCATTAGATGCCGCTTTTACTGAGCTAAACTGCATTTCATCATCGGCAAACAACATAGTGTCGAAGTACACCATTTGCGCCGTTTTTAAATTTTGGCTCTGTGCTTTAGTAATAAAAGCAGTGTCGAGAACATGATCGCTTGCAAGTACACGGTCTGCTGCAATAAAAGCACTGCTTTTTTGCGCAATACTTTGCCCTATTCGCTCAGTAACCATAGACAGTGTAAGCACGGTTAAAACAGCAAGGGCGATAGCTGCGCTTATAACTGTTAGCTCACCACGGCGAAATTCTCGCGAAAATAACTTAAGCGCTAACTTAACCCACATTAGCAACGTCCTCTACTTGGCTTTTTACCAGTAAGCCCGCTTCTATTTGAATAATGTGCTCACATTTTTGTGCAAGCCCTTCATCGTGAGTCACCAAAATAAGCGTAGTGCCGTGTTGCGTGTTTAAATAAAATAATAACGACTCAATCATTTTACCGTTTTTGCTGTCTAAATTAGCCGAAGGCTCATCAGCAAACAATATTTTAGGCGTACCAATAAATGCTCGCGCAATAGCAACACGTTGCTGTTCACCGCCAGAGAGTTGCGACGGGTAATGATCAATTCGATGGCTCAAGCCTACTTTTTCAAGCAAAGCAATTGCTTGCTCTTTTGCATCACTTTCGCCAGCAAGTTCTGCTGGTAGCATAACGTTTTCTAGTGCAGTTAAGCTTTGTACTAACATGAACGATTGAAACACAAATCCAATTTTAGCCGCGCGCAGTGCAGCACGCTCTTCTTCATCTAAATTGTGTAATGGCTCGCCATCTAAAAATATTTCGCCGCTGCTTGCGGTATCCAGCCCTGCTAATAAACTGAGTAACGTTGATTTACCAGAGCCCGACGTACCAACAATAGCAACAGACTCGCCATGCTTGACATTAAAGCTGATGTCGCTGAGGATGGGCAGCTCACCTTCAAAGGTAGAGACTACTTTAGACAAACCATTAACCTGAATTATATTTAATTGAGAAAGCGCTGACATATGACTCATTCAATCCTTCGTTTAGTATTCATTTTATTTTTAGTTATCAAACCGCTGAGTGCAGTAGCCGACAACACGATTTTAATACTCGGTGACAGTTTAAGCGCAGCCTACGGACTTCGACAAGAAGAAGGCTGGGTAAAATTGTTACAAGATAAATACGATGACGAACAAGCCGACATTGAACTTATCAACGCCAGTATTAGTGGCGAAACATCTGGTGGAGCCCTACGCCGTTTAGATGCATTGCTTGAGCAATACGAACCCACTCATGTACTTATTGAGCTAGGTGCTAATGACGGTTTACGTGGTTTTCCAGTCAAAAAAATGCAAACTAACTTAACGTCTCTTATTCAAAAAAGCCAAGCAGCTAATGCGATGACCGCCTTAATGGAGATTTACATTCCCCCTAATTACGGTCCGCGTTACAGCAAAATGTTTACAGACACTTTTTCGCGCGTTAGCGAAGAAACAAATGCGCATTTAATGAACTTTTTTATGCTCGATGTTGCTGGTCAACCTGAGCTAATGCAAAACGATAGTTTACACCCTAACAAAAAAGCTCAGCCATTAATACGAGATGAGATGTATGACTCGATCAAAAAGTGGTTAAATAAAGACTAGCCAATTAATACACCGCAAGAGTGCCTTTTTAGGTCTCTTGCGTAATAAACACCCAAACAAACAATCGCTTATTGATTTTTAAAAAAATACACGTACTATTGCATACAAATCGGTATGTGGCGCAGCTTGGTAGCGCACTGTCATGGGGTGGCAGGGGTCGAGAGTTCGAATCTCTCCATACCGACCAATTAAATTCTATTTGTTTCAACTTGTTATAAATTAAACTCTCTTCTTTATCGCACTATTAACTTAGTATTTTTAAATATATGTCGCACATTTATCGCACGATACTTCCCTTAAATTATTTTATACTTTTAAGGTATAAAAGGGGGGGATATATAGGAAGACAGCTAATGGCACTCTACTGAACAAGTTTTTATTCTTCTTTTGAATTGTATTTTAAAGCTCAAAGTACAATAGAAAACAATTATGCAAACCAACGAAAAACAAAACCGCTTCACACTTACTCTTTGACGAAATTATTTGTGCAATTGTATTTGGCTCAATTCCCTGCCTTTTAGTCTTACTCTTTTCAGGCGTAGAAGGCCCGGTTAGCTTTTTCTAAGGGATTACGCCACCAGACCATCTTATATACTATTTTAATTTACTAACTCTTTTGCATAATGTTGTTTAGGCTATTTCTAAATACAGTTTGCCTTTATCCGATTCTAGTAGAACATTTAAATACAGATTACATACACCTTCATACCAAATTGGTTTTAACCTAGTAGGTCTGTATCGAGCTATAGCAGGTTCATTCCCTTTCATTGCAATACCTCTATTAATTTATGATTCGAAAGGAGATAGCATCCTTAAAGCTATATTTATGCTTTTACTTTCAATTGCTAGTTTACTAGCCGCCTACTGGCTAACATATTGGCAGCAAAAGACCGTACCAAGAATTAAAGAGTTTTGATTTATACTTCAGCCAACGAAAAGTTTGAAACTTAAGGCAACAACTAACTTGAAAAACGCCGGACACCTATGAATTGGAAATTAAAAGAAAATAGGCAGCTTTGAGCGAATAGCGGTCATTGTGATTGGCTAAATATAATAGTTAATTAGTCAAATTGCTGTTTGCTCACATATACAAGTAAACGTGGTACGAGTAGACATTTACGCGGCTCGCGTACCGTCAAATTGTTACCCCCCTCATTGCCTCCACAAACCGATATAATGAGGTAAATATATCAATTAGAAGAAAAACGATTTTAATTGGCGAGTTTAGTGTACTCCAGTTTTTTATTGATCTTTAAGCTTAGCACGCTACAAAGCAGTGCGGGGATGAGTGATAACCAGCCTGGTATTGAGGCGCTAGTTACATTAAGTTGTTCGAGGCGGAGGGTGGACTATATTTATTTAGTCAAGACGATTGAGGCATCTACTTAATAATTGGCTATAAAAAACATCTTATTCTTTTTTATTGACTACAATTGTAGTGGCCAATAAAATTTGGTCACAGTTTTAGAATTAATATTAAAAGTAATAATTATGAAAATATCGCTAAAATTTATTCGGTTATAAAAGAATTGGTGCTTATTCAAACAAATATTTCAGCTCTATAATAACTTTCCATTTGTCCAAATCACAGAATTTAATCCTTTGGTATTGCATTGTTGTTAATAATGCAACTAAAGATTGATAATGATGTACCTCTACTATATATTCCCTCGAAAATACGAATAAAATGTATTTACAGTTTATTTCTATTGTTTCTGTAAATAATCATAAATAAATAAAATATAAAGTGCTCTTGAGGGCCAACAATGAAACTAGTGAAAAAAATGCCCTTAATTTATTTTATTTTTGTAGGGATAACCTCTGGTTTATTTTCCCTTGCTACTTGGCATCAATGGACTAGTTTGAATAGTAGTTACGAACTTCAGCAGACTTATGCAGTAAACAGATTTGCAAGTAGTGTTGACTCACTACTTGGGACGCAATCGATGTTCTTAATGTTTATTGAAGAACATATATTGGCCGAAAATGGTGCGGATAATAGAGACAAAACTAAATCAGAACTTTCACGTCTTGTTAATTCAAATATAGATATTGCAATGATTAGCCTTTATCTCCCTAATGGCCAATTGGATTTAAGTAGCTCACGGTTAAATGTAGAACCAATATTAAATCTGCTTGAAAATGAGGAGACTCGTGATAGTTTTAAGCAAACGCTTAATAGTAACGATATGGTGCTCGGCCGAACATATCGCGTTGGCGATAGAGGTCAACTTGTTTTTCCTCTGCGTAAAACAATACGAACTGCGACTGGCGAACCTAGTTTAGTAATCTCAATGGCACTCAGGGTCAATGACGCAAGATTATTCAATGATCACCAACATTATGCTGATATCAATGTATTAGTATTACTACGTGACGACGGATATCGTCAATTTATTTCTTCTAAGGAAGATCACCCCAATGCTTACAATATCAAACCCGTTCTTAAAACTAATCAATTAAGAACTGCAGCAGTTGACTATATTAAAAGTAGATACCCTTTTCCAAAAACAAAATACAAGCCTTATCAATTTTATACTGGGCGCTCTCAAGTGGTTACTGCAAGACTAGATTCATATGGGCTATGGGTTAATTCAAGAATATTTAAAAGTGATATTAGAGCTGAATTCATTCCTGCTTACTTAGTTCAACTTTTCGTTTTTATTTCATCACATATCCTTTTACATTTTATAGTTCGCCATATTATTAGAAAAGAAATGAAAAGGCAGGGTGATTTATTCTATCAAGCTCACCATGATGAATTAACGAAACTTCCTAATAAACAATACTTCCAGAGTAATTTGTCAAAGTGGTTAAAGTCTACACGAAGACCTTTTTCAATGATTCTTATTAATATTGATCGCTTTAGATTAATTAACGATAACTATGGACATCAATCAGGTGATCATGTTTTACAATACGTTGCTTTTCGCCTAAAAACCTTACTACAAAATGGTGATTTATTAATACGCTACACTGGTGATGAATTTATTCTAATAACATCTAAGACTAATACATCTGAGCTGTACCGCAGAGCGTCAGGAATTATTACTGCGCTCGGTTTACCCTATAAATTAGGAGAAAGTGAGTTACCTCTGAGCAGTAGTATAGGCATTGCTAAATACCCTGAGCATGGTGATACATTAACTCTTTTACTGCGTTCAGCAAATATCGCGATGGTTAATTCAAAAAAAGAACGCAACATAGCAAATATGTTTTCATTTAGTATGGAAAAAAGCTATATGCACCGACTGCTCATAGAAGAAAGGTTACGTATAGCTGCCCAGGAAGGGAGCTTTTATATGGTTTATCAGCCTCAAATCGATACTCAAAACCACCTGTATGGTGTAGAGGCATTGGTAAGGTGGGAAGATGAAAAATTAGGGTTTATATCTCCAGATAAGTTTATACCTATTGCAGAGTTTTGTGGTCTAATGCCAAAAATCGGGCAACATATTATCAATACGACACTAAGTGAAATTAGTTCATTACAAAGAGAGTTGGAATTGCCATTTCAAATAGCAATTAATATTTCAGCTCAACAATTCTGCCATGTAGGTTTTTTTGAAATGCTTTTAGAAGCTGTTAAACATAATAAAGTTGCCCCGACACTCTTAACTATCGAAATAACTGAAAGCCTTTTTATTAATGACATAGAAAAAGTATTACCCATACTAAATCAACTTCGTGAAGCAGGTCTCAGTATTTCACTTGATGATTTTGGTACTGGGTACTCATCTTTGAGTATGCTTCGCACCTTACCTATAGACGAATTGAAAATAGATAAAAGCTTTGTAGATGACATTCTTAACGATGTGCGATCCTTAAAGATGGTACAAAATATTATTTCTATAGGTAAAAATCTTAACTTATCGATACTCGCAGAGGGCATAGAGATACCGGAGCAAGAACAAAGCTTAATTGATTGCGGTTGCGATTTATTTCAGGGCTATCATTATTCAAAACCATTACTTAAAACTGATCTATATCAATATGTATTAGACAAAAGTTTCAATTTAAATAGCCAGTAACTAAAGCTATGTAACTGTTAATTAATAGGCCACCTTGATATATAGCAATACATCAAGGTGGCCTTGGAGCTTGGGTGAAATTATCGATTTCTTAGCGAAGAATATGATGAACTTTCACCTTGTGCTTCAAATGAAGTAAGTTGTAGTGATACAGTCATATAACAGCTGAAGAATTTAATAAATTTAAAAAACAAGCGTTACCTAGTGAAAAATAAAACATAACAAAAATTCAACAAGGACAAAAACAGTTGGCTTTTTTTTCACTACGTTCACCTTTTTTAACTAACCATTTTTCACCTGTTAATTGGGGCGTTATAAGCCAAGGGGGCTTTTGTGATTAAATATATTAAAGAATCTATAATTTGTTTTTTGCTTGGAGGAATTCCGTGCTTGTGGGCTTTTAATGAGAAGGGATTGGAAGGGGTAACTGCATTGTTAGAATCTATAGATACAAGTGACCCAGTAGTAGGATACTTTTTAATATTAGCTTTAATTCAATTTGTATTCTCAATTGTTTCTCGATGGTTTCCTAAGTTTTACGATGGAGTTAAAGCTACACTCAATTTTATTTACCCTATTATAAACGGCGTAGGTTCTAGCCTATTGTGCTTATATAGAGTTCTTGCTGGAGCATGTATAGGCTGCGTAATTATAATAGTTAAACATTACTCTCAATTAGATAACCTAAGTCATTCATTAATATTTTCACTCGCTGCATTTGTGTTTGTACTTATGAGTTATTTTCTCGATAAATCATACAACTATGCTGTCAGTAATCAGTAATCTGATCTGGCCCCGATAAAGTAGACACGGGGTTTTAATTCATCGCTTCGCAACTATAGCCAACCATCATTTTCCGCTTGGCAAGGCGCTACGAACGTCCAGAAATGGCTGTGAGTTCAAGCGGTCGGGGCAATTAGTCCAGAAAGTTCTAAGCTGTATTGCCACTGTTGCATATTTTGCTGTTTAATTTCAATCTAAGTGCCCTGTCACATTATGTTATCCAATATCTTTTAACTGTTCTTAAACTAAGATTGGTAAAAAGTGCAACAGCCTGTTGAGTTGGTCTGTTGCCCGTTTCTTTGGTTATTTTTTTAACTGCTTTTTTTACAAGCTGCTGCGAATTACTTCGCTTTTTAATCGCAGTGTCTGTAGCTGCTTTTTTCTGCCTCTCTTTAATTTCATCACTTGATAACTTCACTTTTGACTTAATATTTAAATATTCAGGGCAATAGCCGAACAAGTCTTTCAGGTAATCAGCTAGAGTCTCTTTTCTGTATTTGTAGTGTGTTGTTTTTGCTGTTCTAGTTAAACTAACAAGCTCTTCTAATGATAAACCAATTAGCTCATCATTTATTTTTGTTAGCTTTTCAAATGCGGTGTTTTTATTCAGATGTTGAAACGCAACAAACAGGATAAACGCTGTTTTATCTCGCTTACCCTTCGGCACCCCACCCTGCTTATAAAAATGGTTTTGAATACTGTTAATACATTTTAGCCACCATTCTTTAATGCTATGACCGTAGCGTTGGTGACCTGATTGCTTTGGTTGCTTTGGTCGCTTTGGTTGCTTTGGTTGCTTTGCTATCTTATTTCTGGGGCTTGAAGCTAAACTAGTTTTGAATTCTAGCTGCGATTTCTCTATATTCTTACGTAAATGACATAGATCTAAACACATCAACAGTTCATCAAATGTATATTTAGTACCAGAGCCAAAATACCTGGCATGCAATCCTGTTCTACTGTGAACAGACCCTGGGACACGCAAAAAACCGCTAATTCTTTTTGTAGCCATAAGATCTACATGCCAAAAACTATCTGACTTTCCAAAACTCTCAATTAGACTTTTAGTAATTTGTTGCCATATCAACTTGTTAATTACGACTGCATCTACAGGATTGTAAATCCAATAAAGATGTATTCCACCTGAGCCAGAAAGGACATAGCCTGTTGGTGGTGGTAGCTTGCTCAGTTTTAACCTATTGAATACTTCAGGAACAATTTTAGCCTCTGTCCTTCTAACATCAAATGGATCACATTTATCATTAAGATCAATTTCAATCCAATTCGCTGATAGTAGAGCTAGGTTGCTCTCCCTAGGCCAACTAAAAAATTCGTTTGGAGTGTAATAGCAGTCTACTGATTCACTTGTACTATACAATACTCCTCGAACAAACTTACTAGTGTCCCGTCTAAAAATTCGAAAATCGGTTAAGCTTTTTGATTTACTGTTCCCAAGTAAATGAATAAATTTTTTAGACTTATGGCATTTGCTTAGTAACCCTCGAACATATTTAGGTGTCGTTAATTCAATTAGTGAATAAAACTGACTCGGATAGGCAATAGGATATTCTGGCCACTCAAATTGTGGCCTTATTTTAAAGGCAAGCATATAATATGAAGATGCAAAGTGCGTTTGGGGTGTCGCCGGTCAAGCAGCCCCTTTCGCCTTCCTTACACCTTCACTCCTTCAAAACGAGCTAGCCATTGCTCAACTGTTTCGCGTTTAAATAGGCGAACTCGACCCAATTTAATAGAAGGTGGTGCTAAACGTTGAACTTGATAAAGGTTGGCATCTTTTCCAGACTCAATAGCCTTGCGCTGGGCGCTCAGACGATTATTAATTGTGCCTGTAGATAGGTGTAAAAGCTCTGACAGCTCTTTTACTGATAAGATCTCTGATGACTGCATATTCGCTCTCCAATACGTAAATTAGAGCAAAGAGATGCCACGTAGCCCTGTGAGCCGTGGACTTGCTAGTGCATATAATTAATATATGCGTACCCTAGTAACCTCTTTTCTACGTATTGAAAGCAGCCCCGAACATTGGGCGCCTGTTTTTTATTAACTTTACTATGTTCTGTGGTAAATCTTTTTATCTCTTTGCATTATAAGTAAGCACAATAAGTATGCTTAAGATGAATTTAAATGAGATATAGTGATAAATCAAGTGAACTTGAGGAATAAAATTGCTTTAAGGCTCAGCTAATGAATTACCGAGCGCTGGATTTTCAAACTATCACTGCAATCATCACAAAGCATAAGCATCCACTTAAACACTGATTGAACATGTGCCTCAGGGTAGTAATTATCAAACTTCTTCACTTTTTCTGAACGATTATAAAACGATGAAAAAGACTCTAGTTGTATATCCCAAACCTCTGATTGCTCGTTACTATAATCGTAAAACATGAAGTCTAAGGTAAGTAGCTCACTAAGTACTTGTGCTTCATTAAGCTTACTTAAGTTATCCCTGATTGATAATAACTTATCCCGACTATTATCTTGGCCTTGCAGCCTGATAAACAAAAAATCAATCGCTGGTAAAAATGCATAAACGTTAAAATTAATCATGAAAAACTACGCAGCTTTTCAACTGCGTAGCCTGTATTTTGTGTAAAAACCCACCTAACAATTGCACCTAGCAGAGCAACTGTCAAAACTATTTGTAGAACTCACCACGGCTATGCGCGTCTCGCGCTTCTTGCTCTGTGTAGCTATCACCACAATGATCTACATTTCCAGTTCCATCATTGTATTCATCAATGAACTTATCTTGCTCAGACTTATCATCAACATCCAGCAAAATATCAACCGTAACGGCTCCTAAAAACTTAACTGCTTTCCACAACATTTGCTTCACTCGCTTCTATCTAAGTATTCCTTAGTATCGTGAACACATTAAAGCTAAGAAACTCTTAGTTTTCAAGTTAAGAATTAAATATAATGAAAACGAATGATGGTTCACCGTTTCCAAAACGGCTAAAAGAGGCAAGACTAGCAAAAGGACTTTCGCAAAAAAAACTAGGAATACTGGCAGGTATGGATCAGTTCGCGGCGTCGCCTAGAATGAATCAATACGAAAAAGGCGTACACTCACCCGACTTTCAAACAGTGCGCGCGTTAGCTAAAGTATTAGAAGTACCAACAGCTTTTTTTTACTGCGAAGAAGATAATTTAGCCGCTATAATTCTTAATCATAAAACTTATAACGTTAATTGATAACATAAGGCTCTAGGTGTAGAATTAAATGTAGACGATTTGTTCGAGGTGGTAATAATGAGTAAAGATAAGAAAAAAATCACAAAAAGTATGATTTTGAGATCTGTTGCTAGTTCAACTGCCATTGAAACTGGCGCAACAGTAAAAACAATAGAAAAAAGGTTAAAAGCAAATAAACTTAAATATGAGTCTCTTTCACTTGCTATTTAATTATACCTCTCACGAGCTTTTCAATGTGTTGGTAATCTCTGTTTACACCCGCTTGAATTGACTTAATGTAAAAATCTTTATACTCATCCCACAAGCTATAATCAAGCGTTCCTTTTCCAGCTTTGCTACACAAAAAATCCATTAACAGACGGCTTACCCTGCCGTTACCCTCACGAAATGGATGAATTAGAATAAACTCAACATGGCTCTGAGCTAAAAATGATACAAGCTCTTCATCGGTCATTTCTGGTAAGTTATTAAATCGAGATAAATACTCATCTTCAAATACACTAATATGCCTTTCAATTTGCAGAGGTGACATAAACTGAAATCCACCTTTGCCCATATCAACGCTTCTTATTTTACCTGCCCACTCGTATACATTACCTAGCCATTGTCTATGCCAATTAGTAACATTTTGAAAAGAAAAAACGTCATCTTCTGGCTCTGGCGTTGTAAATATTTTTTCATATAGTTTAACTAAAAGAATAGCCTCAACATCATCCATCTCTGCTGCATCAACAATCGCTAACTTGTTCGCTAAAACTAGTTTTTCAGACCCTAGTTGATATTGCGCTTCAATAGAATCAGTCTCGTATTTAGTCATTTAATTACGCCTGAAAATGATTAGTGTAAAAGTGCTTAACAACCAATGCAAGTAACCTTGGTGTAATAACTTTGCCAATTTATGTGATTGTTTAATAATTTAAAACCAATTTTAATAGAGGCATCATGAGCAATAGCCTCTCTTTAAACATTGGGGCTTCGCCCCTGTCCCCCGCTATGTCGAAGCCGAAAATCGGCTTACACATAGCGGGGGACAACACATTCATACTCTTATACGCAGGTTTTATTTGCAGATTGAAAAATATTTCTAAAGTGGTAATCTTATTGCTACTGAAGCTCTAACGAGCCAGAAAAAAACAGGCGCTATTCTGCTGCCTTCAACACGTAGTAACGAGGTAAATACTATCTTTTCAAAGGTAGTAACCAACCAAAAACGGCGCACTCCAGCTGCTGACAACACGTAGAAATGAGGTTAATAATCAGGCGAGATCAGTCCGAGCCTTTCGCATATGCGAAAAACAGGGGCGAATAGGCTTAAGTGCCGCTGAGCTTTATTGCCAGTCAATCTTACAACCTTAATACGACTGGAGTCATACCATGAAATTCGATGCCCTAATCGAAGTCCAAAAACTAAAATTTGAAAGTAAGTTAATCGCAGGAAGCCGTAAAAAAACATCTAAGCTTGATAAACATAAATTCGAGCTAATAGAAATTTACAAGCAAGGGTCAAACATTGTCGAGCTTCAGCGCTGGCTAAAGCGTAAAGGTATCAATGCTCATTGGTCAACAATTCAAAGATGGATTAAAAAACATGGCTAAATTTGCTAAACCAAAAACTCAAGCACACAATGTCATAAAAGGGCTTACAAAAAGTAAGCTTATAAAGTCTCTTGGAACTGCCAGAAACTACGAGCAATCACTTAACACCGTTGCCTCTTGGGCTAAAGATATTGGCATAAACGGTATTCAGGCAATGACCATCGATCAAGCACTCAATTATTTAGATTACCGTAAAGAAATAGTGGGTCAAAAGTCACTGGATATGGAGCGCCAAGCTATACAAGCAATGATGAGGCTAAACGGCAAACTTAAAGATAAGCAAACTCTCCCTGTTATTAAATCAATTAATCAGCAAATTCTTAAATCACGTTCCTACACCACAGAGCAAGCACAAATAATAAGTAAGCACCAAACGTCTAAATATTCATTATCAACACAAATAGCACTCTCTGCGGGGCTTCGTGCACATGAATTGTTGACCATAGCCAAAGTTGAAGAACGCAAAGCAGATAAACGACCAGCTTTTGATTCAAAATGGTCTGGTAGAAACGGTGTGCTATATACCGTGACAGGCAAAGGAGGCTTAACACGCGAAGTACTAATACCTCACGATTTATCAGCTAAATTAGAACTTCGTAAATTTAAACAACCTGCCACTGTTGTTGATAGAAAAATAAACTACTTGCAGCGCTACGATATTGGAGGTGGAAAAAAGTGGTCGGATTCATTTAATAAAGCATCAAACCGTACGCTTTCATTTTCCAACGGTGCTCACGGCCTTAGGCATAGCTACGCACAAGAAAGGCTATTAGAGCTGATACTTAATCAATATCCATATCAAATAGCATTAGAGACAGTTTCACAAGAGATGGGACATTTTAGGCCGGAAATCACTGAGGTGTATTTACGTTAAGTTAAAGCTACCGTGAAGATAGCTTTAATTTCAAGTCTTATCTATTTCTTTGAAGATTTACTAGGTTTTAATCCTGGGGTGTTCCCTGGAGTATTTTTGTTATCACGTCTACGTTTATCAGGTTTGCCAGTTGAATCAGCAATTGGTTTTGGTCCCGGTTTAAGAGCCACAATCGTTATCCTTTCAATTAAGAGGAAGTCCCTCAATTATGAGTATAGCTTTAAACAAAAATTTAGAGGTTGTTATTGATAAATAATTACTTATCCGCTAAATAAAAAAGGTACAATTTTGAATGATACCTGAAATTCTCAATTGTACGCCTGAAATGCACCCGACTCTTTTCAACTGGCGCACACGCTCAGGCACAGCTATGCTCAAGAACGAATAGTTTACCTGATGCGTTAGGTTTTAAATATAAAACGGCCTTAAAGACTATTTTACAGGAGGTTGGGCATTTTAGAGCCTAGATTACAGGAGTGTATTTAAGATGAAGTTACTTTTGGGTACGTGGCTTTTTTTTATTAACTGTATTAGTTCAGATAAGAACTGACATATCAACTTGGAAAGGTGAGAGTGAACTTAATTTCTAGTTAGAGCCAAATCTTGGTCCTATCAATACAATTACTCTCACTTTTTCCAAGTTGATCAGGATTAAAGTAACTTATGCTGCTATGTACATCATTTTCAATTGCTTGCGCTGAATATTCTCTATGCTATGCATTGGATCATTTTTGGCTTCTAAGAATTTTTCAATTACAAGCTTTTTCACATCTTTTGCATAATGAGGATAATGTATATTAGGAGTATTCAAGGCCCTTAAAACCATATCTTTTTTACCTTGTAATCCATATATAATAGCTTTTTGAATCGCGTCCTCAAAACTAGTAACCTTTTTTACTTGATTTTGAGCTGCATTTTTTTGATTTAAGCTCAAGCTCGCAATCGATAGAAAAGAATTAACTTGGGCACCAAATACACCTTGAATGTTAAGCTTTGTATTTTTTACCAGTAAAATATCTTTTTTGGCTGATTGCCTGTCTGAGGAGAATCTAAGGATTGCACTGTTGAAAAGACTGTTGGCGGAATCAATGTCTAAATAAGATTTATTTTCAACATCTTCAACATTTGTTAAATCTATAGCTTTCTCTTCAATAGCATTAATAAATTGAATGCCTATCAAAGCTCGACTATCACGAGAGTTATGAACCAAGACACTCTCATACTCTTTTCTAGCTGCCCAATAATCACCTTTTTCTTTTAATACTTTGGCACGTTCAATAGATGCAATTAGCAACTTAGGGTAAGCAGTCTTAACTTCATCAATAACCTTTAAAGCACTTTCAAACCGACCAATTCCTTTCAACGTTAAACCATATTTCAGTTTAATTAAAGGATTATGCTTTACTGCAACACTTAGTCCGTGATAATAATCTAAACCTGTTGAATACTCACGTGTGACTAGAAGTAGATGGAGTAACTCTAAATGCAATTCTTTGAAGTGTGGTTTTTTTCTACAAACGGCAGTCAAGTAACTTATCGCTTCTTTTGACTTGCCCTCTAAATTCAAAATCCTTGACTTTGTCAAATCAGGTACATAATCCTCATAGCTTGTAATGCTAAATCCTTTATCTAAATACACCTTGGCAGTGGTAAAATTGCCCAGTTTTGCATTAATATAAGCAATAGAGAAGTTTACTATCTTCGAAGTTTCATCATCAGGAAATAATTCTAAGATTTTTGTATACAGATTAAGGCTTTCTTTATATTTTTTTAAATCAGACAGAACTGAGGCTTCTCCAATCATACCTCTAGACTCACTGGGGAACTCAGCCTGAATTCTTTTATATACATCTATTGCGTCAGTATATTTACCTAGGCCCTTTGTTATTTCAGCTTTACAAGCAAGCGCATTATGGTCTACTTCATTTAGATGACAGGCTTCATTTATATATTTTAAGGCAGTCCATAAATCATGCTTCTCCCTGAATACACGAGCTTTGCCAGTTAAACCATATAGTTGACTATTAACATCACCATTCATTGATTTGTCGAAAAAATTCAATGCGTCTTCAAAACGTTCTAGGTGTAAGGATGCGTCACCAGCATGGCCATAAGTTCTATAGTCATCTGGCGCAACTTCTGTTGCACGAACAGCCCATAAGTATTGTAAATCGAAGAATTGGAGCTTTTTTGCATACTCAGACAAACTACACAAAGATAAAGCAGCATACTTACCATGACCATCATTATGTAATTGCGATGCAACTAGGGTCTCTACCGCAGTTTTTGCTTCTTCGTGTTTAGAACTTCTCATTAAAAGGTAAACACTTCTAATTTGTTTGTCTACACCGACTTTAGCTTCAGAAGAGCTAATCGTACTTTTTCGAGCCCTTTTATGAGGTAAATTAGCAAAAGAGTTATCTGGAGTTAAATCGTTGGATATATCTTCCACACTTCCAACAATAGTGTGAGGTTTAAAGATATTAAAAATATCATCAGTGAGGGGCTTAGCATTTTGTATATTATTTTCACGTAACTTACAAAGCAAATCGAAAGCAATTTTTTGTTGTATATATTTTAAATTCAATTTTTTATTACTAAGTAAGCTGAGCACTCCATTCTTAGCAAGGAATCCCTCTATAAAAGCAAAATCTTCGTTTGAGAAATTGTATTTACCACATACTTCTTTAATGCCAATTGAAATTTCATTTATTAAAGTTTGGCTATCTAATAAGATTTTGAGAAGGCTAACTGTGATCTTGCTATCGAGATTGAGAACTAGCTGAAGTGATGCAGCATCATACAGGTCTAAATTACGTGTAAAAACAATCTGATTGACATACCTCAAAGATTCGGGATCATCTATAAAGATGTCATCTAATTCTGTCACCAAAACCTGCTTAGTCTTAATTGAAACTCTAGAATCAAACAGCATTAAAAACATAGTTAAACAATCAGAATTCGTAGACTCTCTATATAGTTTTTTCTTTATTTCACTTTTGGAAGTATTAGCTAAATGAACACAATCCTCTTTCTGGCGCAAATCAGAAAGAACACCAGCTCTTATTTTTTTAAACTCTTGAGTGCCTGCCTTAAACATATTGATAGCTGTTCCATCAACTTGAACAGCTATACCTGAAGAACCTGAAATATATGCATCCATTTTAGCTTTTCACCTCTTCATACGGTATTTTAAGTTCTTCTAAAATATCTATGATTCCGAAAATTAAACCCTTACTACCTTTTCTTAAAGGATTGCTAGTAATCGTAACTTTCTCAAAACTTTCTTTTGATATTGTTCCATAAATATGAGCCTCTATGTAGCTATTTGTATCAGTATCAAACAAGAGTTTAGCCATATCAGAGTCTGACATGCCCTTTTTTATATTAGGATGTAACTTAATTAATGCTAGTTTTTTTCGATTTTTCCACGTTGACCTATAGCCTTTGGGTGCATCTTCAGTTACCACGAGTTGATGCTTATCACAAAAATCGTACGTATCGTCTTGAAAAAAAGACGTTCTATTTTTTATAAATTTTTCACCAAATTTAATAGAAACATCCCCATAATAGCTGCTACCACCTTCATCTTTAGCTAATAAGCCATAATGGATATCTTCATAATAGCCTGGGCTTACTTTCGATTCATAAGCATCTCTATTCAAGTCGTATTTATTTTGCTCATAGCTTCTCATACTAGAAGCTACTTGTTTATGGAAAGGAACAATACTTCTGTTACTTTGAAGAACATTAAATACATCAGTAAAGCTTCTATTCATCACAACAAAGGAACTATCAACAAAACTCTCGAAATTTTCAGACTCTACTTCATTACCTTGAACTTTTATGGAACTATGCGCGAGTTCGTAGCGTTCTTGAAGTTCAACCTCTTCACTTTCAGCTTTCCTTATATTAGGAAATCCAATATCTGAATAACAAACATCACAATGAGTGCCACTGATATTTAATTGAGTTCTACATACATCACAAAGGTCATTCTTTTTTAATTGCATATTCAAATCATCCGTTATTTGAACATATATTAACAAGTACTTTTATTTAAGTATGTAAGATATATCGTACATTTTTCTAAAATAACTATCCTATGAACCATCGATATCAATACAAAAAATAGTAAACTACAAACCATTTTGCTTTCCCATATAATTGACTTTTACTTGATTTTTGAATATCAAACAGTCACTTAACTGAATGTTTATCAATAGATAACTTTCTTTCCCCACTTTTCCAATGCAGTTCTTCTAGCCTCCATATATTCCTGCATATTATAAACCCCCTGAACTCCCTGTAATTGGTGATTTAGAATTTTTTCAATCACTATTGGGTCTGTTCCAACATCGGTATCACCTAAACGAGTCGCAACTGTTCTTCGTAAATCGTGAGGTACAAATTTTGGGACTCCCAATTTCTCTTGTTTACGACTTATGGAACGTGATAATGAGTGCCTGTCAATCGGTTGCTCACCTGGGCCTGATTTATTAGTTGTTGTACTCGGGAATACATATTTAGAATTGAGGTAGCCAAACGCTGCCCGTAACTCATCAAGCAAAATAAGCATATTTTGAGTAATCGGTACTTTATGAGTTCTTTCGCCATCTTTGTTTTGCTTGACGCGCTCGGCTGGGATTGTCCATATCATTTTATCAAAATCAAACTCTTGCCACTGTGCGCCTGTGACTTCTATTGGCCTACAACCAGTTAAAGTAATACACTTCAACGCGAATATAACTTGTTGGCTTATACCTAGCTTTGGTAGGCGCTCAAATACTTGAATAACCTCTTCAAATTCGAGCGCTCTGGTTCGCGACTTTTCAAGGCCACCTACACTCTTCTTTTTAACTGTGCTGATTGGATTACCTTGGATTAAATCTCGCTCAACACCAAAATTAAACATTTGCTTAAGGATAGATAGTGTTTTATTCGCCTGCGTTTTAGCACCTCTATCTATTATTGGATCAAGCACTTTTTTGAAAATTTCACGGCGGGTTATTTCTTTAAGTTTATAGTTGCCAATAAATGGCAAAATGTCTTTTTCAAACATTCTTATTACAGGGTCTACACCTTTACGATTAGCTTTAATATCTCTTTCAATAAACTCATTCGCAAGTACTGCGATTGTCGGTGAGGTGCTTTCTTGCTTTTCAATCAGCGCTGCTTTCTTTTTTTGTAAAAAAACGTCAATACCACGCGACACATCACCAATATATTGTTTAGCAAGCTGTCTAGCTTCACTTACTGTGATTACCGATGAATTACCTAAGGCTAACCTTCTTTCTTTCGAACCTCGGCCTCCTAGGCGGTAATACAGATAATATACTTGTGAGCGCTTTCCTTCTTTATTTGCCTTACCAATATTTAAATAAAAACCGGAGATCTCAGTGTCATTGATTTTGGTAATTTCCAAAGGGATATTTTTGAGTACAGATTCAGTTAATTTTACTTTGATTGACGCCATTTTTCGCACACCTAGAGTTAAGTCAAAACTTTTGTCGCACAGTTATCGCACGAGCTGATTTGAGCTCACTAAACTTCACGTTTATTCACTAGGTATAATTTAAAAGATTAATCCATTCAATAGCAATAACTTACAATTACTTTGAATACTTCACTGTAGAACACTTTTAGCCACTTTTGTACACGATAAAACACGGGTAATTTTTATGGGGTGGCAGGGGTCGAGAGTTCGAATCTCTCCATACCGACCAATTAATACCTCTATATCAAAAAGTTAAACTTCTCTTCAAAATATAGCCAAAATTTATCTGTGGCACTATCTTATTTATCAAAGCGCACTTAATAAAAAAAGAATTTACCTATTAAACTTTGTGGTTTTTGAGTGGATTGTATTGAATTGTTATTAACTTGAAGTGGTCTTTGTGGAATCTATATGAAGCAATTTAATTCCAATTTATTGAAATTAAAATAAAAAAGCGCTCTAAGCGCTTTTTTATTAAAGTACTAGTGCTTACGCCCTACACCATTACGTACCATGTCTTGCCCTGTTTGGAATACGTCTTCTGTAATCATGCGTGCTAAAAGTAGCTTTTGATTATCGTCAAACACAGCAACAAAACGGCTGCCATCTTTGTTATTAGTGGCCATGCCAACACCGGCAACACCTTTAAGTCCAAAACCACCGTTTTCGACATCTATTAAAAAGCTTTCTAGTTCGGCTAAAGTATCAATTACGTCATTTTCATTATTCATTTTAAAACTCTTTTAGTAAGGCCTTGATCATTATGGTGGCTATTTTATAGAGAAGAGCCAAAAACTTAAACCCTTGGCTCAGGTTACTCACTAAATCGACTTTATAGCTAACTCTAAATTGCTTAGCGCACAACCAAACTCTTTTGCATTAACGCGATAATACTGTGTGTCACTCGTTGCAGTAAGGCTAATTATAAACTCATCTTGTTGAGCTACCGCACTTTGCTCTTGGCTTAGACACATAGCTTGAGTAAGTGAGCGCAGTTTTGAGTTTGTTAAAATTGCACCAAAGCGCTGCACAGGCAATGGAGGTATTTTTATAGCCGGTAACGCTTCATCTATGGTGCGCTCGCTTAGAGTAAACGTGTTATTGGTAATATCAATTACGCTGCCTGTAGGCCAATACGAATAACTATAATCTTTAACATTTGGCTGTACTTTATCTTGATTAGCTAAATGCACTACACCACTGTTACCTATTACGGTCATTAAACTACCTTCTGGCGATTTAATAACAACCAAAGCCGTATTCTCATCAATACCAAAACCATGTTGAATCTCTGTTTTAGTCTTTTTTACTTCATTTTTATTTAACGCCGCTGCGAGCCTAAATGTACGGTTTTGTTCGCTAAACTGAGTATCTAGTACACCAAAATTAAAGCTGCCAAGTCCACCAGCATTAGTGTTATTTTCACCTTTACGAAGTGCCTCAAGGCTTGTCGTATTTGTAAGCATGCCCGTCACTTTACTTTGGATTGCTGCGCCCGCACCTTCACCTACAATTACTGGGCGAGTTTGCAATGCTTGCGTCCACGGGTATGGATTATTGTTTTGATCAAATAATACCTTGTGAGTTAATGCTGCATTACCGCTATTAAACATCACACCGGTACTATTTTTAATAAGTGATACAAGTGCATTAGTACCACTTTTACATAAAGCGTATTCGGCCTTTGTGTACTCTGGATAAATTGCTTCCCGGTTATACACATTCATTAATGTATTTCTGAGAGCGGGTAATTCATCGCACGAGTTGCTCGTAATCGCTTTAGCAAGTGCTGGCGTTAGTGCTAACCATTGAGTGTTTATATTTGATTGTGCTAAAAGACTCTGCGCTACATCTGCCGACTCATAAGGGTCGCGGCTCGATGCCGTAATAGCAAGCATGGTGGGTTTTGCGTTATTAACTTTTAAACTGCCCGACACAAATTGTAAAATACTATTAGTCGCGACCTCAATATTAAAATCGGTATTTACTTGCTCTTTTAAGCGCTCACCGTTTTTATCAAGTAGCGGCACTTCTAGCATATCAAATACAAAGTTGTACTCTTGCTGAGTCAGGCTTTCTAATTGCTGGTTATTTATATCGCGCCACTGCCAGAGTAAATCAGTTTTTGATAAGCTATTTGACGATTTACTTTGTATGGTTTTAAGTGTTTTTAATACAGCCGTTTTTGCCTCAACATTATTATTAGGCCAATGCTGCGCGATGTTTTTTATCTGAGAGCTGCTAAGCGTATATAAATTATGTGACTTACCATCAATAGCAGTCTCTTTTTGGCAATTGTTAAGCTTTGCGCTAGTACAGGTAGTAAGCTCTGACCCCACTAAAATTAAAGTTTGGCTTTGCTCTTGAGCCACTGCATTTATTGAAAATCCTGCACCGAACAATGCCACTACCATACCTAGTAACTTCGGCTGTTGATCACGTAAAAATGCACATATCATAATGTAAACTCTAATATAAATAATAAAACTAATGTGCTGTAGTTTAACAGCTAGCCACTTGCGCCTAAATATATTTTTATAAATGTTAAATAATTCAAGCCCCCTGAAAAGCGATAGCGTTAAGCACTTCATTTAAATAAATTGTTTGGTTTACATGCTTGCCCTTATAAATATTAACTAAACAAATTTAAACAGAGCATTTATTGATCAAATTCATTGTTTAAATTACGGTGGTGCATTGTTTTATGTAACTAGGGTGAAATATGGACTTCTCTAATGAAGAGATAAATTTTTTAGCTGAGTTATTCAAACCAAATACAAAACAACGTTCCCCTCGCGACCATATGCTTACAATGAAAAGCTCTATACCCGCGAGTATTGCTCACCTTTTTACCCACGCTAATCTAACTTTGCTTGCTGAAGTTGCTAATTACCAACTTTGGTTTCCCCTGCAATTAAAAATTGATGAGTTAGGTGTAATTAACCCCACTTTGAGCGCACCAGAAGTAATTGATACAAAGGGCACTCAACGTAGTTGGCGCTGGAGTGAGCTAAATATAAAAAGCCAAGGTTTTAATATTGAATCAATTTCCAGTACGGGCATATTTTTAAAACCATTGAAAAATGGAAAAAGCTTAAACAAATTACAGCACATGAGCTTTAACTTGTCCAACAAAGAAAGCATATCGATAGATGTAGAACCCGTTAGGCAAAGTAGCCTAGGGATTGCAGCAAAAATCACTCAGATTCATAGCGGACAAGAGCAATTACGCGCCTATCTGTTTGAAGAACATAAACGCCAATATGCTAAGCTGTACGAAGATGGACAACTAATTGAACAGTTAATTTAGTCTCTTTTAAACACTCACAAGCACTTCACTTGGCTTTATTTAACCCCCTCTCAATGTTAATCTGTCCCCCTATTAATAAATCATAAGGATATGTCAATGCCAGGTGCTTTTGCGCACATCACAGCCGTTAATATTGCAACGCAAACCAAATCACTCGCTAAAATGGATATGCCTAAAAAGGCAAAACTTATTTTAAGCCAACGCCAAGCATACCTTGAACTAGGCTGTGTAGCCCCCGATTATCCTTACTTAGCAGTAGCGCAGCCTAGCCAAAATGCGTGGGCCGACCTAATGCACTATGAGCACACAGGCGATTTACTTAAAGCCATGATTGAATACTGCAAAACACTTGAAGGTGAAGCATTTGAAAAGTGTTTTGCTTGGTTATGCGGTTATATGGCCCATGTTGCTGCAGATATAACAGTGCACCCGGTTGTTGAATTAAAAGTAGGCCCGTATGAGCAAAATCAAACGGCGCACCGTACCTGCGAAATGAACCAAGATGCATTTATTTGGCAGCGTTTAAATTTAGGTGAGTTAGGTTATGCTGACCGCGTGCAACAAAATATTGGATCTTGTACTAACAAAGACGATAATTTTGATACCGATATTGCAAAAATTTGGCAACATGCTTTATTAACGGTTCACCCAAGCTACGCTGCACAACACGCTCCTAACTTTAATTCATGGCATAACGGTTTTCAGCTTGTAGTAAATAATGTTGAAGAAAGCTATCGATTATTTGCCTGTGCACGCCATGTTGCTGCTGATTTAGGCTTGTTTTATCCTCGCCCAAACGAAGTAGATTCCACTTTTATTGAACAACTAAAAACGCCGCACGAGCCTATGCATTACAACGATATTTTTGACTTTGCCGTTAGCAATATTCAGCACTACATAACCGTTATTGCCAATGCCGTATTTTTAGATACTGATTGCAGTGCAATTAAAAATTGGAACCTAGATACAGGCTACGATGAACACAACACGATGACGGTATGGAGCAAATAAAATGAAACACTTACTTTGTATAAGCCTCATAGTATTACTTAGCGGTTGCTACACTTCAAAAAATAACAATCCAGAAGCGATGGCAGACTTAGCCTCGCAATTAAAAGATATTGCTACAGCCGTTGATGGCACATTAAAATTTAGTGAAACATCCTATTCTACAACTGATGAGTTATTAAAAGCTGCTGTTAATAACGATTTAAGCAAACTTGCACCCTTTGGGGAATACACGCTTATCGTGAACGTACAAGATGATAACGCAGTGCTACTCTTATGTGATGCCAATACTGCTTTAATTGAAGATGCAGGCTGTACTGCTCAATCAGATATACAGCATTGGGGAGCTGAGGCTATTCATCAGTGCGAAATAACCATAAACGCCCAACAGCTCTGTAATTAGGTAGTAAAACCCAGCTAGTTTTATAGAACATACATACCTTAGGTGTATATGTTCTATATAGTGCCCACTAAATACATTTAAAGTTGAGCCGTCATCTCTTTAGGGTTAAACACTAAGCCATGGCGACTAACATGTTCTGCAAAATTTTCGGCTGGCATTGGTTTAGCAAAGTAAAAGCCCTGAAATTCTTTACACCCCATTTGCGTCATTATTGCTACTTGCTCTTGGGTTTCTACTCCTTCGGCTACACACTTAATATCAAGCTCTTCACACATAACGTGCACCGCTTTAACTAAACTTTTTTGACGCGTAGAGCTCGTTACTTGGCTTATTAATGAGCGATCTAACTTGAGCTTGTTAATAGGGTAATCGGCAAGGCGTGCAATATTAGAATAACCCACCCCAAAATCATCGACCGAAATAGTAAAACCCCACGATTGCAGCGTTTGCATAAGCTTTAGCGAATGCGCTTGGTTTGCCTCAAGAGAGGTTTCAGTCAGTTCTAACTCTATTTGAGGTGGCTTTACGTTAAAGTCGGCAAGGTATTTAACCAGTTTTGACATAAAGTCGGTTTGGCTAAAATCAATTAGAGATATATTTATTGCCACCGGCACACTCGGTAAACCCGCCTTGGTCCAATCGGCAATTTGAGCGCACACCTTTTGAATAATCAGGTCGGTTAGCCGACTAACCATTCTGTATTCTTCGGCAATAGGAATAAATACCACTGGCGACACATTACCCAGTATTGGACTGTTCCAACGCGCTAAGGCTTCAAGCCCTATACATTGACCCGTTGCATCTACTTTAGGTTGATAGTGCACCGACAAATCGCCCTGCTGAAGCGCTTCATCTAATAACATTGAAATTTCGTATTTTTCAATAAAAGCTTGTGATTGTTTTTCGTTATAACCACTAAGGGGCATATTACAATTTGCTAGTTTAAGTGCTTCGCATGCATTGCTAAGTACTGTTGTGCTGTTTTTTCCATGATCAGGATACTTTGCAAAACCAAATAAAAATGATTGCTGACACTTAGTGCCAAATACATTATATGTTTTATCTAATGTATTTTTTATTTGCATCAATAGCTTATCTTCAAGCTCGTTTTGCGAGTTTGCGCCAATTATAAAAGCAAGCTTTCCTACTCCTATATGAGCACACAACAGCGGCCCATCTGCCATCGCCTTTAAACGCTTGTACGCGTTAATAAGTAATGCTTGAGAGTCGGCTTTAGTGAGCTTCAAATTTAAGTATTCACTATTTGCACTTTGCGCAACAACGATATAAAAACCTTTTTGATATTTGCTTGTTAATCTGTCGCATTGCAGCTCAAACCATTCTCTATTAGGTAGTTTTGTTTGCGAGTCTCTAAAGCGTAAACGTTTATTTTCTTGTTCCATCATCGATAAATTTTGTTTAATAAGCTGCTCTTGCGTGCAATCGTAAAAGTCGTATACACGGTAGTTTGTACTCATTGTTATTTGCTGATAACTGGCTTTAAAATAACTTTTTTTGTACTTCACAATTTTATTTTGAGCATTAGAGTCGTCAAAAACTAAGGTAGGAAATAAATGAGAAAGATTGACGCTTCCTTCTTTTAATTCTTTTTTTATACCAAACATATCAATAGCATGTTGATTAAAATCAGTAATGACAAGATTTTCGTCAACAATAATTTTGGCTTTATTTGATTCGGTGAACAGGCTTCGATAAAGCTCATTTTTATCTTTAAGGTGTGTATTAGCGCTTATCATTGTTTTGTTTAAACGCTTAGCAGCCACAATTGTGCGTGCCACAGCAAGGGGAATACAAATGTTAAAAAATAAGAATATTAGCCCTGTAATGTATAAGTCAGCGTCGGGAAGTTGTTGAGCTATGCCGGTTAAGCCCGATACATCAATGTTATTGATGATCATATAAAACGGTACAATATTTAATACGCCATAAGCAAGGGCTGTTCTATAACCAAGGAGCATTAGTGCGATTATTGGGCAGGAATACATATACATAGAGCCCACTTTAGCAAGCTCTAGGTCTGTTAAAAATAAGTTCATTGACACGCTAGCAGCTACAATGGCTATTAAAAGTGCATGAGCGCTAAAGTGATAAAAACGCTTACTTGCTATAAGTAAACCACATGCAGTAGCAAGAAAGCTGCTTGTTAATACAACAATATAAATTAAGTTAAATTCAATAGCGCTTGTGTACGTGTGGCACGCCACAGCAAAACATAACACCATTACTAATGATAGAATAATGCGCAGTGCACTTATTCGCCAATTAGCAACCTGACCAGGGGCTGAATAGTGGTCATTTAATAAAAAGAATCTATTGAAAAAATGCATAATAAACAACAGTTAAAGCTCATTCTTCTATTAGACATTGATAGCTTGTTAAAATCAATCTAATGGATGTAATTTCTATTTACATAGTTCTATAAAATAGACAAGTGTAAACCTACCTGTTAGCCGTTAAACAATCATTTTTCGAGTGTTTTTACAATTATCTTCTTTAAGAGCGAAACCACTGCACCCTAAAAATTCACCGTGCTTAGATTTGCGTTTACGCATTTCGCGACCACACTTTTCACAAATTGGGTGCTGCGTTTTACACTCTGTATTCACACATTGTGAGTACGTGTTTTTATCAATCGATGGGCCACTACAGCTTTTACACACTCGTAGTTTAGTTTCGCAAATTTGCGTATTAGTACAACTATAATAATCACCATATTGACCCGTTTTTGGCACTATTAAACCGTCGCTGCACGTACTACACTCTCTTTGCTTTAGTTGCGACTTATTAAACAACGTTGAAGCGATTTGAATGGGATAATTGTCATTTACTAATTCTTTTACAAACGCTGAGCATGCATAAGGGTCTGCAATTAAATACGCTTTATGTTTAGCGCGAGTAATACCTACATAAAGCAAACGCCTTTCCTCTGAGTGAGTGAATTCATCTTGCTCTGGTAATAACGCCTCCACCAGCACATTATTTTGATTATCGCTAGGAAACCCTAATTTACCTTGTTCAAAACCAATAATAATACAGTAATCGGCTTCAAGCCCCTTAGCACTATGCAATGTCCAAAAATAAAGAGAGTTTGTATGCTTTTTATCTTTTAAATGCTGCTGCACGCTATTTAACATGTATCTATATCGACTAAGTATGGCAATGCTCGCTGATGCATCATTTTTTTGAATAGTGCTTATGCTCTGTTGTACTTTCATTTCTATCGATTTAGTACCTTGGTATAAATCGTCTAATAAAATAACTTGTGGTGTGGTTACTTGTGTATGTGTGCTGATCTGCTTTTTATATTGCTCAGGGTTTTGCATTACAAAACGCCCTGCTACATCACTAATACTATTGTTATATCTAAATGTTTTTTGCAACATAGTAAGTGAGTGGCTGCCCACTAATTCATTAAAGCGTGTAGTAAGCGCTAAATTACCACCCGAGAACCGATAAATTGCTTGCCAGTCATCACCAACCGCAGTAAAGCGTATTCCGTTACCATGTTTTAATATGGCATTTATGAAAGCCATACGCGCGCTTGATATATCTTGAAACTCATCAACTAAAATGTGGCTCCACACAATATTAAAATCTCCGCTTACTATCGCCTTTGTTGCTTGAATAATCATGTCGTCAAAATCAATGGTACTTTGCGCGTTTAGTTCATTTATATAAGCATCATGAATTTGCACTAACAAGTTTGTATATTGCTGGTAATTTTTAATACCACTTTGCTTAATGCGCTGTGCTATTTGCTTATTATTTAGTTGCTCCACTCGAATAGCTTGTAAACATTTTATGTACTTATCAATGCCTTGCTGTAACTGCCCTGAGTTATTTAAAGTATGAAATATTTCGTCGTTACTTAAAGGTGTTAATTCAACATTATGCTGCTTTAATTGCTTTGCGAGGGTTTGCTCTAGCTTTCCTTCCACCCAGTTGTAATGAAAGGTCTCGAGTAAGGTGGTGCCATTTTGTTTATGCAGTTTTCGCTTAAATGCAACTTGCTCGTTATAGTGTTTTTTATCTATATCGGCACGTGTATTCCCTTGCTTATCAATGCCAAAGTGCTCTAGGTAAATATCATATTGAGGTATATAAAAGTCTGGTTGGTATTGCCCACTTAGCTCTGCGCCTTGGCTAAAGTGATAATTCACCTCATAACTGTGCGGTACGCAATTCAAATGCAGCCAGTTTGAAATAAGCACTTCCTGATAACTTTTTACTTTATGACCCGCAAGGCTAAGGTATTCGTTATCGCGTACGTACCGCTCGTACTGTGCATTATCTTTAAAGCTAAATATATCAATCGGCTCATGGAGTAAATCTACAAACGCTTTTAAGAACTGTGGCTCGGTTTGTATTTTTTTACTTACCCACCCAGTTAACCAACTATTTAATTGAACTGGGTCAGTTGCAAATTTTGACAACTCGATTGGCTTTTTAGCACTTTGTAGTAATTTAAGCCCAAGCGCATGAAATGTTAAAATAGTGGGTGCTTTGGTATGCAATTTTGCATGCGTGGCGCGTTTAATAAAGCGCTCTTTAAGCTCATTTGCTGCTGTTTTATTATAGGCCAGCACCAAAATTTGCTCAGGCTTGGCAATATTGCATGCTATTAAATCTAAAGACTTTGCTACCATCACAGATGTTTTACCTGTGCCTGCTGCCGCTAATACTAAATTTTTATCGTTATCGCGTATTACCGCTAAGCGCTGCTCTGTTGTTAATGGATTTGACTCTACTTGATTAAAAAAGTCATTTTTAAGAGTTAGTTGTTTTTTTTCATATTTATGGCGCAACTGTGCAATTGCATCGTGAGTATTGGGCGTAGTGCTCAATATATTTAAAAATTTAATACTACTTGGCGATAAGTGTTGTTGCCACACACTTGTACTTTTAGCGTACTGCTTGGTAAGCAAAAATACATCATTATTAAGTGTTTTTATGGAACTATCACGTAAAAACTCATCTAAAGCATAGCGCTTGAGCGAAATCTTTGCGTTATTTACCTTTTGCTCAAGCAGGGCTGAAAACCGCGTGTTAAGGGCCGTATTTAAAGCGTTCGCTTGTGATTTGTTTAAAAAGCTAATTGATGTATTACTACTGTCGCACAAATTAATTTTGGCGCTAAATAAACGGTTTTTAAATATTGAGTAATTATAAAAGTCTTTAATTAAAAATGTCCGTGCGGGAGCACCTCTAAAATGCACAACAAGGCGCTCTTGTTCAATAGCTACGTGTTTAATACGGGTAAAAAAACGGCCTAGCCAACTTGGAGTAGCAATATACTGCGCCATAATACTCAATATGAAGATATGCTTTACCTTAATTGTAACATACTCTTTTGTAATACATTTAGCGCTAAATCGATGCTTACTTAGTAAACAATTTCATTGGTAAGTTAGTTTTTAAACCTGGTGGTTAATACTTTATTTACAACCATTAACAAATTTAAACATTTATAGATAGCTTGTTGTGTAACAATGCACATATACAAACTTACACTTCATATAATTGTTAGGTATATCCCCAATTAAACAATTATTTACAGCCTAATTAAGTGGTTTAAAGGAGCTAACATGCTTAAAAAATGCATTACCACAACGGCTTTAATTTTAGCATTATGCGCTTGCACGTCAGAAACAGAGTCGGATTTAGTAAAAACACAAGGTATTTGGGCAGGTTTTGAACTAGTTTCTGACGGTAACCGCACGCGTGTTAACGCAGAACTAAATGCAGGCGATGCTAATGGCTCTAACATTGTTTTAAGCGATAGCGACTCATTACAAGCTGTTGTTAATAGCACTGCTATTGTACTTACAAAAGATACCGACTTTTTAGACGTTGATTACCAAGCGTATATAAATGCCACTGACGATAACCAACAGTTTGATATAAAATTTAAACGGGATGATGGCATAAATGCTAATTCGAGCGTGGAGTTGCCTTTAAATTTTATTATTTTAACCCCGAGTAACAATCAAAATTTTGATATTAATAGTCCCCTTACAGTTCAGCTAGATGGCACTGATCCTAATAGTACTAGCCAAGTAGAACTTAGCAGTAGCTGCACTAACAATAATAATGAAACACTTTTACAATCAACGCTTTTTGCGCTTAACACTTCGCGCCTTGAAATAAATCTGCAAAGTTTAGATATGTTTAGCAGCTCGCAAGTAGATCAAGGTAAAACGTGTGATTTAACAATTAGTGTGAAACGCGATCGATTCGGTAGTATTTCGGGTGAATACGCAAACCAAAGCTATATTAAATCCCAGCAATCGCGCGCTATAAAAAATATGACTTTAACGTTTTAATTTGCACGCTAATTTACTCAGCGTTAAGCTACGCCTTTATTAAGTAACTCTACCAATTGTAATTGCCCTCCTTATTTATAGGAAAGCTAATAACAATTGATATAAAGGTTTATTATGACTAACAGCACATACCCTATTGGCACACCTGGCAAAAAATGGAATGACAACGATAAAGCCCAGTGGTTAACACGCCAAAACATTAAACGCAGTTACCAAAACGAAGTCGTAACGCTAATTAATGACCTTAAGAGCACCTTAGATATAGAGCAATACGGCGAGCTTAATTACACCGCTGGCACTTACCCATTATATATATTAAAAACGCCTAACTTTAATGCTAATAAACCAACTGTTTTAATCACCGGTGGTGTACATGGCTACGAAACCAGTGGCGTACATGGCGCACTTAGGTTTGCTAAAACATCGGCTATGCAATATTGCGAACAGTTTAATATTATTGTTGCCCCCTGCATTAGCCCTTGGGGATATGAGACTATAAACCGCTGGAACCCAGACGCTATTGATCCTAATCGCTCATTTTACGAGGGCAGCCCAGCTCAAGAATCAGCCGCTATTATGGCGTTTGTAAAATCATTAGGTACTGACTTAATCGCTCATATTGATTTACACGAAACAACAGATAGCGATAACAGTGAATTTAGACCCGCACTCGCTGCGCGTGAAGGCACTACAAATACTAACTGGAACATACCTGACGGGTTTTATTTAGTTGCAGATACCAAAAAGCCTGAGCCGGAGTTTCAAAAAGTCATTATAGAAAGCGTTGCAAAGGTAACTCATATTGCACCGAGCGATGAAAATAACCAGCTAATAGGCGTACCTCAAGAGCAATTTGGCGTGATTAACTATGCAGCACGCGATTTAGGTTTATGTATGGGCTTTACTGATGCACCCTATGTAACTACTACAGAAGTGTACCCAGATAGCCCAACAGCCACCGATGAAGAATGTATTTTGGCACAAGTAGCCGTTATAACGAGCGCGCTAAATTACATTACAACCTCTACAAAAGATTAACCACTGTTCAAGAGCGGGTACTCATTAAATTAAGTACCGCCAAAAAAAAGAAACAATCTGATAACAAAAAACAACCCAAAAGAACTGGTTTTATTGGATTTAAAGGTATAAGGTTAGCCTTCCCTCAAATTCAAGGAGTATACATTGGGGTTTAAAAACAAATATGGACAGGTAAGCCTCTATACTGAAAATAACGTTGTTATCGCTCACTTTTCGGGATACATCACCTCAGGGCTTCTTCGTGCGTTTAAAATTGAACTATGCGAAAAAATAAAGTCACTCAAAAATCAGCCTTGGGCCTATATTAGTGATTCTTTTGATGTTTTGGCTGCAACGCCTGAGGCAGAAAAAGAAATGATAAATATTAGCCATTTAATGAAAGCAAACAACTGCCTAAGTAGCGCGTTTGTACTCACATCAGCTATCGCTATAAATCAAATGAAGCGCATTTTAAAATGCGCCAAAAGAAATGTTAATTTTAGTGAGTGCATATTTACCGATTTAGATAGCGCTAAACAGTTTGTTTCTCACAACTTAAAAAGTAAGCAAGGCCAACTGATATAAAATAATTGACCTTGCTTTATCAATCTTAGTTTTTGTAAAACTGACTATCTTTGGTTATCGTAATGCTGCCGTTTTCTTGCGCTGTTACAATAAATTGTAACTTACTCACTTTACGCTCAATATTGTAACCATCGGCTGTTACAGTAACGGGGACTCTTTTCAACGCACCCGGTTGTACAAGCGTAGATCTCGGACTTGAGAGCGTTGCTCCTGGTAAACCCTCTATGGCAATACTGTAATGCAGTGCTTGCTGCGTTTTATTAATAATAGTAAGTGTATAAGGGTTTTCTACAAGGCCCTCGTAGTTAACTCTATAAAGCGCATTCCTATCGCGTAGTACTGAGGCTTCTATTGGTGTACGTTGCAGCATCCATGCAAACATCGAAATGATTAACAAAGCCGTTAATGCGCCGTACCCTACTAGCTTTAACCTAAATGGATTGGTTTTTTTACCTTCCATTTGTTTTTCGCTAGCGTATTTAATTAAGCCTTTTTCGTAACCAAATTTTTCCATGGTATCGTCGCAGGCATCAATACATAAGCCACAGTTTATACATTCATATTGCAACCCATTTCGAATGTCTATTCCTGCAGGGCATACCTCTACACATAAGTTACAGTCTACACAGTCACCTAAGTTAAGCTCTTTTGGATCAGCTTTGCGTTTACGTGGTCCTCGGCTTTCACCTCGCTCGTTATCATATGTAACAAGCAACGTATCTTTATCAAACATAACAGCCTGAAAACGAGAATACGGGCAAGCAATAGTGCACATTTTTTCGCGTAAAAACCCTGCATTTCCATAAGTACAAAAAGCGAATAAAAACACCCAAAAGCTCGTTATACCTGACCACTCAAACGTAAGCATTTCCATATACAAACTTTTTGCCGGAATAAAATATGCCATAAACGAGGTGGCGGTTAAAACTGAAATAACAATCCATGCACTGTGCTTAGTTATTTTTTTACGCCAAGTGCTTAGCGTCCACTGTGATTTATCTAATTTAATTCGCTGATTTCGAGTGCCTTCTATGCGTTGCTCTACCCACGAAAACATGAGCATCCATATAGTTTGCGGGCACGTATAACCACACCAAACCCGACCAAGCCAGTTAGTTACAAAAAATAATGCAAAAGCCCCCACCATAAATAGCAGGGCTAAAATCATAAAATCTTGAGGAAGGAGTGTTAGACCAAAAATAGTAAAAGTTTGCGTTGCCACATCAAGCAGCACAGCTTGTTGTCCGTTATATTGGATCCACGGTATTGCAATAAAAGTTAGCATTAACAGCCAACCTAAATTACGGCGTATGCGCTGAAAAAATCCTTTTTGCTCGCGGATATAAATTGGCCCTTCGGTGTTATAGGGCTTAATGATCATGTCTTCTTCTTTAATATCAAACTTCATAGTACTTGCTTCATAATGACGGGTATTATGCAAGTATTTGCAACTTTCAGACCAAGCTGAAACTTTATTTACATCATTGATATTAAACAGTTTATTTAAACAAAGTAAAATAAAATTCGCGATATTAAACGCGCTGCGCGATATATCACGAATTTTTAGCAATCCCTAACTTTCGCATTTTTGAGCGTAGTGTACTCTCAGGTAAGCCCAATTTAACTGCTGCCCCTTTATCACCTGATATTTGCCAGTGCGATAACGCGAGAACAGAGGTTATATGCTGCTTTTGGGCCTCATCAAGCGTAAGTGAAGGGTTAATAACTACTTCACCACCCGCTTGCAAAGGCTGACTTAGCTGAAGTACAGCCTGATTAGATAAAATAGCTTCGCGTTCAAGTACATTTTGCAGCTCTCTAATATTGCCTGGCCAATTGTAGGCTTGCAGCTGTGTAATTGCTTTTTTACTTAGCCCTTTTAAGTGTTTACCCAGTCGTTTATTTATCTGTGCAATTAAATTAGCGCATAAATAAGGAATATCCTCTTTTCGATCTTTAAGGGCGGGTACTTTTATAGGAAATACATTAAGCCGATAATACAAATCAATTCTAAACGTGCCTTTTTGTACCATTTCCCACAGGTCGCGGTTAGTCGCTGCAATCACTCTAATATTTACTTTTAGCGTATTGCTGCCACCTACACGTTCAAACTCTTGTTCTTGCAGGACTCTAAGTAGTTTACTTTGCGCCTCAAGTGGAAGCTCTGCTATTTCATCTAAAAACAAGGTGCCTTTATCAGCAAGTTCAAAACGCCCTTTACGGCGTTCATTTGCACCTGTAAACGCGCCTTTTTCATGTCCAAAAAGTTCCGATTCTAGCAAACTTGGGGTAAATGCGGCGCAATTTACTTTTATAAAGGCTTGTTCGCTACGCTTGCTTAGTCGATACAAATTACGGGCTACTAATTCTTTACCCGTGCCATTTTCGCCAAGTATAAGCACTGTGCTGTCGGTTTCACTCACCAGTTTTATTTGATCTAACATGGTTTGAAATATATGACTTTGTCCAACTAGCCCTGAGTCTTGCCAATCTTCGTTAAGTTCTGCAATTAAGTAGTTGTTTTCATCTTTTAGCTGCTCACTTAAATGCTTTACTTGCTCAAGTGCCTCTTGCAAAGCATTTTGTGTTTGTTGTTGCAGTGATATATCGCGAAATACCGCTACAGCACCAATTAACTCATCATTTTTATAAACAGGTGTTGAGGTGTATTCCACTGCAAATGAGCTACCGTCTTTACGCCAAAAAACTTCATTTTTAACTTCACGACGTTTTCCGTCAAACATGGTGCAATATATTTGGCATTCATCAGCGGGATAGGGCGTGCCATCAGCATGAGTATGGTGATGATATTGGTGTATTTTTTTACCTAATAACTCGTCTGCTCGCCAGCCTGTCATGCGTTCAGCGGCAGGATTAACAAACACCGCATTACCCGACAGGTCAAAACCGTATATGCCCTCACCTACTGCGTTTAGCAATAATTTAGGATCGTTTAAAAATTGTTTTATCATAAATGTACCTCGCGAAATATCGCGAGCATTATGGCAATTTTATACATTAAGTGCACTCATTACTTAAAATGCACTTACGTGTAAATTAAAACGCTATAAATAGTGCTGAAATAGCGTTTTTACATCTATTTTTGCACCTAGCCTTGCGGCTATTAAGTAAAGTCCTGCAAGTTTTCGGTGAATAAATAGCGCATCAACGGGCGGTGTATGCCATTGCTGAGATTGCCCACTAAGAGCAAGCCCTGCATTTTTAATTTTGAGCGCGAGTTCGCTATTTTTAAAATCAAATTCCCCTTCTGCTCTCAGTGGCTCGCACGCCATTAAGAATAAATCAATGACGTTGTTTTTATACTCATCAACTAAGTCATTTTTAAAATAACCAATGTGTGAAGCCGCTCTAAGTACACCTTCTCTGTTGTTTTCACTACCCGCTTTAAATAAAGCTAAATAAGCGCGGCTAAGCTCGGTTGATATTTCTCGCGTTGCACCAAAATCAAATAAAACAATTTTTTGTGTATCAAGCTGATAATGAAAATTGGCAAAATTAGGGTCGGTTTGAATTAATTTAAATTCAAACATTTCTTTAAAAAACAAATCAATGAGCTGCTCTGCAACAAAGCTTTTTTGACTATCAGGTAGCTCTGTAATGCTCTCAATGGGCTCTGCTTTTATATATTCCATAGTAAGTACTTGTTGTGTGCTGTGCTCTGGATATACGTTAGGCACTTTAAAGTGGGGATTACTTGCTAGTGCATTTTTATAACGTATTAAGTACTGAGCCTCCCGCTTATAATCAGCCTCAGCTAATAACTGCGCTTTAGCCTCACTAATAAGTGGTTTAATATTGAGATCTTTTGGCAATAATCGAGAAATCGTTAATAAAGAAATAACGTTATCGACATCACTTACTACACTTTTTGCAATACCAGGATATTGAATTTTAACAGCAAGCTGATCGCCATTTTCTCTATAAGCTAAATGAACTTGCCCTATAGAAGCCGCTGCAAAAGGCCTTAACTCAATATGAGAAAAACGCGCTAGCCACTCATCCCCCCATTGCTCTTTTAACACTTCAACAAGTTGCTTATGAGGCATTGGATTCGCGTCCGAGCGCAGTAAAGCAAGTAACTGAGCCAATTCAGGACTAAGTAAGTCACCGGCATCCATTGAGAGTAATTGCCCAAGCTTCATTGCAGCGCCACGTAAATGAGATAGCTGTGTGGCTAGCTTTTCAATATTTTTAGGTTGTAGTAGCAAGCTTTTATTATCCCAACCTTTACCGGTTAGCGCGCTCTTAGCGCCATCAACTAACATATTGGTAGCAACACCTGTGGCAAGTGAGCCTAATTTTGCAAAGCGAGAAAGCCGAGAAGTGGGAACAGTACGAGGAGCCGCCATAATATTAAAACCTAATTAGCCTGAAAGTCAGGCTAATTAATACGTATATTGTAAGTAGGTAGATCTACTTATAGACGAGGTACTAGCTTAATTGCACCTTCAACCACTTTCATATCAAGTGGAAGTTTACTGAGTAGCATCATTTTAGGGTCGTCCATGTTTAGGGTATAAACAGGGTTAACCGCTAAAAAAGCATTAATAACATCCATTGCTTGGCTATCAAGCGCACCTAAATTACCTTTAAAACCACCGGCATCTACACTCGAATCAAGTAATTTAATATTACGTAAAAACACTGCTTTTTTCTCACTGTCGTAAAATGGGCTACCTTCAATTTGCAGCTTTAAACGCACAGGGTATTTAAGTGCAAATGCATTAATTTCAGCGCTTGAATCGGCACCAAGCACAACAACATCGCGGTTATCAGGTCCAATATTAACACTTAAGTCGTTTACATCAAACTGAACCGGTAAACCCATTAAGCTTACTTTTTCACTTAACTTTGGTAATTGCTTACCCAGTACAGACTCAACCTCAGAGTTAGTAAATGAATATACTGATATGCCTTGCGTGGTATTACAGGCAGTTAAAAATAACGCTGCAATAATAACTAAAATTCTCATGAGAACCCTTTTGTTTATAAATTAGTGGTACATAAAAAAGCCGCTATTAAAGCGGCTTATTAAAATAGTAACCAGCATATATTACGCTGGTTCTAGGGCGTGTTGACCTTTGTGGATTGAAATTTGTTCAATCTAGGGTCGATTTAATCGCGGCGTGAGGTTTGTAACCTAGCGGGCTAAGTCAAAACCGAGCAACAAAGAGTTAATCGTCCCTAGAAAGAACCCAAAGGGCAGCGCATGTTTGGCATTTATGCTGCGTTATCGCCTATTTATGGGGAATAACCACACTACATAGACTCTGCCTTGCCTAAATACCAAACAGTCTGCTGCAAATTCAACCACGAAAGGTCAACACGCCCTAGTGTATTAAGCTGCAAGTGTCGCTTTAAGTCGCGTTAGTGTGTCAGGTTCAACTGAACCGTCACTGAGCGCTAATAACTGTTTTAAATAATAGTTTAAATCAGCATGTTCGCCACGATGTTTGTCATCTAACATGGCTACTTGTTCTGCCATTCTAAGTGACTTATCAGTTGAACTTACGTTCGCTAATATTTCCATGCGCGTAATAAGTTGATCTGTATTTAATGCTGTTTTAAGCGGTGCTTGATACTGACTTGGTAACGCTTCATTGTTCTCGAGTGCAGTAATTAACGCATCTAGATTAGCTTGCTCTGATTTGCTTGTAAGCAATGCAAGTTTATCGTCAATAGCTGCTAGTAGCTTAGTTACTTTTGGCGCTAACGATCTAAATTGCGAGTACCCTTTCACTTTTGTTTCTAGGTCGTGCAACTGTGCTCTTTGATTTACATCGCTAAGTGCTGCTTCAAGCTCAGTAAGTTCTGCAACTGCTTGTTTATCTGACTCGTTTTGGTCAAGTTTTTGCTGCTCAAACTCGCTACTACGTTTAGTAAATGTTTCATCGTTAAATTGACGAAATTTTTGCCATAACGCATTTTCAGCTTTTAAACCTGCAAAACCAATTGTTTGCCATTGCTGCTGCATTTGCTTCAACTCTTGGCACGCAGCGGCTAAATCATCGCTTTGTGATAATTGCTGCGCTTTTTCTACTAGCTCATTTTTAAGTGCAGAATTACTTTTATGAAATGCGTTTAATAAAGCCAGTACTTGTTGTTGCTCGCTTTTGTAACGATCGTTTAGTGTACGGTATGTTTTAGGATCAACTTTACCTACACTGCGCCACGCTTTGTTTAAACGATTGTATTGGCTTTCATATTGCTTCCAATCAAAGTCATCCTCAGCCGTAGGCTGTAAATGAAGCGCGTGCATGTCGCTAATAATACTTTCGCGTTGTGCTTTTGAGGCCTCGCGTTGTACTTCTTGCTCTGCAAAGTAACTACGACAAGGTGCAAATAACAGCTCGATTTTTTCATCAAACTGTACGCCTTGTTGCTTTTCTTCATCTGTATCTAAGCGACCTAACTCATTCCAACGTTTGCGTAGCACTTTTACTTGCTCTGCACGTTGTTGTGGGTCAGTACACTCTTCACTTACTAATACACTTACTTCTTCTAATAAAGCTTCACGCTTTGGTGCTGCAGCGTATTTTTGCCAATCTTTAGCATCTGCAAGTTGCGCTTCAAGTTCCGCTTTTATATTTACAAGCGGCTGTTGATATTGCTCAGTGAGTGTATTAAATAACTCTTCAAACCCTTTAAACACGCCAAAGGCAACATTAAAACGACCTTCTTCAATTAGGCGTTTAACATCACGAGCTTTGCGTTTTGCTTGGCTTTGGTTTTTTTCAAGTGGCTTAACTAGCTCACTCATTGGTGCTAAAAATTGCTTTTTATGCGTATTTAACTGTGTTTTAAAGGTACTTTGCAGTGCACCATCTAAAATATTTAAATGACTACGCGCTGCTTTAAAACCATTATTAAATTCAGTTAGAGTTGCATCGTATTGCGCTAAATCTTCTGCTGGCTTAATTTCGCATAATGCTGCAAAAGCGAGTTTGTACTCTTTAATAGCCGTTGTTAGCTCAGGTAATTTAGCAACTTGAGTAAATAGCTTTTCTAACTTGCTTACAGCCAGTTTAGATTGCGTATTATTAGCAAGTTCTGTTTCGCTAATAGCTTGCTTAGCTTGCGCTACTTTTGCATCAAGCCAATCTTGTTGAATTTGCTCTGGTGTTTCAAGGCCTAGCTGTAAGGCGTTTTCTATTTCTTCACTTAACGCTTCAACAGTTGCAAGCGCTAGCAATTGGCGCTGTTGTAGCGCTAATTTTTGCTGCTCTTTGTCGTGTATCGCTTTTAGCTGTTCAATGTGTGCATCTAACTTAGTGGTAATCGAAATATATTTTTCGTCAAGAAGCTTAATACGCTCATCACTTAGCCATTTGAGCTCAAGTGCTTGCCACTGGGCCATTAATTCGCCGGCTTGTGGATTTACAACACCAAAATCTGTTTTTTCACGTAAAGCATTTAACTTAGCTAAAATAACACGTGTTGCACTTTCAACCTGCAGTGGCATTTCTATTGCTAAACGCTCATTTTCAATATGCGTTTCAAGTGCTGCTTTTGCACCATCCTTTGCATGCTTTACTAATGGCTTAATTAATTGATGGGTAATAACAAGTTCAACTAATTGAGTTTGTAGCTCTTCGCTACCTTCTTTAAATGCTTTTTCTACTAGTTTTGGATTTGCTAAACGTTTTAATAATTTAACGCGTACTTGCAGCTCTTTTTCTGCAAACGCTAACTTTTCAAGTGTTTTTACTGGCGCAAAGCGCTCAATGTATTCATTTTTAATTTGCGGTGTTAGTGCACTTTCGCTATTTAAAACAGCATTTGATATCTGCAGCTCTGCTATATCTTTTAATGCCTGATCTTGTTTATACGCTTTCCACCAAAGTGGTAAATCGTTTACTTTTTGTAGTGCTTTGCGGCGTATTTCAGCTGAGCTATCTTCAAGTGCTAACGTGTTTAATATGGTTGCATCACGTTCAATGTCTAATTTTTCGATAGCATCAAGACGTACTTGTTGCTTAGGGTGTTTCCACTTCGGTGTAAAAAGGTGCTTAAAGATCATGTTCACTAAACCTAGCTATTTCGTTGTCTGATTTGAATTCTTTTTGTAGTTGAGCTTTTGTCTTTTGGATCATTTCACCATTAGCACCAATCGTAAATTGCTCGTTTGATTGAGCCACTTTTGCTTGATACAACATAACCAACTGCACTGTTTGTTGCTTTTGCTCATCTGATAAAACGGTGCCATCTGGCCATTTGCCAGTAGAAGCACCGTATTGCAAGCGTTCGAATAATTCGGGAGTAATATTTTGTACAAGATTGTCGATATTCATGTCATTTTTTCTTTTTTAGAGTCACTAAAATAATACGGTTTATAATATACCAAATACAACCTACGCCAATTGCGGCAGTATAAGCATACCACTGAAGCGTTTCTTCTTGCGGTTGTAAAAAGTACAAACAGAAAAAACCACCTAAAAATAAGATAAGCGCCAAAAAGGAGTGATTTAGAAACATCTGCTTTTTTTTAATTCGCTGTTCGCGTTGAAGCTGTAAAACTTGCTCGTCGTTTAGCTCTGCAATGTTACTTTCGCAATGCGGACATTGTTTATGTTTATCTGAAATTGATTTTGCACATTTTGGGCAACGAATAATCGCCATACTTCTCTCCATACTACGCATAAAAAAAGCGCCTTTCGGCGCCTTTATTGTACTTGTTTTATTTCTCGTTGTCTTTTTTGAATTTAAACCAATAAGTGATTTAGAAACGATAAACATCCAAGTTACTCACTAAGTTTAATTACTCAGCGTCTTTTGACTGTTTTGCTAGGCGTTTTTCCCAGAAAGTGGCATTTTTAATACCTAATTTAACTGGGTCAAATGTGATTTTTCCGCCCTTTTTCTTCTGTTCTTCATAATCACTTAAACATAATAAAGCAGGCTTAGCTACGAAGAAAATAGCTAAAATACCTAATATGTTAATCCAAGCCATTAAGCCAACGCCAATATCACCAATAGTCCAAATATAACCTGAATTGTTAACCATGCCGTATGCCACCATAAACATAATCACAAATTTCACGATAACAAGCGGGATACTGCCTTTAAAATAACGATTTAAGTATGCAATATTAGTTTCTGCAATAAAGTAATAAGCAAGTATTGTAGTAAAGGCAAAGAAGAACAATGCAATACCCACAAATGCTTGTCCAAAACTGCCAAATACACTAAATAAAGCCATTTGAGTAAAGGCTGCTGAGCCTACTTCAGTGGCTGCATCAACATTTTGTACAATAAACTGTCCTGCTGGTAACTCACCCACAACATTGTATTGCTGCGTTATTAAAATCATCAACGCTGTTGCTGTACACACAAAGATGGTATCAACATAAACAGAGAAAGCTTGTACTAACCCCTGTTGAGCAGGATGGTCTACTTCTGCAGCAGCTGCTGCATGGGGCCCAGTACCTTGGCCTGCTTCATTAGAATATATACCACGTTTGACGCCCCAACCAATAGCAGCACCAAAACCGGCCTGCGCGGTAAATGCATCACTAATAATTAAATAAAATATATCGCCCACTTTATCTAAGTTTAAAAACACAACGATTAGTGCCAATACTATGTAACCAAGCGCCATAAATGGCACCACAATTTGCGTAAAGTTAGCAATACGTTTTATACCGCCAAAAATAATAAATGCTAAAACAATAAGGATAATTGCCAATGCGACTAACTTAAAGCTGCCTACGTCACCAAAGCTAGTAGTGACCATATTTCCATCGCCAAATACTTGGGTAAACGCATTACCTACCGCATTTGCTTGTACGCCGGGCAGAAAAACACCACAGGCAATAATTGCCGAAACAGCAAATAACACAGCTAGCCATTTTTGCCCTAAACAACGGTCAAAATAATATGCTGGGCCACCACGATATTGCCCGTTTTCTTCTGTTTTATAAATTTGGCCTAAAGTAGATTCTGCGTATGCGGTACTTGCTCCTAGAAAAGCAACAACCCACATCCAAAAAATAGCACCTGGCCCACCAAAACCGATAGCTGCTGCAACACCTGCGATATTACCAACACCTACTCGTCCAGATAACGATACTGCAAGGGCTTGAAAAGATGAGATACCTTTATCAGACGTGTTAGGACTAAATAATAGCTTACACATTTCTTTAAAATGTCTAACTTGAGCAAATCGAGTTAACACTGAATAAAACAAGCCTGCGCCTAGGCATAAATAGATGAGTGCATTACTCCAAACAACATCATTAACAGCGCTTACAAAAGCTTCCATGGATATCCTCTATAGTTATATTTATTATTTTTAATTACGAGACTCAGCTTTAGCTACTACGCAACATAAGTTTCACGAAATAAGGTTTCACCTTTCCCGTCCCGACTCATTATTTAATTAATCTTAACTTAAGTACCCCAACCTTGTTAACACTTAATTTTCAAAATATCTAATTAAGGAGCTATTGTAAGGCACCACATCAGTTGTATTTAAATGAAAGTAGATTGATTTGTACCGATACGGTGATGATACGCCGCGAAGAAACGTTAAAAACATTTTGAAATGAAGTTGCTATATGATTATTATTTTTTGTAAAAGGGGTTTTACTAAAAGTAAAAAGGGCATCAAAACTATTGATACCCTTCAAATAAACGTTTTATCTTAGATTATCAACAACATTAACAATAGCCGCTAATGTATCTTGACCAAACTGATATGAACGACGATCTGACCAGCCGTAATCAGGATCTGGTAAATCGTTGTTATCTTTAAATGGCATTTCAATTGTGTACGTTAATGCTTTAAATTCTTCAGCTGTAGCTGATGAGCCTACTGTAAGGTTAGCTTGGCCTGGCTCATCTTTTGGATAGCCATGTTCATCTTGAAACTCTGGAGTAATAGTTAAAAGCGCTGCTTTAAAGCTATCTTCTAGGCCTTTAAGACGAGCATCGTAACTTGGAATACCTTCACTACCTGCAACAAAGTTATACGGGATAGCTTCATCACCGTGTATATCAAGGTGCATATCTAGGCCAGCTTCACGCATTTTATTAAGCACTAAGTAAACTTCAGGGCTATTTTCCATGCTTGGTGTTTGCCATTCACGATTTAAGTTAACGCCTTTAGCGTTAGTACGCAGATGTCCGCGTGCGCTGCCGTCAGGGTTCATATTTGGTACAACGTAAAATACTGCTTTTGACAATAATGCAGCTGCATGTGGGTCTTCGTCATCAAGTAATTTGTGCAATAGCCCTTCTACATACCACTGCGCCATTGTTTCACCTGGATGTTGACGTGCTGTGATCCAGATGTTTTTCTTATCTTCACTTGGCTCACCAATTTTAAGCACACTCATATCGCGGCCATCGAGTGTTTCACCGAGCGTTATTAGTTGGCAAGCGCCTTGGCTTTGTGCCCAAGATAATAAATCTAAATGACGGTCGTAACTATATGGCGCAAAGTAAGCAAAATACACGCTGCCGCACTCTGGTTCAATTTCAAAGCTTAATGTGCCATTTTCATAGCTTGATGGTACACGAAACCATGTTTGGCGGTCATATGATGCAACGGCTTGATACCCTTCCCAACCATCTGGGTAAGCTGATTTATCAAGCTCATTAATATTTAACTTATGCAATTGGTAAGGCGTTGTTTCAAGACGAAAGTGAAACCACTGATAAAATTCAGACTGGTGATCTTTATTAATTTCTAATTGAATATTTAAAGGATCGGTGGCTTCAATAACTTTGATATTACCACTGTCGAAATTGCTGCTGATTTTCATGAAAAAACCTTTAGGTTGAATAAGTTTATCTGCTTATTAATTCACAGAACTGACATTATTTTGTAAATAGTAAAACGAATGTGCATTTTCTTAATTAAAGCCTATCACAAGGCATACGCTTTAAAAATAATACACGACCAAAAAAGCCAGCAACATGCTGGCTTTTAAGTCACTGCAAATAAATTAGCGAGGTAAGCTTGGGAATGACACTTCGGCCATATCGCGCATACAACGAACTACTTGGCAGCTGTAACCAAACTCATTGTCGTACCATACATATAAAACAATACGGTTATCTTCAACAATCGTTGCTTGTGAATCAACAACGCCTGCGTAACGGCTACCTACTAAATCGGTAGAAACAATTTCCGTTGATGCTGTGTAATCAATTTGGTCACGTAAGTCTGAATGAAGTGCAGTATCGCGTAAAAATGCGTTTAGCTCTTCAACTGATGTGCTTGTTGCTAAGTTAAGGTTCAAAATAGCTAGCGACACATTAGGTGTAGGTACGCGGATTGCGTTACCTGTTAATTTGCCTTCAAGCTCTGGTAATGCTTTTGAAACCGCTTTTGCAGCCCCTGTCTCAGTAATTACCATGTTAAGTGCTGCGGCACGGCCACGGCGCTCTGCTTTGTGGTAGTTATCAATAAGGTTTTGATCGTTCGTGTACGAGTGTACAGTTTCAACATGGCCATTATTAATACCAAACTTATCGTTTAGTGCTTTAAGCGTTGGTGTAATTGCATTGGTTGTACAGCTTGCTGCACAAACAATTTTATCTTCAGGTAAAATATCTTTGTTATTAACACCATATACGATGTTTTTGATATTACCTTTTGCAGGCGCTGTTAATAATACTTTTGCAGCGCCCTTACACTCTAGATGCTGGCCAAGGCCCGCTTCGTCTTTCCAAATACCGGTGTTATCAACAATTAATGCATTGTCGATACCGTATTGAGTGTAATCAATTTCGCTAGGAGAGTTAGCGTAAATAACCTGAATGTAGCTACCGTTGGCTTTAATTGCGTTACGTTCTTTATCAATAGTGATTGAGCCATTGAATGGACCGTGAATTGAATCACGACGCAGTAAGCTTGCACGCTTTTCAAGATCACCCTCTTTACCGCCACGCACAACAATAGCGCGCAAACGTAAATCTGAATATGGACCTGATTTTTCAATTAATAAACGCGCTAGTAAACGACCAATACGACCAAAACCATACAATACAACATCGCGTGGTTCTTTCGCTGGTAAGTCAGCTATTTCTGCAAGTTCATCTTTTACAAATTCTTCTACTGAGCGGCCTTTTGCAGCTTCAGTGAACAAATAACTATATGCAAGCTTACCAATATCAATACGTGCAGAGTTTAATTCCATTTTGCTGATAGCTTCTAAAAATGGGAAGCTTTCACGCAAACGTAATTTAGTGCCTTCAAACTGAGCAACGGTTTTGTGAGATTTGATAATATCGATAGTACTGGCATTTACGAGAGGACGGCCATATACAGCGATTTCGATACCACGATTACGGTAAAGTTTACCAATGATTGGTTGCATGCTTTCTGCGTAATCTTGGCGCTCTTGCCAACTATTTGTGTATTCTAACTCGTGAGATGAGGTCATTTTATTTACCTAAGTTTATCATTTTGAACGGATAGCCTTTAAAAATGCACTATATTTTGAGAGTAATGCACTTCAGGCTGGGCTATTCTAATTTAATCTGAAGTTATTCTCTACTGTTAGGCATTAAATGATTGCGTTAGAATAACAAGGTAGATATTCATTTGGGGTTAAGGGATGCTTAAAAAAGCAAGTGTACTATTGGGTTTGCTAACGTTGACAGGGTGTGAAGAGCCCTTGACACTCGCACAAGTGTGCAAAGAAACACCTGGCTTTTGTAGCGACTTAAACAAAGACAGCCACTGCAAGGATGAGCGTTCTGATGTAATTATCAAACGTTACATAGAATACAAAGACCCTACTGATGAAAATAAATACCAATTACTCAAAGACTTTGAATCCTATAACCAATGTATAACTGTGGCTGCCAAAATTGAACATATTAAGTTAAAAGCTAAAAAAACGTCACGTATTGACGGTCAATTAACGAGCATTAAAGAAATGACTCGGTTATACCAAGATACCCATAATACGAACCATCCAGGTTTGCTCTACTACCAATGGTCACGAAATAATAACCAAAACGCACTGACTAAATTATTGGCGATAGAAAATGACAAAAGTGTAACGCAAAGTGCCGAAATGCAATTTTTTTTAGCATCGTACTATATTAAGTTCGACGATGAAAAAACCATTGATTTGCTTTATAAAACTTTAGAGCTCAATAAAAAAGACAACGTACCGAATCCTGAAGTGTATACATCACTTATTAGTCTTTTTTATAAACATGATAAATTTAAGCATGCATATATATTTTCTAAAGTAGCGCAAATGTCGGGGATTGAAAATATTGACGTGTTTGAAATTGAGCAGCAATTAATAACGAATGGTAAAAGCTTAGACAGCCTAGATGTACTTGCAGAGCAAACATTTCAGCAAATAATGGCAGGTGATTTTGTATCTCCTCGAGAGTTTTAATTTATAATCGCAAAAATAACCTAATACCAATCTGCTTATATATGGGGTCTATTGAACGTTAAGGAAATTACGCTAGAACTAGGCAAAAATTTTTGTATCTAGTTGTTCTAAATAAAACATTTTTAACGACGTTATAGTGCAATTTAATTCATTAAATTGATCAAATATTTATGCAGGTTGGTATAGTTTAATAACTAGGTTATTCAGGCAAATAAAAAGGCAGCTTACGCTGCCTTTTTTTTATTTTGCTTTGCTTGTGCCCACTTCTACGCGGGTTTTAAGCTTTTGACCTGGTCGAAAAGTCACCACGCGACGTGCCGAAATAGGAATATCTTCGCCTGTTTTCGGGTTGCGGCCTGGTCTTTCTTTTTTGTCTCGAAGATCAAAGTTACCAAATCCAGAGAGCTTAACCTGCTCGCCTTTTTCTAGCGCTGAGCGGATTTCTTCAAAAAACGCTTCAACTAAATCTTTGGCATCTTTTTTATTGATCCCGAGCTTTTCAAATAGGTGTTCAGCTATGTCGGCTTTAGTAAGCGCCATATCTAGTCCCTCAACGATGCATTAAACTGTTCGGCCAATTCGGCCACCACGTTATCAACTACTAGATTGATATCTTTCTCTTCGAGTGTTCTATCAACCGCTTGCAGTGTTAGAGCAATCGCCAAACTCTTATAATTTGGCTCAATACCTTTGCCCTTATACACATCGAATAAGTTTAGGTCAACCAATTGATTTCCGCCAACTTTTTCGATCACGCTTAAAATGTCGCCAGATTTAACGCTGTCTGCCACTAAAATCGCGATGTCGCGGCGATTTGAAGGGAATTTAGACACCCCTTCTGCTTGCGGTAAATTTCTTTTTTCTATTGCTGACATTTCAATTTCAAAAACAAAAGTTGCGTTGTTGATATCTAACGACTTTTGAGCTTGAGGATGTAAAGCACCAAAAAAACCAACCTTTTTGCCATCAACATATATTACAGCTGATTGACCAGGGTGAAGTCCATCTGACTGCTCGGCTTTAATTTCAAAGCGAGTAACGTCATTAGTAATTGCAAGTAAGGCTTCAACATCACCTTTTAAATCGTAAAAATCAACGTTACGTTTTTCTTCAACCCAATGTTCACCATTTACAAGACCCGTAATAACGCCGCCAATAACCGGTACTTGGTAAACACCATTTTCTGCACTTTCGTCGCTTATAAATTTAAGACCATGTTCGAATAAACGAATGCGAGGCTGTTGGCGATTTTGGTTATATGCTACAGACGCTAATAAACCCGGCATTAAACTTACACGCATCGCTGACATTTCAATTGAAATAGGGTGCGGTAATACCATTGCTTTACACTCTGGGTGTAAAATAGCTTGTGCTTTAGGGTCTACAAAACTGTATGTAATTGCTTCTTGGTAACCACGAGTCACTAACGTATTACGGAACTTGCTAAGCGCAATCGTTGCTTCGTTATGTGTCGTCATTTTAAGTTTTGCAGTTGGTGCAACATTAGGAATGCTGTTGTAACCGTAAACACGTGCTACTTCTTCAATTAAATCTTCTTCGATGCGAATATCAAAACGGTAGCTTGGTACGTCCGCACTCCAGCTTTCATTTTCTACTTTAACATCAAGACCTAAACGCGTAAGAATATCTGTTACTTTAGCATCTTCAATATGATGACCAATAACACGGTCTAAACGTGCACGACGAAGACGTACTTCAGTCACTTTTGGTAGTTTGTCGGCCGCAACAGCTTCAACTACAGGGCCTGCTTGACCACCCACAATCTCAAGAAGAAGTGCTGTTGCACGTTCCATTGCATCATGTTGTAGAGCAAAATCAACACCGCGCTCATAACGGTGTGAAGCATCAGTGTGTAAACCGTAGCTACGTGCTTGCCCTGCAATTGCTACAGGATTAAAAAATGCGCTTTCAAGTAATATATCAGATGTTTTATCTGTAACACCTGATTGTTCACCACCAAAAATACCTGCAATTGCAAGTGCTTTGTTATGATCGGCTATCACAAGTGTTGTGTCGTTTAATTTAGCGGTGTTACCGTCTAATAAAACAAGTTCTTCACCTGCGTTTGCACTACGTACTTTAATACCACCTTCAATCGCATTTAAATCAAACGCGTGCATTGGGTGACCAAGTTCAAGTAATACATAGTTAGTAACATCAACTACTGGGTCGATTGAACGTACGCCACTGCGACGTAGCTTTTCAACCATCCAAAGCGGTGTTTCTGCATCAAGGTTAATGCCCTTTATCACACGACCAAGGTAACGAGGACATGCATCTTCATTAACTAGCTCAATTGATACTTTGTCATCAATTGTTGGAGTAACAGCTGGAATATCTAATACGTTTACGTCAATACTATTTAAAACGCCTACTTCGCGTGCTAGACCTTTTATACCTAAGCAGTCACCACGGTTTGGTGTTAAATCAACATCTATAATATTATCATCAAGACCTAGGTAATCACGTAAATCAGTGCCTACTGGTGCATCGCTTGGCAATTCCATAATGCCGTCGCCTTCTTCGCTAATACCTAGCTCAACAAAAGCACATAGCATTCCGTTTGAAGGTTGGCCGCGTAGTTTGGCTTTTTTAATTTTAAAGTCACCAGGCAGTACAGCGCCCACAGTTGCAACAGCAACTTTAATACCTAAACGACAATTTGGTGCACCACACACGATATCAAGTAGCTCATCGCCACCTACGTTAATTTTGGTAACACGCAGTTTATCTGCATCAGGGTGTTGTCCACATTCAACAACTTCACCTACAACTACGCCATTAAATTTGGCAGCAGCAGGCTCAACGCCATCAACTTCTAGACCAGCCATTGAAAGCTGTTCCGAAAGAGCTTGCGTATCAATAGCAGGATTAACCCACTCTCTTAACCACTTTTCACTAAATTTCATTTTATTGTTTCACTCTTAACGGAACTGGTTCAGGAATTTTAAGTCATTTTCGAAAAATGCACGCAAATCGTTTACGCCATAGCGCAACATAGTTAAACGCTCTACACCCATACCAAAAGCAAAGCCGGTGTATTTTTCTGGGTCAATGCCCACAGACTTAAGTACATTTGGATGTACCATGCCGCAGCCTAGTACTTCTAACCACTTACCGTCTTTACCCATAACATCTACTTCAGCTGAAGGTTCTGTAAACGGGAAGAATGAAGGACGGAAACGAATTTCCATATCTTCTTCAAAAAAGTTACGTAAAAAATCATGCAAAATACCTTTTAGCTCAGTAAAGCTAACATCGGTATCAACCATTAAACCTTCAACCTGATGGAACATAGGTGTATGTGTTTGGTCGTAATCGTTACGGTATACGCGTCCAGGTGAAATAATGCGCAGTGGTGGCTGCTCAGTTTCCATAGTACGAATTTGCACGCCACTGGTTTGTGTACGTAGTACTAATTTAGGATTGAAATAAAAGGTATCATGATCAGCACGTGCCGGATGGTGCTCAGGGATATTTAGCGCATCAAAGTTATGAAAATCGTCTTCGATTTCTGGACCAGATTTAACTTCAAAACCTAACTCACCAAAAAAGCTTTCTATACGCTCAATAGTGCGCGTAACAGGGTGTAAACCGCCGGTAGGCATAACACGCCCTGGTAGAGTTACATCTATAGTTTCAGCATCTAGCTTTTCTTCAAGTGCTTTACTTGCAAGCAATTCACGCTTTTCGTTAATAGCAGTTTGTACATCTTGTTTAGCTTGGTTTATAACTTGGCCTGCTTCTTTACGTTCTTCAGGTGCTATTTTACCTAACGTTTTAAGTAAGCTGGTGATTTCGCCTTTTTTACCAAGGTAATTAACCCTGATATCTTCTAACTGCGCGATTTCACTGGCACTGGCTACCGCCTCAAGTGCTTGCGCTAATATATTTTCTAAGTTCATTCGATACCTGATCTTTCACAGAAGGTGATTGCTTAAGAGCGTGCTGGCCTTTCAAGATTGTTTTTTGCACTGTATTTGGCTTTTAGACAAAGTACATACGGTGTAGTTTCCTGCACGAATCGCGTGACAATGCTGTATAAAAGCCAAAAACGTGCTGTTTGAATAATTTTTGGGAGTGTTTTTTTATTGCTCAGGTTTTACATAAAAACTATGTCGCAGCCCACGCAACGCAATTAAACATCCTTAAATTAAACAAATTCCAATCAGGAAAGGTAAACACGCTCTGGTAATAGCTTATGATAACTGAAAGCAGGGTCTAGATTCTAGACCTACTACAGCTTTAACGTTGATTTTATAAAAGGAATAGTTAATTTTCGCTGTGCTGCCATAGATGCATGATCTAATTTGTCGAGTACATCTAATAAAGCACGCATATCACGGCTTAAACGGGTTAGTAAAAAGCGTGCACACTCATCACTTAATTCAAGACCGCGCATATGAGCGCGCTTAACAAGTGCTTGTGCTTTATCGTCATCACTCATAGAACGAATTTGAAAGGTTGTCCCCCACGTTAAACGAGACTCTAAGTCAGGCAGCGAGATATTGAGCATGCTAGGAAGTAAATCGGCAGTTACTACTAACATTTTTCCGGGTTCGTTAAACCGGTTAAAAAAGTTAAATAGTGCTTTTTCCCATGCATCATTCCCTGCAACTAAATGCACGTCATCAATACATAGAACATCAAGCGCTTCTAAACCGTCTAATACCATAGGTCCAAAGTCAACTACTTCGCGCATAGACAGCAGCATATTAGATAAACCACGCTCTTGTGCTTTAATGCAGGTTGCATACAAAAGGTGAGACTTACCCGAATCACCTAACCCACATAAATAAGTATACTGAAACTTTTTAGCTAACTTCGAAAAGCTATCTTTTAAATGGTTAACCTCTAACGAATCTTCCCCACCAAAGTACGAAGCAAATGTTTCGTCATCCGGCAAGGTAACCGGTAATGCCATTTGCATCGGCTCAGAAGTTAGCATTATGGCGTTATCCATTGATACTCTAAGCTATTTTTATCAACAACATGATAAAAAGCGCGTGGATCCTCATAATCTTTAAATGAGGAGTCTAACCCTAGCCCTTTTTTAAGATCACTTAGATTACCAGTGTGGTTTAGTTTAAATTCTACAAATTCTGGAGTTTTACGAACAATTTTAACTTGCGTAACAACGCTTAAGTTCAATAATCTTTGTTTTGCTAATTCAACATCAACAAAACTTTGCGTGCCTTTTAATGTTAGCGTGGCTGCGGCTTGTTCATAATAAGCATTTGGATCAATAGCGTACTCGCTTGCAAGGCCTCGAGCTAAGGTATCAATCATTTGACTCACTATTTGCTGCTTATCGCCCGTTAATCTATTTGAATCAAATTGATCATCATTAGTAAAACGCCAATCTAAAATCCAATTTTCGCTATCTGCTTCTTTATACATTCTTGCTGTAATACTTCGCTCAGCACTGTAGCGTCTAGAGGCCTCTTCTACTGGTTCTGAAAAGTTACCCCATACCTCAGGAATACCTACTAAACGTCTATCTTGTAAGTCAAGTAATGGCACAACGACAGGTAGACCACGGCGTCCTGCTTTGTCATAAATTAACTGCTCTAATTGCGGGTAACTTTCTTGTGTTACTAATTCTCTGCGCCAATTGTCTTCAATACCTAACCATATTGCGACTAACGGGCGTTGCACTCCCCATAAAGGTAAGTTTAACTCTTTGATTAACGCATTGATCTTTCGAGCTTCAAATTTAACAACGAGGTTCAATTGTCCATTTGCTCTCTCGTCATATTCAAACTTAAGCATATAATCAGAAATATCTTTAGTGCGTTGCTGCGCTAATTTATTTTGATCCGCAGTTTCATCACCACTTACTTTCACTAAAACATTGAGCAAAGCTTTACGACTCGCAGCTAATCGAGTGTCTCGTGTTTTGTCATCCACTTTTAAAATATCTTGATATAGATCAGTTACTTCAACTGCCGACGCAGAAAAACAAAATAAAATGGATATGGCGCTAATTAATAATCTATACACAGGCTGTTAGTTCTTGGTTTTAAACTGATTTGATCCTAAATCAAAGACAGTAACAAAGCAAAATTAAATTTGTTATCTAAGGAAATGAAAGCAATTAGCTTTTATAGAAAGTAAAAAAGATTAAATATGAATAAGATAGTTGAGTGAGTTGTACGCTATTTACCTACATTTAACTTTACTACACTTTTAAAACGCGAACCTTTCGGGTTTAGTTAGATCATGAAGGTATTTAATGTAAGTACTTGATGATGTTATGGTTAAGATTATTCGTTATTGGCTCGCATTTAATCTTTCTTCAGGCGTAAAAATCTAATTGTTAGATTCGGGCTCTCTACAATGTGAAGTCGGTGCGCTACGCAGTAGAATGTCGTAGTGCCCACAGCAGTAGAAAGTCACGTAGCAAATGCTAATTTATTGGCCGACTGAGATATTAAGGGATTTTGCTGTGATTCTAGCGTCGGGAGTCGCTATGCTCGCCCGCCCTACGTGATGCGTGTTGATGTAGTGTGTATTAATTACGCACATTTACTTTTCTGCAGACGTAAAAA
>NZ_WTKT01000069.1:0-363 GCF_011378685.1 Pseudoalteromonas sp. C8
CCATGATCAAACTCTTCAATTTAAAGTTTAATTTGCACTTAATTAAAAGTGCGACTCAATATTACTGACTAAAACTATTGTTGCTTATAAATAAACAACGATTGTTATTCTGAATTAATGAATTAATTCGTGTGTCACTATTATTGATGTTGCCTAACTAGTAGGACTTTGATTTTTTTGAAATCACATCAACAACAAGTGCTCACACAGATTGTTTGATTAAATTGTTAAAGAGCGTGCCTTTCGGCTAGGCGGCGTATATTACGCGCCTTTCGAACATTGTCAACGTTTTAATTTAACTTAATTTCGAAGCGAACTACGAAGCGTTAATACGTTAAAAACCATTCTCAGTTTTGGTTAGTG
>NZ_WTKT01000070.1:0-388 GCF_011378685.1 Pseudoalteromonas sp. C8
ACCACGAAGGCACGAAGGGTAGAGAAGATTAAGTCAAAAGATCGTATCGCTATATGTTTTAGAAATGATTTGTCTTTTGAACTTGGGGCGCATGCTTCAGCTTGCTTGTTTTTACTGCTGTGTTTTTTTCATCTACTTGAAGCTTGGATTTAAATAATAAGGTAATGAAATAACCTGTTGATTAATAATCTTCTTCGTGTCCTTAGTGAAGCGCAGCGCTTCGTGGTCGGCTGTGTTTTTTAAAATCAAAAGCAATTCACCACGAAGGCACGAAGGGTAGAGAAGATTAAGTCAAAAGATCGTATCGCTATATGTTTTAGAAATGATTTGTCTTTTGAACTTGGGGCGCATGCTTCAGCTTGCTTGTTTTTACTGCTGTGTTTTTTTC
>NZ_WTKT01000071.1:0-420 GCF_011378685.1 Pseudoalteromonas sp. C8
GGTACTTAGATGTTTCAGTTCTCCGCGTTCGCCTCGTTAACCTATGTATTCAGTTAACGATACCTGCAAGCAGGTGGGTTTCCCCATTCGGAAATCTTAGTCTCAAGCGCTTTTTACTAGCTTGACTAAGCTTATCGCAAGTTAATACGTCCTTCATCGCCTCCAACTGCCAAGGCATCCACCGTGTACGCTTAGTCACTTAACCATACAACCCAAACGGGTCTTTGTTTTGTGACAGTTTAACTTCGCCAGAAGTCAATATTGAATACTAAAGTAGATACCAATCAATCAACTCAAAGAGTTAACTAAATGGCACTGAATGGTACTGCTACCATTCTTTTTTTACTTTTGAAAACTCTTGATAAATACAATGTATTCATCAGAATTTTATTATCAGCTTTTCCAAATTTTTAAAGAGCA
>NZ_WTKT01000072.1:0-268 GCF_011378685.1 Pseudoalteromonas sp. C8
CATAACTAAATGGTCTGAAATTTGTGGAGAGACCAAACCTTGCTCATTTAATATATTATTTTGAAATTTTTCAATATATAACCCATTAAATAATGCACTGTTACCGAGTAGCTTAGGACCTACCCCTGAAAAAAATTTATAATTGTGATTCAAACAAAATTTTAATCCTTTCATAAAGCCTAGAAACTTACGATTAAATTGGAAGATTAAGTCCCCGCATGATGACCCGCTTCCTAAAAAGGATGTAAGAACCATATTATTTGAGATA
>NZ_WTKT01000073.1:0-277 GCF_011378685.1 Pseudoalteromonas sp. C8
TACACTTTTACATTCCTTAGCAACTGAATGCCAACATCAAGAACTATTGTCGTTTGCCCCTGAATCAATCAAGCAAGCTTTAGAATATGCCAACTTATTAACTGAAAATAATAAAATCAGTCAACAAGACTTAATTGCCTATTTTCATGAAATAGAACAAGCACAATCATTAGCGCGAAAATACAGCGAACAATCTATTATTGAAGGACAGGTAAACCTACAATTTACAGGGGAAAACATAGGTCAAATAAACGGCTTGTCTGTTGTAGAATTGCTT
>NZ_WTKT01000074.1:0-337 GCF_011378685.1 Pseudoalteromonas sp. C8
GATTTGTAGTCTATTCAAATGTTAATAGAATGTAAATAAATGGTCGACATAACTGCCGACCTGCTTAACAAAGATTATAGGATTAACGTACGTAAATCAGATAAGTGCTTATTAACGGCAGTAATAAAGCGTGCACCGTCAGCACCATCAATTACACGATGGTCATATGAAAGCGCAAGAGGAACCATCATACGAGGTTCAAATTCTTTACCATTCCATTGTGGTTTAATTGCTGATTTAGAAACACCTAAAATAGCAACTTCTGGCGCATTTACGATTGGTGTAAATTGAGTACCACCGATACCACCAAGGCTAGAGATAGTCATACTACCGCCTT
>NZ_WTKT01000075.1:0-356 GCF_011378685.1 Pseudoalteromonas sp. C8
ATGTTGGTTCAGTAAGTTTAGCGAATACAGGTTCACTACATGCTGCAGGCAAAGGCGTTAACGTTGCAAAAGTACTTTCTGATTTAGGTGCTGAAGTCACGGTAACAGGGTTTTTAGGGCGAGATAATGATACGTTATTTTGTGCATTATTTAGTGAGATGAATGCTCAAGATGAGTTTATCCGCGTTGACGGTTCAACCCGAATTAATGTCAAATTAGTCGAAAAAGATGGGCAAGTTAGTGATATTAATTTCCCTGGTGTTGAAGTGTCTGAACAAGCGATCACTGACTTTGAAAGGTGTTTATTTACGTTAGCTGAAACGCATCACTTTTTTGTACTGGCGGGAAGTTTACCT
>NZ_WTKT01000076.1:0-400 GCF_011378685.1 Pseudoalteromonas sp. C8
TTCCGAACGTAGCTACCGGGCAATGCCATTGGCATGACAACCCGAACACCAGCGGTTCGTTCACTCCGGTCCTCTCGTACTAGGAGCAACCCCTCTCAATTCTCAAACGCCCACGGCAGATAGGGACCGAACTGTCTCACGACGTTCTAAACCCAGCTCGCGTACCACTTTAAATGGCGAACAGCCATACCCTTGGGACCGACTTCAGCCCCAGGATGTGATGAGCCGACATCGAGGTGCCAAACACCGCCGTCGATATGAACTCTTGGGCGGTATCAGCCTGTTATCCCCGGAGTACCTTTTATCCGTTGAGCGATGGCCCTTCCATTCAGAACCACCGGATCACTATGACCTACTTTCGTACCTGCTCGACGTGTCTGTCTCGCAGTTAAGCTGGCTT
>NZ_WTKT01000008.1:0-206300 GCF_011378685.1 Pseudoalteromonas sp. C8
CTTAACTGATCGGTGTTAGCTCATTGAGCGGTTTTTTATTGCCTGTAATATATTTATGCTCACGATTGTTTTAGCTTTACTGTGCAAGTATGAATAAACAGTGCTAACTTTGTAGAGCACGCCATGAGTGTAACGTCGTACTATGTATTTAAAATAAGTATTAATAGCGCGGTTATTAATAAGTACAGTTACATAATATCGTCATCTTATATTTAGGCGCTGGAAGCTATTTAGCTTAAATAACGCGATAATTTAAACTATCAATAATAACTGTTAAAACTACCGATAATAACTAAGGTGATAATTATGTTGCCATTAAAGTATTTGATTAACGTAGTAAGTTTGTTTGTATGCAGCGCTTTAGCGAGTGAGGTAAATATCGTAAATGTAGCCCAGGAGCAGCGTGTGCAATATGCTCGTGACGACTACCTTAACGAGCTATTAGAAAAAGCATTAGTGAGTGCACAATACCCTGCAGAGATTAACCCCGTTTTAATTCATCCCCATCAACAACGTACTTTAATAGCACTAGATACAAAAAATTTAGATTTATACTGGAGTATGAGCAGTCCCGAAAGAGAGTCTTTAGCTATTGCGATTAAAATCCCATTATTTAAAGGCTACATAGGTAAAAGGGCACTATTAACAAGTAAGAACAGCATTGCTAGATTTAAAGGTATTACTAGCTTAGGGCAGTTAGGTAAGCTTTCTGCGGTGCAAGGTCATGATTGGCCAGATACAAAAATAATGGCATTTAATGGCTTGCATATAAGACCGTTTGCAAATTATCAGGCTATGTTTGCCTTAACAAGTGCAGGGCGTATTGATTACTTCCCACGTTCATTTATCGAGGTTAATTCAGAGCTTCTAGCTAATAAAGAAAGCAACCTAGTGATAGTACCTAACTTATATATAAGTTACCCAACAGGATTTTATTATTTTGTATCAAATAGTAAGCCAGAGCTTGCAGTGGCAATTGAAAAAGGGCTTAAAATAATGCAAAAAAATGGTGAGTTTGATACGTTGTTTGATGAATACTTTGCGAAGGATTTAAATACATTACCTTACGAAAAAGGTAAAACAGTAGAACTCAAGCTAGATAATCCTTATTTTTAGACACAAAAAAAGGAGCCTGAGCTCCTTTTTAGCATGCTATTAATAGCATCAAATTAGCGAAGTAACGACTCAGTTAGTACTGGACGAATTTCACGAATAATTGCTTGAGTCAATTTTGGTGAACCACAGATAATATTGCCGCTGTGGTTATAGTTATTACCACCAGCGAAATCTACAACCATACCGCCCGCTTCTTTAACCATAAGTTCGCCTGCAGCAGAGTTCCAAGGTTTTAAACCAATTTCAAAAAATCCATCAACACGACCAGCTGCAACGTATGCCATATCTAAAGCAGAACAACCTGCGCGGCGAATGTCTGCAGTGTGTACAAACAATGCTTTAAACGCTTCAGTGTATGCGTCCATGTGGTTTTTGTTTTTGAAAGGGAAGCCAGTAGCAAGTACAGTGCCTGCAAGGACCGTCGTTTTGCTAACACGTAGACGTTTGCTGTTTAACTGAGTGCCTTGTCCGCGAGACGCAGTGAAAAGCTCGCCACGAATTGGATCATAAATAACAGCTTGGTCTAAACGACCTTTAACTTTAAGTGCGATAGAAACCGCGTAATGAGGGATACCTTTGATGAAGTTAGTTGTTCCATCGATAGGATCTACAATCCATTGGTAATCATCATCCTTGCCTTTATGCTCACCTAATTCCTCACCAACAATAGAGTGAGTAGGGTAAGACTGTAAAATAGTGTCACGAATTACGGCTTCGGCTTCTTTATCAATGTTAGTTACTAAGTCGTTAGCGCCTTTTTGTTGCACTTCAACTTTTGATAAATCTTCACTTGCGCGAAGTAAAATTTTGCCTGCGTTGCGCGCAGCGCGAACCGCAATGTTTAACATTGGATGCATGGTATTACCTTTGGGTTGTAAAAGAACGTTTATATATTTCAGCCGGCGTATTTTAGCGACTTTTGACATAAAGTAAACAATAAACCCCAAATACTTATGTTTGTTTTTTATACAAGATTGAAAAGTGTATATATTTTAAAAAAATAATAATGAGCAATTAATAAGTCATTATGTTCCTTTATGTGTTTATTAAATCGAATTAATTTTAAATAACGCTTTACCTAAAGTTAGCTTGAGGTTTTATCGTGCTCCTAACTTAATTGATAGGACAACATTATGCATTTAGAGCACGTAAACTTAGTCGCGAGTGATATAGATAGCATGCTTAAATTTTATCGCGCTGTATTTCCACATTGGTCGATTAGAAGTGAGGGCAGAGGCGATTGGCATGGAAAACCAAGACGCTGGGTACACTTTGGAGATGACACGCATTACATTGCGATAAGCGATCATGGTGAGGGTGAAAACAGAAACTTATCGGGCCATCAAATTGGTTTTGCACACTTTGCTTATGTAACTAATAATTTAAGCGCAGTAGTAATGCGCTTAAATAAAGTGGGTTTTACAGTAAGCAAGCAAGGTAGCGAGAATCCTTTCAGAAAGAATGTCTACTTTATTGATCCCGCCGGGTTTGAGGTGGAATTTGTAGAGTATTTAAGTGACATACCAAGCGAGCGAAATAACGATTTATAATAAAATACCAAGCAGCACGCTAAAGTGCTGCTACTCAATTATAGTTAGCGGCTATTATTACCCGTGCCAAACTGGGTTTTTAGCTCATTTGCAAAGCTCATAAATTTTTCTTTAATTGTGCGCTTTATTTTTACTTCAACCGATCCCATAACTGCCTTTCCTTCAATATGAATAGTAGGACCTTGGCGTTTGTTAAGCGACACAGATTTATTTTCAAGACTACTTAAAATACAAAACATTTTAGACACTACATTTACATGCTCTGGTACGTAAATCTCATCACTACCAAAAATACAGTTAACGTGAATAGTTACATTTTGATGCGCAAAAATGGCATCGGTAAAATCTAGCACCACCGATCCCATAAAGTTACTCAAATATATATTCTTTGGCACGACCCACTGACCGCTTCGCTCGTTAGAGCCTAAAATGCTGCGTAATGTAAAATCATCATCACTGTTTTGTTGTGCACTATAATGTGGTGTAAATTGCGATTGTTTTTCTGCTTTATATTGCTGATCAGTATTAAGTGTTAAATCTTCTACTAAGGCTAAAAGAGCGTCGTTATTAGGTGCATCCATCGCGTTATCTAAGCGTCTCTCAAATGCATCAACAGAAATAACCCCATGACTGTAATTATAAATTAATTGATCAATTACTTGTTCGCGTACTTGCTCTATTGGGCGGTCTTCGACTTTTACAGACATGGGGCATTCCTTATTATATTTACTATTAATACAGCTCTTGATGTTTATATGCAAAGCACGCACCAAATATAATAACCTTAATTATCAATGATTTAATTTTAAATGATGTTTTATGTTTTGTTATATTAACGATAGATTAACCAAAAATGCAATTATCTAGTTATTTTCACTATTTGAGAAAGTTTTACCGAGTAGCCTGTAAATAGTTACACAGCTATAGATAGTGCCTTATCCCAAAATTACATCAAGTTATTGAAATATATATATAAATAAAGTTGGCCTAAAGCTCGCATTAGTTAAAGTGTCTTTAATCAAAAGGAGAAAGATTATGAAAACATTTAACAAATCTATTATCGCAGCTCTAGTTCTTGGTACTACGGCTATGGGTGCCCAAGCAAACAGCTGGGAAAACGAAAGTAAAGATGCTTGGATTGATGGTAAGGCAGAAACAGTTCTACTTATGAACACTAATCTAAACAACTTTGACATTAACACTGATGTAAAAAATGGCAAGGTAGTACTTACAGGTAAAGTTAATAGCGAGCTTGATAAAGAGCTAGCAGAAGAACTTGTACTTAGCCTAGATGGCGTATCTGATGTTGAAAACAGCCTTACCGTTGTTAAAAGCATGGACACAAAAGATAGAAGCAAAGACATGATGGACGATGATGATAACGACTTAACGGACGCTAAAATCACCACTGTAATCACAACTCGCTTCCTGTTTGATTCAGAAGTTGGTGGTACAGACATCGATGTTGATACCGACAACGGTATAGTAACTCTGAATGGCTCAGTAGAGTCTGAAGCTGAAAAGCAGCTAGCAGTTAAAATTGCTAAAAATGCTGAAGATGTTCGTGACGTAGTTGATAAACTATCTATTACTGCTGAATAACACAGTATAGTTAAGGCCCACTAACACTGGGCTTTACGCCTTTTTAATGCTTAATTTAAATGGAGTTTAATCATGGATATTATTCGTATAATACTTTCAGTTTTATTGCCGCCATTAGGTGTATTTTTGCAAGTTGGCTTAGGTATGCATTTTTGGTTAAATATTGTATTAACACTGTTAGGTTATTTCCCAGGGTTAATACATGCAATCTACATTATTGCGAAAAAATAATGACAGATTATATATTGTGTAAGCCGACTACTGAGGTTTAGCTAAATAAAAACTTCAGTACTGATCGGCTCACAATATCAGTTTTTAAAGTAAATATTTTTTATCAAAATCTAATTTTTAATTGACTCAAACTAAGTGATTTATTTCTTGTAACTCACTCCCAACATTCCCTCAGCCACACCTATCGTTTACTTCAATTAAGCTTTCTAACTAACAGCAGTGTTCTGATTCTGTATTGATGCCATTTAGGAAGTCTTTAACATTAGTTTGTTTATATATCTACAATACGCGATTAATTACTCTATTATTAAGTGGCAATATTACCATCACTTCTAGTGTTATCATTAAACCAAGTTTTTACGCATATTGAGGTAGCTAATTGAATATTCGACTTATACTGTCAGGCGTTGTGTCATTCGTTTTTTATTTTAGTTGGGCCTACTGGGCAAATAGTTCGGCAGATATTGCTAAATCTGTCACGTTTCAAGCTGCATTAGTACAAGGTTTGTATAGTGGATTTGTAACGCTGTTTTTTACTTTTATTTTAGAAAAGGTCGTCAACAAGTATAAGTCTAGTTATGTAACGCTTGCGTTTGTAACTCCAATTATTTGTATGTTTCATTCTAAAACACCACAAAACGTAGCAATACGACAAAGCTTCAATAATGCAATTAACTCTAGCGCCTCGTATTTAGGTAACAAAAAAATAGCAGGTGTACTTTTTGCGCCTATTATTCCGATTACTGTTCAATCGAGCTTAGTGATTATGGTGAATGTAATTAATCAGACACCTAATTTGGCACTTACAGTAGCCCCAAGCATATTTTTTACAGCCTTGTATGCCTACACATATATGTTAGCTTTACTTAAAAAAGTAGAGCGTTAAATATAAAAGACTACATGTGGGGGGAAGGTTTTTATAATTTAATGCAGAAAATATCATGGGAAATATCTTACATTTTATGCTTATACCCACCTAAAAGATTACTATTTAAGCAGTTAGCTTACTGATTGTTAAAATAAAGGTGTTTGGTAGTGACAAGCACCTAAAAAGTTTTTATACTGCAACCCGCTTTAGTCGCTCTGTGACTGAACGCTTCAAAAATTAACTGCCTAGCAGTTATATAAAAGTTGGCCCCTTAGCTCAGTTGGTTAGAGCACACGACTCATAATCGTTAGGTCCCCAGTTCGAGTCTGGGAGGGGCCACCACTTTTACAAACTTTCCAAAAATACCTACTCAAATTATTTAAAGCTACATAAATTTAATATCGTGTAATTTATTACTCTTTTTTTACCCCTAATAATAAATATAATTTAAATAAAGATAATCCATAGATTAAGCTAGGCTTTCTTAAATTTGAAAGAGTGCGAATGCACTATTAAGTTCCAGCGTTAGATCGGACGCCATTCATGCTCTGTTTTGTAAATGACAATGAGCTGCATCTGATTTCAGGATACAAAAAAAGCCCCTGTTGGGGCTTTTTACTTATTAGCTATTACTTTTATTGCTCAAAACTACAAGAGTTAACTAATTTTTACGGTATATTTCATGCTCAATATCGTAAATATTTACACTTAGGCTGTCTGATGCTCTGCAATATGTTTTTAAGCACGAAAGTAGCAGTTCGCTTAGCATTTGCTTTTGTTCAATTGAGCGCCCAGCCAATATATGTACCGCAATATGTATAAACCCTGATTTTCCTGCGCCTAGTTGATATTGCTGATAAGCAATAGCGCGCGTTTTTATGGTTTCTAACTCAAATAAATCGCTTTCAAAGGCGGTATTGTGAATTTTTTCTACGAGAACTTGTGGTAATACAGGGAGGTCTTCTGAGTGTTCAATAATAATGTGCGGCATTTAGGCGTTTCCTATTATGAGTTACTGCATGAGCGAGAGTTAATTGTATCAAATACAACAGGGTTCGCTAAACCCTGAGCTATCTAAAATCTTTACTTTAAACTAATTTAGTCGTATTTATTTTTGATGTTAGTATAAAAACATACAGGTGAACCTTCGCTTAGTAACGTAGGTGCTAAGTTACTTATATATTAATTAAGGATAAGTATGAAATTACCACAAAAATTTAAACGTTTAGTTTTACTTGCAGGTGCTGTTGTTACATTAAGTGCTTGCTCTGATGATGTTGCGTCGGTAAGTCTTGGGTTATTTACAACTAAAGATGTTGTAGTTAATTCGCAGCAAGATCCAATCCTCAAAGGCGTTACTTGTCATATTAGTCATATAGAGGCTAATTTGGACTTTTCTGACCCGTCAGATATGTCTATAGCGTGTCGTCAAACAGGGCCTATTACAGCGCAGCAACTACAAAAAATAGACCGCAGTAAATCAGGTGAGGTGATATTTAAATCATCTAAAAGTATATTATTTAAATCACTAAAAGTGCGCCGTATTTACGATGCTGAAAACCGTACCTTATTGTATTTATCGTATTCAACTAAAGAATCCAGTGGTAGCCACCACCATGCACTATCAACAGTGCCGCTATACAATACTCAAGCGTGGGATTGGGCGCTTACACAAAAAAACTAAACTGGTACCTAAACTAAAATCTAAAAGAGCACACTATGTTAGCTTTATTTAAATCAAAGCCATTATTAGAGCAGCAAGAGCAGCAATGGCTTATTGATACATTTATTTGGGCTGTAGAAAATTTTGATGCTGAGTTTTTTACAAAGCACACTCAAATAATACTGCCAACGGCCTCGTTTTTCCCCGATTCGGTATCGAGCATTGAGGAAATGGCGAGTAATGTTTTTACCCGCGTTACTAATTACGCGGGTATGAATGCATGGCCTATTCAATTAGTTGCACCTCAGCAGTTACAACCACAAGTTTTTCCGCACTTTGAATTTAGTGATGAAATACGTGGCGAAGGCAGCCACCTAATTGTGCCGCCAAGCCATAAGGTCAGTATCTCTTTTAACCCTAATCAGATTAATCAGCCACAAGATTTAGTGGCAAGTTATGCGGGTACTCTGGCCACCATACTTATTCATCACGTTGGGGTGCTACCGCCAGGCGGTAGGGAGTATTTACCACAAGCTGCCGATGCACTTGCTTGTTTTTTAGGATTTGGTGTGATGATGAGCAACACGGTGTATCAGTTTAAAGGCGGTTGTGGCTCTTGTTATAATCCATACGCTAACCGTGAAGCTAAGTTAAGTGAAACACATACGGTATTTATGCATGCCCTGATTAGTTACTTTAAAAACGATAAAGTGTCTAAAAAACATTTAAAGCCGCATTTACGTGGTCAGTTCAAAAAAGCACAAAAAGAAATTAAAGCATTGGTAAATAACTCGGCTAACCCGCTGTTATTAGCTTATTCGCCAAACTAGCAAGGATCTGCGTGGAATACTTAGATGAATTTTTACTGATTGTTATTGCTCATTTTTTTGCAGTAGCAAGCCCAGGGCCTGACTTTGCCGTAGTACTTAAGCAAAGTGTGCAACAAGGAAGGCGCAATGCATTGTGGACAAGCGCCGGTGTTGGCGCTGCTATTTTACTGCACGTTGCCTATTGCGTTTTAGGTGTTGCGCTTATTTTAACGCAATCGCCTAGTTTATTTATGGCGCTTAAGTATCTTGCCGGTGCATATTTAGCTTATTTAGGCGTACAAGCACTCAGAGCTGCAAAACCTACAGCAAGTAATGAAGGCGAGGCTGCAAAAGATGTTGAAAACAAAACCGTCCAAGAAGAATCCGTTTGGCTTGCTTTTAGGCGCGGCTTTTTCACAAATGCATTAAACCCAAAAGCCACGTTATTTTTTATGTCGTTATTTACACTCGTGATTAGCCCAACAACACCGACTAGCGTACAGATCGGTTACGGTGTGTACATGGCACTGGCTACTTGGGCGTGGTTTTCAATGCTTTCAATAATACTTTCTAGAAATAATGTAAGGGGTTTTTTCCAACAACGCGGTTATTGGTTTGACCGTGGAATTGGCGTTATTTTAATTGCCCTTGCAGTACGTGTTGTTATTTAACTTATTTAAAAAGTACAGGAGATAAAATGCCGTTATATAATTTTTCGTTTGGCTCTAATATGTCATCTAATCGTTTGTTAGCGCGCTTACCTAATGTAAAGCGTGTAGGAACAGCGGTACTTAAAGGTTACGAGCTAACTTTTGATATGCTATTTAAAGATGGCTCTGGCAAATGCAGTATTTGCCCAAGCGATAAAGAAGGCGCGCTGGTTTACGGCGTTATTTATGAGCTTAATGAAGATGAAAAAGTTATTTTAGATAGTATTGAGGGCGTAGGTTACGACTGCGTAGATATAGCCCCAACGCTTCTAACGGGTGAGACTGTAACTGCACATTGTTATATAGCTAATACCCATGACAGCGATGTACTCCCATACGATTGGTACATAAAACACGTTCATCGCGGATCACTTGAAGCGGGCGTACCAAAAGAATACAGTGATGCGATATTAAATCGCGCACAAAAAAGCGATACCAATCAAGAGCGCGCAGCAATTGAATTTGCAGTTCATCAAAAATAATAAAATAGGATTGATATGAAATTAACCAAACTTGCCGCAATCGCACTATTAGCAGGCACTACGTTTAGCAGCTGGGCACAAGTTGATACCAACAAAATTGACGAGGTAATTAAAGCGTCAATGGCACGTTTTGACGTACCCGGTATGGCAGTTGCGATTGTTGAAAACGATAAAGTGATATTTGCTAAAGGCTTTGGTGTAACTAATCTCGATACCAACAAAAAAGTAAACAAAGACACTTTATTTGGTATTGCTTCAAACACAAAAGCATTCACTACTGCGGCACTGGCAAAGTTGGTTGATGAAGGTAAATTAAGCTGGGATGACCGCGTAATTGATCATTTACCAGAGTTTAGATTATACGACTCATACGTAACACGCGAAATGCGTATTCGTGATTTATTAAGTCACCGCAGTGGGCTAGGGCTTGGGCAGGGCGATTTAATGATTTGGCCAAGTACCGATAAGTCAGTTGATGAAATTTTAGCGGGATTACAGTATTTAAAACCAGCGAGCAGTTTTCGTAGTAAGTATGCTTATAACAACTTGATGTTTGTTACCGCTGGTGAGGTGGTTGCACGTGTGTCGGGTATCAGCTGGAACGATTACATCGAAAAAAATATATTACAGCCGCTGCACATGGATAACTCACGCGCGGGATTTTCACGTATTCCAAAAAGTAATAAAAACTGGGCGACAGGTCATATTCCTATGGATGGCACGCTTCATCCATTTTTTGTGAATTACCTAGAAGATTTTAGAGGCGCAGGTGCCATTGCTTCAAGTGTAAGCGACATGAGCCAATGGCTTCGTACGCAATTAGCGGGCGGTAAAATGCCAAGTGGCGAGCAACTATTTAGCGAAAAGCAACAAGCGCAAATGTGGCACCCACATATTACGTCTATGGCGTCTAAAAGAGCGTTTGAATCGTATCATCAGCAGTTTAGGGGTTATGGGTTAGGTTGGAGTATTGAAGACTACCACGGCTTTAAAAAGCTAGGTCATGGCGGTGGTATTTTAGGAATGGTATCGCAAGTTACTTTATTGCCTGAGAAAAAACTTGGTATTGTTATTTTATCTAATCAACAAGCTTTTGGTGCACTTTCGGCAGTAACCCACGAAGTACTTGAAGATGCACTTGAGCTTGAAGATAAAGACTGGGTAGAGGATTTAGCTAAAAGTCATTTTGAAGGTAAACAACACGCGTACGCTAATGCAAAACCAGAAGCCCCCGCTGACTACCAACCACAATTACCAAACATTAATTACACCGGTACATTACATGATGATTGGTATGGCGATGTAATTATTGAGCAGCTTGATAGTAAATTGCATATTGATTTTACGCATACTAAGCGCTTAAAAGGCACACTTGAGCATTACACTGGTAATACATTTATAGTTAAGTGGGATGAAAAGCTACTTGAAGCGGATGCGTTTATTCGTTTTGAAATGAGCTCACAAAACCGTGTAAACAGCGCTAAAATGCGTGCAGTATCAACACAAGTTACCGACTTTAGCTTTGATTTTAGAAACCTGCATTTAAAAGCAAAATAGCTAATAACATTGTTATTTAAAGTATCAATATAAACCAAAGTCGCAAAGCCACCATTAGGTGGCTTTGTTATATTAAACACTCAATTTACTTTGGCTAGGAGCATTTTATGCGTACTGCAGTTATTTCACACCCTCATTGCCGTAAACATAAAATGATAGACGACCATCCAGAATGCCCAGAGCGCTTAGATGCAATTACCGACAGATTATTAGCCAGCGGTGTAGATGTTGGCTTAACACACCTGCAAGCACCTAAGGCCGAGCGTGAGCATTATTTACTTGCTCACGATGAGGCTTTAGTTAAACACGTAGAAACTACACTACCAACCGAAGGACTCGCTAATTTAGATGGCGATACGTGGTTGTGCCCCGATTCGTTTAAAGCGATTGAGCGGGCAGTAGGTGCTGGGTTATTAGCTGTTGATGAAATACTTGCCGATAAACTCGATGCTGCTTTTTGCTCAGTACGCCCGCCAGGGCATCATGCTAATAAAGATTCATCATCTGGGTTTTGTGTGTTTAATAACTTAGCTATTGCCGTTAAGTACGCACAAAGCAAAGGGATTAAGCGGATTGCGATTGCTGACTTTGATGTACACCATGGGAATGGCACACAAGACATTTTTATTGATGACGAAAACGTACTGCTTTGTTCGTTATTCCAGTATCCGTTTTACCCAAATACAGCGGTTAAAAATAATAGTCATATAGTTAATTCACCTCTGCCAATTGCCAGTAATGGCGACGACCTAAAAGAGGTGTTTACTGGGCAATGGTTACCAAAATTAAAAGCGTTTAAGCCTGAATTACTTTTTATAAGCGCAGGGTTTGATGCACATCTAGAAGATGATATGGCGAGCTTAAAGTTTGTAGAGGATGACTACATTTGGCTTACCGAGCAACTATGTGGTGTTGCTAAAAAGGGCGGCTGCAAAGGTGTTATTTCGTATTTAGAGGGGGGATATGCGCTATCAGCTTTAGGTCGCAGTGCTGTAGCGCATATAAAAGTGCTTACTGAGGTTTAAATAAAGAGAGTGTTTATAGCCCTAATAAATCAAACGCCTGCGCTGTGCTTAGGGTTTTGATTTTACCAAGGCAGCATTGTCCTTCATTTAATAAGTAAGCTGTAACAAGCTGTGCTAGTTGCTCGCCATTCAATTCAGGGCAAGCAGTGCCTTGTAAATTAAGGTAGTCACCTTGCTTATTAAGTACTCGCACATCGCTTAGTTCACTTTGCATAACGCTGTGTAAGCACTCTTGTTGCTCTTGTTGGTTATGGGCTATTTCAAGCTCATTATAAATAACCAATAACTGTGGGTAGCTGTTTAACATAGCTCGTTAGCCTACGGTTACTTCATAAGACGTAAATTTACGAATATTAATAACGCCTTTTTCAAAAATTAAGTATTGGCCTTTAATACCTTGTAAAACACCACTTACAACAGGGTCTTTGTCAAAGTTAAATGAGCTGATTTTTGTTGGGTATTCGGTTACTGGAAAATCTAAATCAACCACATCTTCATCTAATTGCTCTATTGCTGTTGCGCCAAATAATTCACTGAGCTCGTTTAGCTTTTCACTAATTTGTGGGATCAGTTCGGCTGCAGCTACTTTTAAGTCAATTGCTTCGTTTTGACCTTTTAGCATATTGCGCCAATTCGTTTTATCAGCAATAAATTCAGCCAATGCAACTTCCACTAAACCTGACTGCAGGCGAGTTTGCACTTTAAAAATAGGCAATGCCTGAGTCGCGCCTTGATCAACCCAACGAGTCGGTATTTGTGTGTGGCGGGTAATACCTACTTTTAACCCAGAGGTGTTAGCGAGATATACATAGTGTGGGATCATGCAGTTTGCTTCGCCCCATTCTGGCTCTCGGCAAGTACCTTGGTCATAGTGGCAGGTTTCTGGTTTCATAATACACATATCGCAACTAGCAAGCTTGCGCATACATACAAAGCAGTGACCTTGAGAATAGCTTTTTTTGGTTTTTTTACCGCAGTTAGAACATAAAATAGTGCCACTAAAGGTAAGCGTAAGCTCCTTACCTATGAATGCATTTAAGTCTACTAAGTGCTCACCTACAGGTAAGTGATATTGTACTGGTTCGGTTAAGCTCGATTTTAGTTTACGCAGTGTGCCTTGCATCTTTACTTGGCCCCTAAAGATGTTAAAAAGAGGAGTCTAACATTTTTAAGCTATATTGGCTTTTTAAGAAGTGTAAATAGTCGGTGTAAGGCAGTGCTTTTGCATATAAATAACCTTGGGCGTAGTCAGCGTTCATATCTTTGAGTAAGTGATGAATTTCTTGGGTTTCTACCCCCTCAATTGTTATTGATAAATTAAGGTTATGCGCCATATCAATGGCTGTTTGTACAATAACTTGGTGAGTTGGATTATTAGGTAAATCAAAAACAAATGACTTATCTATTTTAAGTTCACTAAAGTGATAATTAACTAAGTAGCTAAGTGACGCGTAGCCGGTTCCAAAGTCATCCAGTACCACTTTAATGCCTAATGCTGTCAACTCATCAACTAGCTTTATAAGCGCATCTTGGCTATCTACGAATGCGGATTCGGTAAGTTCAAATTTAAGTAACTGTGCCGGCACTTGGTATTTAATTAAAATGTTTTCTACTTTTTCGGCTAAGTTATTTATAGTTAGATTTTTAGCACTTAAATTTACACTAATTGTGTGCTCGTTATAACCATTTTTTATAAGCTTGACTATGTCTTTACAGGCTTGCTCTATTACCCACAGTGTTAGCTCGTTAATAATACCTGTGTGCTCAGCAAGTATTATTAATTCTTCAATTGATAAGCTGCTGTAAGTTGGATCGGGCCAACGTAATAAAGCTTCTGCGCCACTTACTTGGTTACTGAATAAATTAATTTGAGGTTGATAGTAAAGCGCTAATTGATTGGTTTGGATGGCTTTTTGCAACTTAGCAGCTAAAGCAACATCCATCATCAGGTTATTTGTGTTTGACGATGACCCAACTTGATTAGCGCTACTTTTTGCTTTTTTAAGCGCTAAATAACCACGTTTTAACCAATATTCAAAATCGTTACTTTTACCTGCACTACTAATACCTATGCTGTAGCTAAGCTGCAGGTTTAGTCCTTTAATTTCATATTGTTTTGGCAGGCTACTAATTATTTTTGTTAATAATGTTTCTAGCATTTCTTGGTTTTGTGTTTTAGTAGAAATACAGGCAAATACGCCACTACTCAAATCGGCTAAGCGTGGGCTGGTGTTTAAATCTGTTTCGAGGTTTGTAAATTCGCGTTCATGGCTTAGTTCTAATTCAAGCTCTTTGGCTACATGCTTTATGAGTGTGTAGCCCTGAGAAGAGGTAATAATAGTATTGAGCGAATTAAAGTGACGTATTTTTATTAGGCATAAAGTTGTTGAGCGGTTTTGACTTTGTAGTGCCATAAATGCTTGTTTTAGCTTAGAGCTATTAAGTAACCTTGTTTGTTGTGTGTGCGTGGCATGGTAAAGCGCACGCTCTCGCTGATACCTTACTCGGTCTGCTAATGCCATTGCCATTAAAATAACTTCACACAGAATCGCAACTAGAAAGGCATGGCGAGTTGTAAAGGTATACGGTAAAACTCCAGTAAGTTCCATAGGTTGAATTACCGCACCAATTATTAGTGGTATCCATGAAAAAACATAAAACTTAGCCCACCTAAAACCACTACGTAACTTGTTATATATTAAAATAATACAGGTAATATAAAGTAGTGCCATCACACCAAAAAATATAGGAGCCGCTATGTTCTCGGGAATAAACAAGCTACATACTGCAAGAATAAACATAAGCCAAAGTAGGGCGATGCTCATTTTGTAGCGCCAGCATTTATCCTTATGGTAGCGCAAAAACATGATGCAAAAAGAAAGGGTGAAAAAAGCGACACCATAATTACTAAATACGACTTGTTCGTTTATAAGGAGCTGCCAGTGATTAGGCCATATATAAAAACCAAAACCTAATACAGCCCCCATTAGCGTAATAGCGCTGACGATGTAGCCAATATAAATTAAATAAACACGGTCTTTTATGCCAAAATAAAGCACCAAGTTATAAAGCGCAGCCATCAATAGCACGCCTACAAAAATACCCCAGATCCCAGTTTGAGAGCGCACTAAGTCAATAAACTCTTTATCACGGTATAAGTTTACAGGTGTTTTACTTATGCCGATTGTGTCTATTTTCATTACTAGGCGCTGTGACGACTTTCTTTCTACTAAAAAACGAATATGCGGTACGCTGTATTCAAACAAAGAGGGGGCTTCTTCTTTATCGCCGAGTTTGTATGTTTCAATTAGTTTGTTGTTTTTATCGAGGCGGTAAACCGTAAGGTGATCGACCATAGGGTTGTCAAAATGTGCCACAACATTTTGCTTGTTAAGGCTTTTATTTTCTAAATCAAGAAACAACCAATAGTTTTGCTGGCTAAAACTCCATGGAACATCTGAAAATGGTTGATGAGTAAGTAATTCAGGTTGGTTAATGATGGTATCGAATGTTTTAGTTTTAGTTTCGTCAATGTAGTAGGCGTAATCGAGGTACATTGGAGCCGTTTTATCAATTGTATATCGTGTAGGCACGACAAGGTTTGATGCCAATGTACTGATTATAAAAAATATAAAGATCAGTATGGCAACAGCAATTGCATGATAACGTAAAGTTCTTAGTTCCAACGTTTGTGTACTTTCAAAAAACCTTTTAATTAGTGTAGCACTAAAAAAGCGCAGGGAAACTGCGCTTTTTTAGTTAAATTAATTGGTTATACCAATGAATAGGTATTACAAGCTATTGCTCGCGTGCAATAGCACGGTAAGCAATATCAGTACGATATTCCATACCATCCCAGCTAATTTGTTTAACAAGCTCATAGGCGCGCTGCTGCGCTTGCGTAACGGTATTACCAAGTGCTGTTGCGCATAATACGCGACCGCCTGCGGTTACAACGTCATTGCCACTTTGCTTAGTACCCGCATGAAACACTTTTTCACCCGCAGGGTAATCAACTTGTAGCCCCGAAATTGCGTCACCTTTAGGATAATCACCAGGGTAACCTTTAGCTGCAAGTACAACACCAACGGCTGCGCGTGGGTCAAACTTAATCGTTGTTTTATCAAGTTCTACACGGTTAGCGGCTTCAATCAATTCAACTAGGTCTGATTGTAAACGTAGCATCATTGGTTGAGTCTCAGGGTCGCCAAAGCGACAGTTGTACTCAATTACTTTAGGGGTACCTGTTTCGTCAATCATCAAACCTGCGTATAAAAAGCCGGTGTACGGATGGCCTTCGCTTGCCATGCCTTCTACCGTAGGGTAGATCACTTCGTTCATAATACGCTGGTGGATTTCATCAGTAACAACTGGCGCAGGTGAGTATGCACCCATGCCACCCGTGTTAGGACCAGCATCGCCATTGTAAGCGCGTTTATGGTCCTGACTGGTAGCAAATGGTAATACGTTTTTGCCATCAACCATTACAATGAAAGACGCTTCTTCACCGTCTAAAAACTCTTCGATAACAACACGACTTCCCGCATCGCCAAAAGCATTACCCGCAAGCATATCGCGAATAGCATCTTCGGCATCGGCTTCCGTCATAGCTACAATTACGCCTTTACCTGCAGCTAAACCATCTGCTTTTACAACAATTGGCGCGCCTTTTTCTTTTAAATAAGCAAGGGCAGGGTCAATCTGTTCAAACGTTTGATAATCGCCTGATGGAATATTGTGGCGTGCTAAAAAATCTTTAGTAAACGATTTAGAGCCTTCAAGCTGGGCTGCGCCTGCCGTTGGGCCAAAAATAGCCATGTTATGTTCACGAAACTTATCAACAACACCCAGTACTAACGGTATTTCTGGACCTACAATAGTAAGCTCTACCTTATTTTGCTGTGCAAAACTAAGTAAACCCTCTAAGTCGTCAACGTTTATTGCTACGTTTTCAAGTTTTGGTTCAAGTGCAGTACCCGCATTACCAGGGGCTACAAATACAGTATTTACTTTGGTGTTTTGAGCGGCTTTAAACGCAAGTGCGTGTTCGCGGCCGCCGCTGCCAATGACTAAAACATTCATGGCGAAAATTCCTATTTAAAGCGGTTTCTTAAATTTCAGCGTCATGCGGTCGCTTTCACCAATGGCTTTGTATTTGTCAGCATCTTGTTCGCCGAGTCTTAAGCTTGGTGGTAGCGTCCATACACCTTTAGGGTGATCGGCTGTATCTTTTGGATTTGCATTTATTTCACTGCTTGCCACTAATTCAAACCCAGCTTGTTTAGCAAGGTCTACTACGTAGCTCTGCTTCATATAACCTGATGTTTTTTGATCTTCGTCAGCACGTTCTTCAGCTAAACGGTGTTCAACTAAACCTAATGTACCACCTGGTTTAAGGGCTTTGTAAAAAGCTTGGAATGCACTTAATGCACCGCTTTTATCTTTACCCATGTACCAGTTATGCACATTACGGAATGTTAAAACCATATCGGCACTGCCAGCTGGCGCAATATCTAAATGTGTTACAGGTGCAAACTCAGTAATTTTAACGCTACTAAAGCGCTTATCTTCAGCTACTTTTTGTTCAAAGCCTGCAAGAGAGCGTTGGTAGTAGCCAACTGATGAATCAGCAGGAAAATGCGCGGCATAATAAGTGCCTTGCTCTTTTAGTGCTGGCGCTAAAATTTCACTATACCAACCACCGCCTGGCGCAATTTCAACAACTGTCATAGTTGGTTTAAAGCCAAAAAATGCCAGTGTTTGAGCCGGGTGACGATATTCGTCACGAACGCTGTTTTTAGCGCTACGTTCGCTTGATTGAAGTGCATGCTCTAGGCTCGATTCGTGGTTATGGCTAAGCGCCATAGTCGATGTCATCGTTAGTGTGGCTACAAGTAGCGATTTTAGCGCAAATTTCATTGTTTGTTCCTTCACATTATAATTTTAAATAGGTTATTGAATAATCAGAATACGTGAATTTATAGCAAACAAAAAGGGTTAAACCAACGTTTAACCCTTTGTGTGATTAGTGGCGGAAATGGCGCATACCAGTAAGCACCATTGCCATGCCAGCTTCATCAGCAGCTGCAATCACTTCTTCATCACGCATTGAGCCACCAGGCTGAATTACCGCAGTAATGCCAGCGGTTGCTGCAGCGTCAATTCCATCACGGAATGGGAAGAACGCATCAGACGCCATAACTGAACCTTTAACTTCAAGGTTTTCATCTGCTGCTTTTATGCCTGCAATTTTAGCTGAGTATACGCGGCTCATTTGGCCTGCGCCTACACCAATGGTCATACCGTCACGGGCATAAACAATCGCGTTTGATTTAACAAACTTAGCTACTTTCCAGCAAAATAGTAAATCTTTAAGTTCTTGCTCTGTAGGTTGACGTTTAGAAACAACTTTTAAGTCGCCTTGCGTTACCATGCCTAAATCGCGGTCTTGAACTAAAATACCGCCATTAACGCGTTTAATATCTTGGCCAGCTGCTTTACCTGTCCACTGTCCACATTCTAATAAACGAACGTTCTTTTTAGCTTCAACAATTTTTGCAGCGTCGCCCGAAATACTAGGTGCGATAATTACTTCAACAAACTGACGATCAACAATTGCTTGTGCAGTTGCTGCATCTAGCTCTCGGTTAAAGGCAATAATGCCACCAAATGCTGATGTAGGGTCTGTTTTAAAAGCGCGCTCGTATGCTTGTAGAATATTGTCCCCAATTGAAACACCACACGGGTTAGCATGTTTTACAATTACGCACGCAGGTACGTCAAATTCTTTAACACATTCAAGTGCTGCATCGGTATCTGCAATGTTGTTAAACGAAAGGGCCTTACCTTGCAATTGAGTTGCTGTTGCAACTGATGCTTCAGCAATGTCACTTTCAACATAAAAAGCAGCATCTTGATGTGAGTTTTCACCGTAACGCATATCTTGCTTTTTAGTGAACTGCATATTGATAGTACGTGGGAATTTAGTCTCTACAGCAGCTTCCTCGGTGTAATCAGGAACCATTTTACCGAAGTAGTTAGCAATCATGCCATCGTATGCGGCAGTGTGCTCGTAAGCAGCAATCGCTAAGTCAAAACGTGTTTTATACGTAGTAGAGCCATTGTTGTTTTGCATTTCGCTAATAACACGGTCGTAGTCGCTCGCGTTTACCACGATTGTTACGTCTTTGTGGTTTTTAGCGGCTGCACGAACCATTGTAGGGCCGCCAATATCAATATTTTCAATAGCATCTTCAAGGCTGCAGTTTTCTTGAGCGACTGTATTCGCAAAGGGGTATAAGTTAACTACAACTATGTCGATAGCAGAAATGTTGTTATCTGCCATTACGCTTTCATCTTGTCCGCGACGGGCTAATATGCCGCCGTGAATTTTTGGGTGAAGAGTTTTTACGCGACCATCCATGATTTCAGGGTGGCCTGTGTGATCTGATACTTCAGTCACTTTTATGCCGTTATCAGCAAGTAGTTTACATGTGCCGCCAGTTGATAATATATCAACGCCTTGCGCTTCTAGTGCGCGGGCAAATTCAACAATACCGGTTTTATCAGACACACTTAATAGTGCGCGACGAATGGGACGATGAGTATCCATTGTAGTTTGATTTCCTCAGTTAATGAGCTAGCTTAGAAGCGGGCATTTTAACTGATTACAACTCAAAAAACGACTTATAAAGCGCCGATGAGGGTGAGCATTTTGCAACACGGCTATTAAACTACGGGCATAAAAAAAGCACCCTAGGGTGCTTTTTTAATAATTAGCTGTGATAAATCACAGCCAGCATATTAGTTCATGCCGTATTTTTTAAGCTTTTTACGTAAAGTACCACGGTTGATACCTAGTAAAATTGCTGCACGAGTTTGGTTACCACGTGTATATGTCATCACTTCTTCAAGTAATGGCGCTTCTAGCTCTGAAAGAACAAGGTCGTAAACGTCTTGCACATCTTGACCGTTAAGCTGCTTTAAATAGTGGTGAACAGCTTTTTTTACTGCATCACGCAATGGCTGCGGTTTCTCGTGTGACTGAACATGAGGGTTAGTGATAAATGGAGAAGTCACGTTTTGTTCGAACATTATTAAGTCTCTTTCTTTCTTAGTTAGCTGCTAGTGTTTTAAAGTATTGCTCTAATGCGACGACCTGTGCTTGTGGGTTGTCGAGCGCATTAAATACTCGCCTAAACTGACCATCACTGTCATGGGTTTGCAAATACCAAGATACATGTTTGCGAGCAATTCGCGCTCCCATTGGCTCACCGTAAAACAGGTGGAGGTTTGTTAAATGCTCCATTAAAATACTGCGCACCTCTGCAATAGCAGGCGGCTGTAAGTGTTCCCCAGTTCGCAAATAGTGGTCTATCTCCCTAAATATCCAAGGGCGACCTTGGGCGGCTCGGCCAATCATAATGGCATCTGCACCCGTATAGTCTAAAACCTGTTTTGCTTTTTCTGGTGATGTAATATCACCATTGGCAACAACAGGAATCGACACTGAACGTTTTATATCCCTAATCGTGGCGTACTCAGCATCACCTTTGTACATACATGCGCGCGTACGCCCATGTACAGCAAGTGATGCAATGCCATAACGTTCAGCTATTCTCGCAATCTCTACACCATTACGGTTATCCGGATCCCATCCTGTACGGATTTTAAGTGTCACAGGTATATCAACAGCATTAACGACTGCATCAATAATCTCTTCCACAAGTTCAGGAAACTGTAATAAGGCAGAGCCTGCGAGTTTCTTGTTCACTTTTTTTGCTGGGCACCCCATATTGATATCTATGATCTGTGCACCGTTAGCAACATTGAATTGTGCGGCCTGCGCCATAAGCTCAGGATCTGCTCCTGCAATTTGCACAGCGCGTATACCCGACTCACCGCTGTGATCCATACGGTTCATCGACTTTTCCGTTTTCCAAACCTTAGGATTAGACGATAGCATTTCAGAAACAGCTAGCCCTGCGCCTAAACGACGGCAAAGTTGTCTAAATGGTCTGTCTGTAATGCCAGCCATTGGCGCGACAATTACATTATTCTCAAGTTGGTATTTACCGATACGCACTATATTCAATAGGCCTCTTTTCAAGGGGCGCTAAGTTTACGGTTTTTTTCACAAAAATCAAAGGCTATAAATTGAACAAAAGTAACTTTTTTTTGCCCTTTTCGTATTGACATTTGATAACCACATGACAAGTAGGTTGATTTGTTTGAAATTTATACAAGTTTTATTTTTTACACAATAATCAGAAAACTTTTAATATGTAAAAAAATAGTAAAGCCTGTTAAATACAGGCTTTACATGCAGGTTTTGAGTTAATGCTCTAAATTTGGTTGTGCAGTTTATTACGCTTTTTTAGTGCCACTTACTCGAGTCCAATCACCTTCAACGGCAATGTCATCTAGTTCAATAAACGGTGCATAAATATCAGCAACTGATTGTGCTTGTTCTTCTAAAATACCCGACATGGCAATTTTTCCACCAGGCTTTAATAAACCTAAAATTACACTGTGCAATTCGCGAAGTGGCTGGGCTAATATATTTGCCACTACTATGTCGGCGGTAAACTCAGGTTGGTTTTCTGGAAGGTATACTTCAAGTTTGTCTGCAACGCCATTACGGTTAGCATTATCGAGGCTTGCCTCAAGCGCTTGAGGATCAATATCAATCCCAATCATGCGCTCTGCGCCTAGTTTTATAGCTGCAATACCTAAAATGCCTGAGCCACAACCAAAATCAACAACCGTTTTACCTGTTAGATCTTGGCTTTCTAACCACTTAAGACATAAGGCCGTTGTTGCATGTGTGCCCGTACCAAAGGCAAGGCCAGGGTCAAGCAGTACATTTACTGCATCAGGATCTGGAATGTCGCGCCAGCTTGGACAAATCCATAGCCTTTCACCAAATTGAATAGGGTGGAAGTTATCCATCCATTCACGTTCCCAGTCTTTATCCTCAAGCTGCTCTATTTTGTATACTAAATTGTCTTTTAGTTCATCATGGCGTTTCAATAACGCAACGACTTCATTCATATCGTGATTAGCTTCAAACAAGCCAATTACTGTTGTATCAGCCCAAAATACAACGGTGCCAATTTTGGGTTCGTAAATAGGGGTGTCTTTTGCGTCAATAAAGGTTACTGAAGCACTACCCGCTTCCATTAATAGGTCACTTACTGCATCTGCTGTTGCAGCATTGGCGTTAATACGAATTTGGATCCAAGCCATGATTATTTCCTTCAAATAGAAAAAAGGCCGCTATAGCGGCCTTTTTAGTTTATATAGTAGCGCTAAATTATTTAGCGTCTAAAAAGCTTTTCAGTAAATCTGAGCGAGAAGGGTGGCGTAATTTACGCAGCGCTTTCGCTTCTATTTGACGAATACGTTCACGTGTTACGTCAAACTGTTTACCTACTTCTTCTAAGGTGTGGTCGGTATTCATATCAATACCAAAACGCATACGTAGTACTTTAGCTTCACGGGCTGTTAGGCCTGCAAGTACATCGTTAGTTGCGCCACGAAGAGACTCCATTGTTGCCGAATCGATTGGCGAATCAATAGTTGTATCTTCGATAAAGTCACCTAAGTGAGAATCTTCATCATCACCGATTGGTGTTTCCATTGAAATTGGCTCTTTAGCAATCTTAAGTACCTTACGGATTTTATCCTCAGGCATCATCATGCGTTCTGCTAATTCTTCTGGATTTGGCTCACGACCCATTTCTTGTAACATTTGACGAGAAATACGGTTAAGTTTATTAATCGTTTCAATCATATGTACTGGAATACGGATTGTTCTTGCTTGGTCAGCAATAGAGCGAGTGATTGCTTGACGTATCCACCACGTAGCATAAGTAGAGAACTTATAACCACGGCGATATTCAAACTTATCAACTGCTTTCATCAGACCAATGTTACCTTCTTGAATTAAATCCAAGAATTGTAAGCCACGGTTTGTATATTTTTTAGCAATTGAGATTACAAGACGTAAGTTAGCTTCAACCATTTCTTTTTTCGCACGGCGTGCTTTCGCTTCACCAATGCTCATTCGACGGTTAATGTCTTTAATACGCTCAATGCTTAAACCTGTTGTTTGTTCAATAACAGATAGTTTATTAATGCTACGAATGATTTCTGGCTTAACTTCTTCAAGTTTAGCTGAGTATTTTTCGTTACCTGAAATTTCTAAATCAACCCATGAAGCGTCAGTTTCGTTATTAGCAAAATGCTTAACGAATGTTTTCTTCGGTAATTTAGCAATTTGTACAGCTTGTTTCATGATTAGACGTTCTTGAACGCGAACACGATCCATCATTTCACGCATGTTATTTACCATGCGGTCAAACTGTTTAGGTATTAATTTAAAGGTTCTGAAAAGCTCACCAATTTCAAAAATGGCAGCTTGTGATTCAGGATGCGAACGACCTTTAGCTTCAAACGTATCACGTGCTTTATTGTATAAATCACGTAAATTTTCAAAATGAATGCGCGCTTCTTCAGGATCTGGCCCTGTGTCTACTTCTTCTTCATCTTCGTCATCGCTATCAGCATCATCTTTGTCATCTTTATCGTCATCAAGTTGCTTAGCACTTAATTCTGAACCGATATTAGTTGCTGAAATTGGCGCTGTATCTTCATTAGGATCGATAAATCCAACGATGATATCGCTTAAACGCATTTCTTCAGCTTCAAACTTATCCCACTGCTCTAGCAGGTAAGTGATTGCTTCAGGGTACTCTGCAACAGAAATCTGTACTTGGTTAATGCCTTCTTCGATACGTTTAGCGATTACAATTTCGCCTTCACGTGTAAGAAGTTCAACAGTACCCATTTCACGCATGTACATGCGAACCGGATCCGTTGTACGGCCGATTTCTTTTTCTACAGTCGCAAGGGCTGCAGCGGCAGCTTCAGCTGCGTCTTCGTCTGTCGTTGTTTCTTGCATCATTAATTCATCAGCATCAGGCGCGTTTTCGCTAACCTTGATACCCATATCATTAATCATGCTTATGATATCTTCTACTTGATCTGAGTCTATAATGTCTTGTGGAAGGTGATCATTTACTTCTGCAAAAGTTAAGTAGCCTTGCTCTTTACCTTTTTGAATCAGAAGTTTTAATTGTGACTGAGGAGTTGGATCCATAGAGATTGTTTCTTCCACTCTGATAAGTTGATACAACAGGCGCCATCATGTAGTTTGCATTAAAGCCAACTAGAATAATGTGACGCAGTGAATAGCACAGTATAACAGTTTAAATCAATTTTGACTAGGGTCTGTTGGCCTTTCAGGATTAAAGTTTGTTCTATCCAAGGGTGGTTTAATCGCGGCGCCAGGTTTGTAACCTAGTGGGCTAAGTCAAAACCGGGCAACAAAGAGTAAACCTCCCTTGGGACGAACCCAAAGGGCAGCGCGTGTTCGGCATTTATGCTGCGTTATCGCCTATTTATGTGGAATAACCACACTACATAGGCTCTGCCTTGTCTAAATACCAAACACACTGCTGTAAACTTAACCTCGAAAGATAAACAGACCCTAACTGTTAGTGGCTTTTAACGCTGTCATTAACAAATGACACTCAAGTCTTTCGTCGCTACTAAGGCCTTGAGTCTTGTCCTTTATTAATAGGGTCTCGAGTCGATAATTTAAACACTGATCTTCAATAAACTTGAAAGTATTTTTAAAAACCGTCTCTAAACGCTCTTCATTTATGTCGTGTTGCCACGTTGCAAGCTTGATTAAGGGCTCGTAATCTTCAGTTCCTCTAAAAAATTCGAGTAGTTGCGCTGTGGTAATGCTTTCTTTTTCTAAAGCTTGCTCTTGTAAGCGTAATAATAGCCCTATACCAGCAATATTCATTTGTGCGAGTTCAGGCAAATATGGCACATTTTTAGCCAAATTAGGATGTTGAATTAAAATACCAATCGCTTGACGCATTGGTGTTATTTTAAACTTACGTTCAATCGAATGCTGTTGCTTTGGGGTTTTTAAACGGTTATTTAATTGCTCACGTGTTCTTCCGATTAAACGCCCTAATTGTTCAAGAATGTTTTCTTGATAAAATTCACTTGGAATTTTTTCAATGAGTGGAAGTGCTGCACTGAGTAATTTAGCTTTTCCTGAGTCGAGTGTTAAATCAACTTCTTGGCTTAATTTATTAAACAATACTTTGGTAAAGTCATCTGCTTGGCTTAGGCGCGATTCGAATTGCTCCTTACCTTCTTTTTGTACAAGAGAGTCAGGGTCTTCGCCATCGGGTAAAAAAGTAAATTGCAGTGCTTTACCGTCATTTAAATAAGGAAGTGCGTTTTCAAGCGCCCTCCAAGCTGCATCACGGCCAGCTCTGTCGCCATCGTAACAACAGATTACTTTATCTGTTGTTCTAAACAGCGTATGCATGTGCTCGCTTGTTGTTGCGGTACCTAGTGATGCAACGGCATATTCAATCCCTTGCTCGGCTAAGGCAACAACATCCATGTAACCTTCCACAACCATTACATGCTCAAGTTTTTTATGGGCTTGCTTTGCTTCATAAAGTCCGTAAAGCTCAAAGCCTTTATGAAAAATTCGGGTCTCTGGCGAGTTTAAATATTTTGGCCCTTGGTCGGCTTGCATTACACGCCCACCAAATGCAATAACGCGTCCGCGTTTATCGCGAATAGGGAACATTAATCGGTCGCGGAAAAAATCAAATTGTCTGCCTGGTGTTTTTTCTGAAGCTAGCTTTAATTCAACTAATTGCTCTTTTTGTTCTTTATTACGGCCAAGCTGAAGACATAATCCATCCCATTCGCTGGGAGCGTAGCCAATCATAAACTTTTTAACTGTTTCACCACTTAAACCACGGCCTTTTACATATTCAATAACGGCGGCAGAATTACTGTGGTGTTTTAATTGGTGCTGATAAAAGCGCGCAGTATGAAGCATTAAATCGTAATCAGAGCGCTTTTGCGCAGCAGTACGTTCTGGTGCTGAGTTTGTGCCTTGTTCTCGAGGTACTTCTAAGTTAAGCATGCTTGCTATTTCTTCAATAGCATCTACAAACTCAAGCTTTTCATACTCCATTACAAACGAAATAGCATTACCATTAGCGCCACAACCAAAGCAATGATAGAACTGTTTGTCTTGCGATACGGTAAATGAGGGCGATTTTTCGTTATGGAATGGGCAACAAGCTTGATAATCCTTACCTGCTTTTTTTAGACCTACTTTTGAGTCTATCAGGTCGACAATATCGGTTCTGGCAAGTAAATCGTCTATAAAGTTACGTGGGATCTTTCCAGCCATTAGTAAAATACAGTCCTGAAATAATAAGAAGAATAACGAATATGAAATTTACTTTTTTATACTAGCTTGATGCAAAGTATAGCGTGCTTTAACTTACCAAAATGATAACAAAATAAATAGGGAAGCTATAAAAAATTTCATTTTAAAGTAACCTAGTAGGTGTACTTTTTATTAAAGTTAAAAACAAAGAAACCGAGCGCAAGGCTCGGTTCACTTCAATCATACTTTAATGTATGTGGGAGTATTAGGCAGTTAATCGTTGCTTAATTAAACCAGAGATTTTGCCCATATCGGCACGACCTTCGGCTTTGCTTTTGATTATACCCATTACTTTACCCATGTCTTGCATACCTGCTGCGTTAGTATCAGCAATAGCCGCATCAATGAGAGCAATGATTTCTTCTTCACTCAATTTTTGAGGTAAGAAAGTTTCAAGTGCCACTATTTCATTGGCTTCAATATCAGCTAAATCATCACGCCCAGCATCTTTGTACTGAGTATAAGAGTCACGACGTTGTTTAACAAGCTTCACTATAACGGAGGTAATACCTGCGTCGTCTAGTTCTATACGCTCGTCAATTTCACGTTGCTTGATTGCAGCAAGTACCATACGAATAGGGTTAAGACGTTGCTTGTCTTTAGCTCTCATCGCATCTTTTTGCGCATCTTTTAGCGTTATTAAAAGGCTCATTTATACAAGACCTAATATATTAGTATAATTTAACGCGACGTGCGTTATCACGAGAAAGTTTTTTCATGTGACGTTTTACTGCAGCAGCTTTTTTACGCTTACGCTCAGCTGTTGGTTTTTCATAGTGCTCGCGACGACGAACTTCTGAAAGGATTCCTGCTTTTTCACATGAACGCTTGAAGCGACGAAGTGCTACGTCAAACGGTTCGTTCTCTCTTACTTTAATTACTGGCATTAAAAATTCACCTACCTAAATTATGAGCGTTGCTCAAGTTGATCAAACATTGATCAAGTGGTTCAAAAATGGTGCGGTATTGTAATCCGAAGCAACACCACATGTAAAGGACAATATTAACAGAAACGCATCATGTAAAACAGTATTAATTTGCCTGGCGCTGGTAGAGTTTGCAAAACACTTGGCCTGCCTTTTTTTCTTTAATTAACAACCAGTTGCTCGGGTTCTTGAAGGTGGTTAACTCTGTTTCTACTTCAACATAAATTAATGCATCATCGCTTAACCATTGGTTTTTTTCTAATAAATCGCAGGTTGTTTGCGCTAAATCTTTACGAAATGGTGGGTCAACAAATACAAGATTAAACGCTTCGGTTGTGTTTTTTTGCTCTAAAAAGGAGAGTGAATTAGTATGTTTAACGTATGCGTTGTCGAGCTTTAAAGTGCTAATGTTTTGTTCTAATTGCTTGGCAGCTGACGAGTCGAGCTCGATAAATGTGGCGTTTTTTGCAAATCGAGATAGCGCTTCAAATCCTAACCCACCAGAACCTGCAAAACAATCAAGTACATTTGTGTCACGCGTATCTTGCATTAGCCAATTAAATACAGTTTCTTTAATTCGATCGGTAGTAGGTCTTAAGCCTTCTACATTTTTAACAGGGAGTTTTCGGCCTCGAAATTGGCCACTAATCACTCTAATAAAGCCATCACTGGGCTTGTTAGTAGCTTTATTTTGCGTTGTTTTTTTTCTCATTTAGCTCACTAAAAAATGGTATATGGTATCTAGCTCAGATAATATTATGGGTGATTACATGTAGCTTCATTTTTCAACCGTATTAAAAGTGTTACTATTGAACACTTACGTTTTGAATGGTTGTATTTATTAGCAACTATTGCTGGGCATTGCCAAGCTATTTCAAATTTTAGTTTATCAGATTTTTATAAGTGGTTATTAGCAAGTATGACAAAAAAAAGTAAATTCATGTCGTGGCTCGGTTTTGGCAAGTCAGATAAAAAAGAAGCAGAGCAAAAAGCAGCCGCTGATAAACAACAAGCATTAGCGCAAGAAGAAGCGCAGAAGCTAGAGCAAGAAAAGCTTGCGCAGCAGGCTGAAACTGAACGCTTACAAGCAGAAGCCGAAGCAGAGCGCTTAGAGCAGGAGCGTATTGCTGCTGAACAAATTGAAGCTAAACGTTTAGAGCAAGAAAAGCTAGCACAGGAGCAAGCTGAAGCTGAACGTTTAAAAGCAGAAGCCGAAACAGAGCGCTTAGAGCAGGAGCGTATTGCTGCTGAAAAAATTGAAGCTAAACGTTCAGAGCAAGAAAAGCTAGCGCAGGAGCAAGCTGAACGTTTAAAAGCAGAGGCCGAAACAGAGCGCTTAGAGCTGGAGCGTATTGCTTCTGAACAAATTGAAGCAAAACGTTTAGAGCAAGAGCGTGCTGAAAACGCAGAAAAGATTGCAATTGAGCAGGCCAATGCTGAATTACTTGCAAAACAACAAGCTGATGCAGAAGCGCAAAGACAAGAACATGCACAACGTTTAGCCGATCAAGAAACGCAGATGCTGTTAGAGCAAGAGCGATTGGCTGCAGAAAAAATAGAGGCTGAGCGACTAGAGCAAATACGCCTTGAAAAAAAGGATGAAGCTGTAAAGGCTGAAAAGCTTGCAATAGAGCAAGCGAATGCTGAGTTATTAGCAAAAGAACAAGCAGATGCTGAAGCACAAAGACAAGATCAAGCAAAACGTTTAGCAGAACAAGAAGCGCAAATGCGTTTAGAGCAAGAACGTATTGCTGCTGACAAAGTTGAAAATGAACGTTTAGAACAAGAACGTATTGCGGCTGAAAAAGCAGAAAATGAACGTTTAGAGCAAGAGCGTATTGCTGCTGAAAAAGCAGAAAGCGAGCGTTTAGAGCAAGAGCGCATTGCGGCTGAAAAAGCAGAAAACGAGCGTTTAGAGCAAGAGCGCATTGCGGCTGAAAAAGCAGAAAACGAGCGTTTAGAGCAAGAGCGCATTGCGGCTGAAAAAGCAGAAAACGAGCGTTTAGAGCAAGAGCGCATTGCGGCTGAAAAAGCAGAAAACGAGCGTTTAGAGCAAGAGCGCATTGCGGCTGAAAAAGCAGAAAACGAGCGTTTAGAGCAAGAGCGCATTGCGGCTGAAAAAGCAGAAAACGAGCGTTTAGAGCAAGAGCGCATTGCGGCTGAAAAAGCAGAAAACGAGCGTTTAGAGCAAGAGCGCATTGCGGCTGAAAAAGCAGAAAACGAGCGTTTAGAGCAAGAGCGCATTGCGGCTGAAAAAGCAGAAAACGAGCGTTTAGAGCAAGAGCGCATTGCGGCTGAAAAAGCAGAAAACGAGCGTTTAGAGCAAGAGCGCATTGCGGCTGAAAAAGCAGAAAACGAGCGTTTAGAGCAAGAGCGCATTGCGGCTGAAAAAGCAGAAAACGAGCGTTTAGAACAAGAGCGCATTGCTTTAGAAAAAGCAGAAAAAGAACGCTTAGAGCAAGAACGCATTGCTGCTGAAAAAGCAGAAAATGAGCTTTTAGAACAAGAACGTATCACAGCAGAACTTGCAATTGAAGAAGCTAAAAAAGCAGAAAAGCCGAAAAAAGAAGGGTTTTTCTCTCGCCTTAAAAAGGGCTTGTTAAAAACTCGCGTTAATATAGGTTCTGGCTTTGCATCTATTTTTAGTGGTAAAAAAATAGATGACGAATTATTTGAAGATCTTGAAACACAGCTGCTCACCGCCGATTTAGGCGTTGATACCACCATGAAGTTGATTGATAGCTTAACTGATGCTGCAAACCGTAAGCAGTTAAAAGATGGTGATGCGCTTTATGAGTTAATGAAACAAGAAATGGCGGCGATGCTAAAAACGGCTGAACAGCCTTTAGTAATTACCAAAGATAAAAAGCCATTTGTTATTTTAATGGTGGGCGTAAATGGCGTTGGTAAAACAACGACTATTGGTAAGATGGCTAAGCAATTTCAAAGCGAAGGTAAGTCGGTTATGCTGGCTGCTGGCGATACGTTTAGAGCGGCTGCTGTTGAGCAACTTCAGGTTTGGGGTGAACGTAACAGCATTCCTGTTATTGCACAGCATACGGGTGCAGATAGTGCATCGGTTGTTTTTGATGCATTCCAAGCTGCAAAAGCACGTAATATAGATGTGTTAATTGCAGATACAGCGGGTCGCTTGCAAAATAAAGATAACTTAATGCAGGAGCTTGAAAAAATAGCTCGTGTTATGAAAAAAATTGATCCTGATGCGCCGCACGAAGTGATGCTAACCATTGATGCTGGCACAGGTCAAAATGCAATTAGCCAAGTGAACTTATTTAATCAATGCGTTGGCTTAACTGGTATTACGCTTTCAAAACTTGATGGAACTGCAAAGGGTGGTGTTATTTTTGCGGTTGCAGATAAGTTTAATATTCCAATTCGTTACATTGGTGTTGGTGAAGGTATTGATGATTTACGCGCTTTTAAAAGCGATGACTTTATTGATGCGTTATTTAGCCAAGATGAGGACGACGTTTAATTTACCAAAAAAGGGAGCTTGCTCCCTTTTTAATTGCGAGGAATACCAATTTTATTAGTAAATTAATTGAATTGGCATAATAAAAAGATGATAAATTTTCAGCAAGTAAGTAAGACTTATCCTGGAGGGCACCGCGCCCTCGAAAAAGTTAATTTTCATGTTAAACCGGGTGAACTTGCCTTTTTAACCGGTCACAGTGGTGCGGGTAAAAGTACGTTGCTTAAGTTAATTAGCTTAATGGAACGTCCATCGGCAGGCAGTGTATTTATCAACGGTGTTGATTTAAATAAAGTAAACTCGCGTCAAATTCCTTATGCTCGCCGTGATATTGGTATTATTTTTCAAAACCACCGTTTACTAGAGCGCTATACTATTTTTGATAACGTGGCGCTGCCTCTTATTATTGAGGGTACTCACCATAAGCAAATAGCTAAACGTGTTCATGGTGCGCTTGATAAAGTAGGCCTGATAGACAAAATAAAATGTCATCCGTCGATGCTCTCTGGAGGCGAGCAGCAACGTGTTGGTATTGCCAGAGCAATAGTGAACTCCCCGCCAATTTTGTTAGCCGATGAACCTACAGGTAACCTTGATCCTGAGCTTTCAATGGAAATACTAAAGCTGTTTGAAGACTTCAATAAACACGGCACCACTGTTCTTATAGCTACGCATGACTTAGGTTTGGTTGCACGTATGAAGTACCGCAGTCTAACCTTAAAAGATGGTCGTATGCTTCAAGATCCGCTCGCTGAGGGAGCACTATGAGTTTACTTTTTAAAAGTCGTCAAAATAGTAACGACAAGCAAAAAAAATCAGTATTAGCTGGCGGTTATTTTTTCATTATTAATATTTTTCGCCAAGGTGTTCATAGCTTAGGTGAAATGTGGCGTACGCCGCTTGCGTCTATGATGACTATTGCTGTACTTGGTTTGAGCCTAACGTTACCTGCAACACTTTATCTTGTCGTTAAAAACGTACAGCAAGTAAGTAGTGGTTTTGAAGAGGCGAGTGAAATATCGTTGTTTGTAAAAGAAAGTATGAACGAGCAAGAAACGCAAACATTAGTAAAGCGCTTAGCGTTATACCCAGAGGTTGAAAGTGTTGAGTTTATTTCAAAACAAAAAGCACTTACTGAGTTTAAAGACGTATCTGGATTTGGACAGGCCTTAGAATATTTAGATAAGAACCCATTACCAGATGTGGTACTGGTTACGCCAACAAAACGTCACAGACACCCAAATGCTGCTAAAGTACTGTTAACTAAATTAGAAAGTGAACGTGAAGTTGATTTTGGTAAGCTCGATATAGCGTGGTTAGAGCGTTTAAATGCATTACTAGATTTACTGAAAGAAAGCGTAATAACCATCGCATTATTACTGCTTACCTCAGTGACGCTTATTATTGGTAACACTATTCGTTTGTCGATCATGGATAAAAAAGAAGAAATACAAGTCATGAAGCTAGTTGGCGCAACTAACACCTTTATACATGCCCCATTTTTATGGACGGGCATTTGGTATGGTGTAATAGGTGGTTTGTTTGCCTTTATATGCGTAGGGCTAATGATGTGGTGGCTTTCAAGCGCTGTGAGCAGTGTAGCAGGGGTATACCAAACAAGCTTTTCGTTAATTGGATTATCGCTTAATGAGCTTGGCTTTTTAGTGTTACTTGCAACAAGTTTAGGATTTGTAGGCTCTTACCTTTCTGTAAATCGATATATTAAAGAAATAGAACCCGATAAAGTATAAGTGAACCAACTCAGTTCGATGTGCGTATGGTATCGGACTGGGTTGTACCTCCTGTTATTAAAACTGTCATATTTGTGTACTATCCTCCCATAAAGTAATGAGTTGTAAATAAGGTGATACAGCGAGGTTAACCCGCTGCAATCCCTCAATTCATCACTTATTCAGTCGCTTGTAGTAGACTAAACCCATACTAAAAAACTGCTTGATTTATACTTTTAAAAAGTTTTAAATTGGGGTTAGCACTCTTAAAGAAAGAGTGCTAAGATAGTTTCAAATGTTTATCACCGAGGTGAAAAATGAGTAAAGATTTATACGCAATGGCACTTACAGTCGGACAACAAAGCGCAAGCATGGACGGTTACCTTCAAGCGGTAAGCACTATTCCTATGCTTAAAGTTGAACAAGAGCAAGAACTTGCTAAAAAACTTCAGGAAGAAGGCGATCTTAGTGCTGCCAAGCAACTCATTATGTCGCATTTACGCTTTGTAGCGCATATTGCTAAAGGCTACTCGGGATACGGCTTACCACAAGCTGACCTTATTCAAGAAGGTAATATAGGCCTGATGAAAGCGGTTAAGCGTTTCGACCCTACTGTGGGTGTGCGTTTAGTATCGTTTGCAGTGCATTGGATTAAAGCCGAAATTCACGAGTTTGTGCTTAAAAATTGGCGCATAGTTAAAGTTGCAACCACTAAAGCTCAACGTAAATTGTTTTTTAATCTTCGTAAAAACAAAAAGCGTTTAGGTTGGTTTAATCAAGCTGAGGTTAGTACCGTTGCTAGCGAGCTAGGTGTGAGTGAAAAAGAAGTACGTGAAATGGAATCGCGCATGAGCGGCCAAGACATGGGCTTTGACCTAACGGGCGACGATAACGACGACGCACCAACAAGCACGTACTCTCCAGTACAATATTTAACAGATGGCGCAGCTGATTTAGCTGACGACGTTGAACAAGAGCAGTGGAAAGAGCAAGCGCATACTCGTTTATTTAGCGCACTTAAAACACTAGACGAGCGTTCACAAGATATTGTTAGCGCACGTTGGTTGTCGGATGATAAAGCGACTCTTCAAGAGCTTGCACAAAAGTACAGTGTATCTGCTGAACGTGTTCGCCAGCTTGAAAAAACAGCGATGAAAAAATTACAAAGTGCTATGAGCTAATATTGCTCAAGCAGCAAATTTAAAAGCCCTGCATGAAAATGCGGGGTTTTTTGCTTTTGCGTAGGTTGGTTTGAGCGAAGCGAAACCCAACGATAAAATATCCAATTAAGTAATACCAACCTGCATAAACCTTTGATCAATTTAACGAATTAAATTGCACTATAACGTCGTTAAAAATTTATTATTTAGAACAACTAGATATAAAAATTTTTGCCTAGTTCTAGTGTAATTTTCTTAACGTTAAATAGACCCCATATATAAGCAGATTGGTATAATACCGATACTCTGCATTATTGAATGGTTAGTTTATCATTCGGATATAGCTTTATTTAAAGCTTATATCACCGAGCACTAACTCCTTTACCCTCAGCATGCGCTAACTGAATGTATTTACGCTCAACCAGCTGCGAAACGGGTACGAGTTCAAAACCTTGATCTATTAACTGTGGTAACGCTTCACGCAAGAAATCAATTGTTTCTGGGTAGGGATGAGCAATTGCTATAGCGGAATTATGGATGGTGGCTAGTTGTTTTAATTCTTCCAGCCTTAGCTGCAGTTGTTCTGGTGTAGTTATATTGTCTAAGAACACTTGGCGACTAATATTAGCAACACCTAAAAAGTTAGCAGCATTTTGTGCTTGGCTTAAGTCGGTTGTACGGCTATCTAAAAAATATAAATGGCGCTTTTTAAGTACTTCCATTGTCCACTTCATAGCTTGGCTTTTTTGCGTAAGCGCTGACCCCATGTGGTTATTAACGCCCTTTACTTGCGGTAAACTAGCGAGAGCTGTTCCAAGAGTTTGCTGAAGCTGCTCTTTATTCATATTTAAAGTAAGCGCGCCAGGTCCGAGTTCTTTACCGTTAAGTGCCTGCATAGGCACATGGAGTAATAACTCTTTATTTGATTGACTGGCAAGCGTTGCAAAAATTTGCGAATAAGGGGTATGAGGCAAAATTGAATACGACAATTGCCCTGGTAAGGAAAGGAACTCTAAGTCCCGTTGATGATAGCCTATATCGTCTATCACTATCGCTATTTGTTTGGCGCTAATTGTTGCTGAGCTAAAACAAATAGCTAATATTAGCCATTTTATTATTTTCACGTTTATAGTTTTTATTATCTTTTTAGCTTTGTTTATACAGCTTGTACAAGCTATTGCATGCTGAGTAATTGTTTTGCTTTAACTAATTGTAAATCTGCTAAGTTACCAGTAAGTAATTGCGCGCTACTGTTAGTGTGTTCATTTTTTATTATAACGGCTTTATTACTTTGTGAAAGGTTTGTTTGATTAACAGCCACATCTGGGGTTATTCCTATTCCATCAATCGACTTACCTAGCGGCGTAAAGTATTTAGCTGTGGTGAGCTTTAATGCGGTATTGCCATCACCTAGCGGAATGAGCGATTGTACAGAACCCTTCCCAAAAGATTGACTGCCAACAACGGTTGCTCGTTTATTATCTTTGAGTGCTGCTGCAAGTATTTCGGCTGCAGAGGCTGAATTTTCGTTTATAAGCACAACAATGGGGGCATTTTTTAGAATGTCTCCACGCTTTGCATAAAATGCTTGGTTGGCATCGTAAAAACGTCCTTTAGTTGTCACTATAGTGCCACTTTGTAAAAATAGGTCTGATACCGCCACAGCGCTTTGTAATGTACCCCCAGGGTTATCGCGTAAATCAATCACTAAGCCTTTAAGTGGGTAACCAAAGTGGCTTTGCAGGGCAGCAACTTGCAGAGCAACCTCATGCAATGTGTGGTTAGAAAAATTATTGATAGCTATATAACCAGTTCCAAAATCTAGAAGTTCGCTTGTTACGCTTTCGAGGTTTATTTGGCGGCGTGCAACATGAAACGTGATAGGGCTTTTATTGTTATCACGATTTATAATTAGGTCTATATTTGAAAATTTACTGTCTCTTATTAGTGTTGCTACTTCATCGATTGTACGATTTTGGACTGCGTGGTTGTTTACACTTACAATAATATCGTCTGGTAAAATCCCCGCCGCTTTTGCGGGAGAGTTATTGACCACATTAACAATAGTCATATTCTCGTCGATATTTTTAACCTCAATACCAATACCTGTGTAGCGGCCATTTGTGTTATCAAATAATGAGGTTAGTTCGTGCTCATTTAAGTACTTAGAGTAAGAGTCAAGCTTTGAATATAAACGCTCAAATTGCTGGTTATTATATTTAATGTGGTGGCTATTTTGTAAGGTGAGATCTTCAACGTAGTAGGCATGAATGTTAAAGAGTATTTCGTCTATTTGTTGTCTTTTAAGATCTTTAATCGAGCTTGCTAGTACATTACTAGTAAAGGCAATTAAGGTTAGTAATACGAGTAAATACAGACTTATATAAAAGCCTGTATTTTTTTGAACAATGGTAGTTACTACAGTTTTTTTAGTTGTCATCAGCTGCTCCAGAGCGGTGCAGCGATTAATTTAATTAAATGCGTTTGCACCATTTGATAGGATTTACTGCGCGTCCTTTGTGGCGTATTTCAAAGTATAGACCAGAACTAGCTTGTCCGCCGCTTTGGCCAACTAAAGCAAGTGTTTCGCCTTCGCGTACCATGTCGCCTACATCTCTTAGCAATGTTTGGGCATGACCATATAGGCTCATAAAACCTTCACCATGGTCTACAACAATTACCCAACCATAGCCTTTTAGCCAATCGGCAAATACAACTTGACCATTATGTACGCTATTAATATTAGTGCCTTCTTTTGCACCAATTAATACGCCTTTCCAATCAATACCACCATGTTTACGTTGGCCAAAAGTGTGCTCTAACTTGCCTTTGCTCGGCCAGTCTAATTTACCTTTATTTTTATTTAGGCCCAGTAATTCAATTTTTTGTGTTTTTTCTTTTTCTAGTTCTTCAATCGTTGCTACCAAAGTTTGTTGGTTTTCTTTTAAATAATTTATTGAGCTTTTAGTACTGTTGAGCTGAGCTTGTAAGTTTTTAAGATTTGCTTGGCGTTCACTTTGTGCATTAACTAAAGCGGTTTGGCGTCTTTTTTGCTCATCAAATAAAAGTTCTAGTTTTTCTTGTGTTTTAACAAGCTCTTTTTGGTTTTGTACTATTTGCTGTTGAAGATCTTTTAGATCTTCGATTTGTTCAATACGAGCTTTATTTAAGTAGTTGTAATAACTAAGTGTGCGCTCAAATTTAGCAGTGTCTTCTTGATTTAACAGCATTTTAGAGTAGTCGTCGCCACCGGCCATATAGGCACTTTTGAGCTGCGCGGCTAAGACTTTCTGAAATTGAGTATGCTTTCTATCGAGCTCATCGGCTTTATTTTGCAACTCTTTTTGCTGTGTTTTAGTTTCTTTTACTGATTGCTCTGCCATGTTAAGTGCTTTCGCATTTTTAGCTATATCGAGTTCATGGCTTTTGAGGTTTTTTTGTAGTGACGCTATTTTTTTTCTTTGCGCGTTATATTCAGCCTGGCTTTGCTCAAGTGCATTTTGAACTTCTGATAAGTCTTTTTTAGTACGATCTTCATTAGCAACTGCAGATGCAGTCACTAATGAAGTTAGTATTAAACCGCACTTAATTAACCGGTTAATACGTCTATTCATGTGTTATTTCAACATCATGATAGGCGTACCAGTCATTTCGCTTGGTTGCTCCATGCCCATTAAGTGAAGCATTGTAGGGGCTACATCGCTTAATGCCTTACCTTGCATAGGCTCTGCATCGCGACCAACATAAATAAAATGTACAGGTTCACTAGTGTGGGCAGTATGCGCTTGGCCTGTTTTAAGATCAGCCATTTGCTCGGCATTACCATGATCGGCTGTTATTAGTGCTTCACCACCAAACTCTTCAAGTGCATCAACAACACGTCCGATACAGCTATCTACAGCTTCACAAGCTTTAACAGCAGCTTCAAATACACCTGAGTGACCAACCATATCGCCATTAGGATAGTTACAAATAATAGCGTCGTATTTTCCACTTTTAATTGCTTCTACGAGTTTATCGGTTAGCATTTCTGAGTTCATTTCAGGTTGTAGGTCGTAGGTTGCTACCTGCGGCGAAGGAATTAGCTCGCGTGTTTCGCCTTCAAATTCGCTTTCACGTCCACCACTAAAGAAAAATGTAACGTGTGCGTACTTTTCGGTTTCTGAAATGCGAAGTTGTGTTTTGTTATTTTTTTCAAACCACTCACCAAGTACGTTTACTAACGGTGTTGAACCAAAGGCAATAGGTGCATCTATATCAGCTGCGTATTCCGTCATCATTACAAATGCACTAAGCTCTGGCGTTCTTTTTCTTGCGAATCCATCAAAATCAGGCTCAACAAAAGCGCGAGTAATTTCGCGGGCTCTGTCTGCTCTAAAGTTGGCAAAAATTAGCGTGTCGCCATCGTTTATTGAAGCAGGAGCGGCGTCTGTTGGTGTAATAGTTGTAGCGGCAACAAACTCGTCGTTTTCGTCGCGCTCGTACGCTGCGTTAAGTGCCTCTACGCCGTTATCAAAATTAAAGTCACCTTCAGCTAATGCAATTACGTTGTAAGCTTTTTCTACGCGGTTCCAACGATTGTCTCTGTCCATTGCGTAGTAACGGCCAACAAGTGACGCTAAACGACCGCATTTAAGTTCGCTAAATAACGTTTCAATACGTTCGATTGACGCTTTAGCACTACGTGGAGGTGTATCGCGGCCATCTAAAAAGCCGTGAAAGTAAACTTCTTTAGCGCCACGTTTTGCAGCAAGTTTTATGCTAGCAACTATATGGTCTTCATGGCTATGTACGCCACCTGGGCTTAAAAGACCCATTATGTGGACTGCTTTACCTGCTTTTACGGCTTTATCTATATTTTCAACTAAGGCTGGTGTTGAATCAAATTCGCCATCGTTAATAGCTTTTGTGATACGGGTAAAATCTTGATAAACAATGCGACCAGCACCTAAATTTACATGGCCAACTTCTGAGTTACCCATTTGTCCATCAGGAAGACCTACATCTAAACCCGAAGCTGATATTAATGTGTGTGGGCGAGTGGCCCATAAATTGTCTAATACCGGTGTGTTAGCTGCAAGAATGGCGTTACTTTGCGTATCTTCGCGGTGTCCCCAACCGTCTAAAATCATTAATACCAGTGGTTTTTTATGCTCTGTCATAATAGCTCCTGAAAATTAGTATCTGTTGATGGATACTGTGCACCTAAAAAGGTTTATTAGCGTGGTTTTAGCATACCGTGTTTTTAAGCTAGGATCAGCATTGAAAACAAGATATTAAATTTTTTCACTTACTGCTATATATGGGGGGCTTTATCGTTTTTTAAACGTCTCTAAGTGCTCCTAAACTCGCATTTTAGGTTGGTTTGGGTATACTTGCGTGGCTAAAGTACAAAATCCTTAAAATATTAGGGCGTGTTGCACTTTGGTGGTTGAATTTGCAGCAGTATGTTTGGTTTTTAGGCAAGGCAGAGCCTATGAAGTGTGGTTACTCCCCATAAATAGGCGATAACGTAGCATAAATACCAAACATACGCTGCCCGTTGGGTTCTTTCTAGGGACTAATACCTCTTTGTTGCTCGGTTTTTACTTAGCCCACTAGGTTACAAATCTCGCGCCGCGATTTAATCGCCCCTAGATTGAACAAATTTCAATCCACAAAGGCCAACATGCCCTAGGTTTAAAACATAATTTCATAGTGGAAGTAGAATGGATCAATATATTGAATTTATTACAAATCATCCCATTTTAAGCCTTGCTTGGGTTGGTATTGTTTTCCTTATTGTTAGTGGCTGGATAAAGAGTAAACTTTCAGCTGTTCGTCAAATAAATCCTCAGCAGCTTACGTTACTTATTAACCGTGATGACGGTCAAGTAATCGATATACGTGCGCAAAAAGAGTTTAATGCAGGGCGTATTTCTGGTGCTGAGCACTTAAGCCCAGAGAATGCGAAAAAATCTGACTTTTCAAGCCTTGAAAAGTACAAGACTAAACCCATTATAGTTGTATGTACTACAGGTATGACTGCCCAAGGTACTGCAGCCGCTATGAGTAAAGCTGGTTTTGAACGAGTTTACTTATTAGCAGGTGGCATGGGTGCGTGGCAATCTGCCAGCTTACCAACTACAACAGGTCGCTAATCAGTTTAGCTAGGCCGATAGAGGATTTATTATGAGTAATGTTGTTTTATACACCAAGGCGTATTGTCCATTTTGTCAGCGTGCTCTTTCGCTTTTAAACAGCAAAGGCGTTGAATACACAAATTATGATATTGGTGTACAGCCTGAGCTACGCGATGAAATGATTGCCAAAGCAGGTGGTGCAAGCACAGTACCGCAAATTTTTATTAATGATGAACATATCGGTGGCTGCGACGACATGATGGCTATTGAAGCGCAAGGTAAACTTGACGCTAAGCTAAACGCTTAATTTAATTATAATAACGAACAAGTTAGGAATAACAATGAACGAAGAAAATCAAAACGTAGCAGCTGCACAAGACGGCGCACAATTTACTATTCAACGTATTTACACTAAAGATGTATCGTTTGAAACGCCAAATTCTCCGGCCATTTTTCAAAAAGAATGGACGCCAGAAGTTAAGCTAGACCTAGATACACGCTCTAATAAACTAGACGAAGGTGTATTTGAAGTTGTTTTAGCGCTAACTGTAACCGCTTCTCTTGGTGAAGAAACTGCGTTCTTATGTGAAATTCAACAAGCAGGTATTTTTACTATTGCTGAAGTTGAAGAAGTGCAACTTGCGCACATGCTAGGTGCATTTTGTCCTAACGTGTTGTTCCCATATGCACGTGAAGCTGTTTCAAACCTTGTTAACCGTGGTACTTTCCCACAGCTTAACCTTGCGCCAGTTAATTTTGATGCGTTATTTGCACAATACATGCAACAACGTACTGCGCAAGCTGACCAGGCTTCAGCAGACGCATAACTTATGAGTACAGCAACTACAGCTGTTACTGTATTAGGGGCGGGGTCTTACGGCACCGCCCTTGCTATTTGTTTAGCCCGAAATGGTCACCACGTGACACTTTGGGGAAGAAATAGCGACGACGTTGCCACGCTTGCAGCTGAGCGGAAAAATCAACGTTACTTACCTGATGCTCCTTTTCCAGATACTCTTACTCTTGAAGCTAACTTACAACATGCCGTTGCTAGCAGCGCTATTGTACTTGTTGTTGTGCCAAGCCATGCTTTTGGCGACACACTTGCGCAGATCAAACCTGCATTGCAAGACGGTGCTAAAGTGGCGTGGGCAACTAAAGGACTTGAGCCTAATACTGGACGTTTGTTACAAGAAGTGGCTTTGCAAGAATTGGGTGATGACATTCCACTTGCGGTACTGTCGGGTCCTACGTTTGCAAAAGAAATGGCGATGGGTTCACCTACAGCTATTTCAGTATCTTCTACGTCGCCTGAATTTGCTCAGCAGCTCGCTGATTTACTTCATTGTGGTCGCTCATTCCGTGTGTATAACAATGATGATTTTATTGGTATACAGCTCGGTGGTGCGGTTAAGAATGTAATTGCCATTGGTGCCGGTATTTCGGACGGTGTTGGTTTTGGCGCTAATGCGCGTACCGCACTTATAACCCGAGGCCTTGCAGAGCTTACTCGTTTAGGTTGCGCTCTTGGTGCTAAGCCAGAAACCTTCATGGGAATGGCTGGCCTTGGCGATTTAATACTAACGTGTACAGATAACCAATCACGTAATCGTCGATTTGGTTTAGCACTAGGTAAAGGCGAAAGCGTTGATGCTGCTATTGAGTCAATTGGTCAAGTAGTGGAAGGCTTTAGAAATACCAAAGAAGTGTATTTATTAGCGCAGCGTAGCGGTGTAGAAATGCCGATTACCGAGCAAATTTATAAAGTGCTTTATGAAAATAAAGATATGAAAGAAGCTGCAATGGCGCTATTAGGCCGAGAGCAACGTTCTGAATAATTTTATAAGGGTTTATAAAACTAAAAAACCGACATTATGTCGGTTTTTTGTTGTTTAGCTCAAAGCTATTTACTGCGCGTTAGGAAAACCCAACTGGCGCCACGACTCGTAAACAAACACGGCTACTGCGTTTGATAGGTTCATGCTGCGGCTATTGGCTTGCATGGGAATACGTACACGCTGCTCTTTTGGCAGTGCTTGGATCATATCGTCAGGCAGGCCGCGAGTTTCTGGGCCAAATACCAAGCAGTCACCCGCTTCGTAACTTGCTTCATGGTGAAACTGACTACCTTTGGTTGTACATGCATATATTTTTTTTGGTTTACATTTTTCAAGGTAATCTTCAAATGAGGCATGGCGTTGAACATGGCTAAATTCGTGGTAATCAAGGCCCGCACGCTTTACTCGTTTGTCGTCCCATTCAAAACCTAACGGCTCAATTAAATGCAGTGCATAGCCGGTATTGGCACATAGGCGAATAATATTACCAGTGTTAGGCGGTATTTCAGGTTGGTATAAAACAATATCCAGCATAGTGAGCCTTTTAAATAATCTGTAGTTTAACGATTTTCAGTATACACGAAACCCTTCAAAAAAATGATATACTCATACTATTGAGTACTCCTAATTATCGGATTAAAACGTGCATAACCGTAGCTACGAATTTTGGGTTAAAACTTCAAGCATTGTTACCATGGTAATGGTTAGTTTAATGATTGGCGCAAAAACATGGGCATGGCTGGCTTCTGGCTCGGCCTCAATGCTTGGCTCGTTAACTGATTCGTTAATGGATATTACTGCCACCGCCATGAGTTTTTTAGTGTTAGGTTACGCACTGCGTCCAGCAGATGATGACCATAGGTTTGGGCACGGTAAAGCTGAAGCACTTGCAGGGCTTGGACAAGCCGCGTTTATTGCAGGCTCAGGTTGCCTACTTGCTTTTCATGGTATTGAGCGTTTATTTAATCCTATACAGTTAAGCCATTCTTTATTAGGTGTGTGGGTAAGTATTTTTGCGATTGCGTGTACGCTCGTCATTGTATTTGTGCAAAATAAAGTAGTTAAATACACCGATTCAATTGCTATAAAAGCCGACTCAGTACATTACAAAGGCGATTTAATATTAAATGCCGCTGTGCTATTAGCTATTTTGTTAGCTTATTATGGTGTGTTGTATGCCGATCCTGTTTTTGCGATAGGTGTAGCGGGTTACTTACTTTATAACAGCTGGGATATTGCTCGCGATAGTGCCGATCATTTAATGGATAAAGAACTGCCGGACGATGAAAAGCAAAGCATATTTGATATAGCCAGAGCCCATGCTGATGTACATGGTGTGCATGATATTCGTACGCGCCAAGGCGGAAAAGTTAAGTTTATCCAAATGCACTTAGAGCTTGATGATCATTTAAGTTTGATTCGCGCACATAACGTAGCTGATGAAGTAGAGGCAATGCTTAGCGAACGCTTTGAGTCTGAGGTAGATATACTGATCCACCTAGACCCTTTGTCGGTACTTGTTAAGCCGTCACCGACTCACAAAACTGATACAAGCTCTTAAGCAATGGCTGGCGTATTTCATCACGTTCAAAAAATAGCTCGTGTTTAGCGCCTTCAAAGCTTTTCAGTACAGTGTTTTCGTGCCTGTTTGCTAATTTATATTGGGCATTGTTATCTACCACTTCGTCGTTTTGCGCACTGGCAATATAAAGTGGAATAGTCACGCTCAAGTTATCCACAGAAGTTATAAATGCAAACGTCGCATTTAGCCAGCCGTAAGTAACACCGCCGAGCTGTAGTAATGGCTCTTCTTGATATGTTTGCCTAAATAGCTCGTAACGCACTGGACTGCTGGTTAATACATTTGTAGCAAACTCATCGGGTATGTAATCGGTTTGCCCTAGTGCGTAGTTGTCTTTTTGACCCAAAAGGGTTGCGGTACTGGCTATTAATTTAGCTAAAGGTTTTGGTGTGTTTTTTGTGTAAATATCAAGCATAGGCGCTGATAAAAACGCGCCACTAAAATTGTGTTCAAAATGCGCAAGGTAATCAAAAGCAATAGCGCCGCCCATTGAATGACTCACTAATATTTTTTTGCCCGGCCAATAAGTATCGACAATTTGTGTATTAAATAAGTTTAGATCGGCACTGTAATCTTTAAATTCATTAACATGGCCTTTATGCTTATTTAGTAGATGGCGATAAGAGCGGCCTTGTCCTTGGTGGTCGGCTATGAATATGGCAAAATTATTATTATAAAGCTCCCATAACAGCTCTTTATATTTATCTAACCCTTCAAGGCGTCCCGAGCTTATTACAATGGCAGTTTTAGCTTTATCAGGTATGGCATAAGCATAAAATAATTGCCCGTTAGGCGTATCTAAATAAGCTTTAATTAGCGTGTTTTTATAAAAGTTATTAATTGTTATTTGATTACTTTTAAGCTCACGCTCACTACTATAAAACATGCTTTACTCTTTTATTAATGGCAAGGTTATATTAGCACACAGGCCACCTTGTTCTTTATTTGATAATACTAAACTGCCGCCATGCGCAGTAATAGCATTTTTAGCAATCGCGAGACCTAAACCCGTGCCACCACTTACGCGGTCGCGCGCATCTGATTGCCTAAAAAAGGGCTCGCAAAGTTTGCCCAGTTGCTCATTTGGCACACCAGAGCCATCATCACATATTTCTATATAAATGGCATCAGCATGCTTTAGAGTAATGCTAATAGTATTATTTGCGTATTTAATAGCGTTGCGTAATAGGTTTTCAAGTGCGCTGGCAATAAGGCTTTCGTCGCAATTAATATTTACGTCTACAGCGCCCACTATATTTAGCTGCTTATTATTTTGTTTTGCTTCAAACTGCGCATCGTTAATAACGTGATCTACAATTATTTGTAATGATTGTTTTTGCAGTGAAAGCGCTTGGCTTTTTGCTTCTAAGCGAGAAACTTGCAGCACGTCTGCAATCATTTTATCGAGCTGGTTTGCTTCTTTTTCTATGCGTAATAAATACGATTGGCTAGCATCGTTAGCTTGCATTTGTGCAAGTCCGGTAGCCATTTTTAAACGTGTAAGGGGCGATCGTAACTCATGTGATATGTCGGCTAACAAGCGTTTTTGTGAGCTAATTAAAAGCTCTAACTGATTAGCCATGCTGTTAAAATCTCGCCCTAGTATTCCGAGTTCATCTTTACGGTTTTCAGAAATATCGGCCCTTGCACTTAAGTTACCCGCAGATAATTTAATAGCTGCTTTTTTAAGGCTATTTATAGGGGCTATTAAATTACGGCTAAATACAAAACTTAAAATGAGAGATGCAACAATTGCGATGACTATTTTCATCCAATTAGGCATTAGCTTAAAGCGCATTATTAGCGGCGGTTGATGGTTAATATCTATTTCATAAAGATAAAAACTTCCTTCAGGCACTTTTATATTAACAGGGCCGAAGGCTTGGTATTTTTCAGTGAAAATAATTTGCGGTGACATGTTTTGAGTAAAGTTTAATAAACTTAAGTCGATGTTCTCTGGCACTTCTTTATTACTAAGTGAGTCATCGGATTGTGCTGCGCTTAAATATAAAAGTTTACGCTTTGATAGGCGAGGGTGAACTAATACTTCGCTTAGGGTGCGCTTATGTTTAACAGCAGATCGCTCAATGCTTTTAGCGGTATATATCAGGTTTTTTTTCATCGGCCCATAAAGTGGCTCGTTAGATACCGCATTAATAGCGGTAATATTACTTAAAAATATGAGCGCTGCTACGGTGCCGATTATAGTTAACCAAAACCAAATAAATATTTTAAAAAATAGGTAGTGCCCAGGGTGCTTTAACCAAGTAAAGTAAGTGCTTTTATTCGCCTTGGATAAAGACATAACCTGTACCTCGCATTGTTTTAATTCGCTCGCCTGGAATATGCTCCGCAATTTTTTTACGGATATTACTTACATGCATATCGATAGAGCGATCAAAAGAAGCTAAGCGCCTGCCTAACACTTCTTCGCTAATTTGCTCTTTACTAACAACTTCGCCTGCATTTTTACACAATAGCGTGAGTATTTCGTACTCTGTACCGGTAAGGGTTAGTGTAGAGCTTTCTATTGAGGCCTCTCGCGCTGCAAGGTTAACAGTAATACCATTAACGAGTAACTTACTCGTTGTAGCTGCATTTAAGCTATTAATGTGCTCTATACGGCGTGTTATCGCTTTTACGCGGGCTAGTAATTCACGATGATTAAAAGGCTTTGGAATATAATCGTCAGCGCCTAGCTCTAAACCAAAAATACGGTCAAAGTCTTCACCTTTTGCAGTAAGCATTATTACAGGGGTGAGCTTTGTTTGCCTAAGTTGTTTGAGTACTTCAAAACCATCAAGCGTTGGTAGCATTACATCTAGCAATATAAGGGCGTAGTCGTTTGCTTGTGCTAGTTTAAGACCCTGCTCACCGTCGTGTACACTTTGTATTTCAAAACCTTGGGCAGTTAAATATTCACTTAATAGCTCACAAAGGCCCGTATCGTCATCAATCATTAATAGTTTCATTTACAAACCCTTAGAGTTGTTTATAGCGTTATTTTACCCGCTAAATAGTGCAAAGGTGAATCTTTACACAACCTTTACACTGCTTTGCGTTACTTTGCGTTGAGTTAGGTATAGTTAACTCACTGGCTTAGCAGCCACAATCGCTCAACCAACCAATTCAATATTAAGGTAATGATTATGACTAAAGTAAACACACTATCAAAATTAGTACTTATTTGTGGCTTAGCAACAGCAACTCTTGGCGCTGGTAGCGTATTAGCTAAAGGCGACGGGCATAAGCAAGGCCATTCTCAAGCTCGTTTTTTACTTTCTGATCGCGGCGTTGAAAAATTAAGCCTAACAGATGAACAGCAAACTAAGCTAAAAGCTATTTTTGAAGCACAAAAAACACAAATGAAAGCATTGCGCGGCGACGATAAAGAAGCCCGTAAAGCAATGCGTGAAGCGCACAAAGCAAAAATGGATGCGTTACTTTCGGCGGCAACATTTGACGAAAATTCAGCTAAAGAGCTATTAAACGAACGCCGCGAAAAAGGTGAGCAATTTGGTTTAATTAAACTAAAAACGCAGCACCAAGTAATGCAAGTTCTTAACGCTGAGCAAAAAGAGAAGTTTGCTAAAATGCAAAAGCGTATGAATAAAAAGCATCGTAAGCAAAAAGACTAATCGTTCAATTATATTGAACACTAAAAAGCCAGCATCGCGCTGGCTTTTGTGCTTTTAAATGAAAAATTCAGCGTTTACTTAAAAAAGTCATCTTCATTTTTAGCCAGCATAGCTTCAATATCTTCAATCATGTCTTGGCTAAACTCTTCTGCTGAGGTGATTGGCGCAGAAATTTTATTATTTTCAAACGACCATTCACCCAAATCAATTAGCTGACAGCGCTTGGAGCAAAAAGGGCGAAATGGGCTTTGCTCTGACCATTCAACTTTAGTTTTGCAGGTCGGGCAGTTTACAACAGTAGGCATAATTTACTCTTTACAATCTTTTTCTGCATTTTACATTACTTAGATATGAGTCTCTAGGTATAAGTAAGGCTCTGAGTTTAGTGTTCAGAACCTTCTCACTTTTACTATGGACCTTTAAAAATTAGTCACGCGATTAATTTCAGCAAGGGATGTAAGGCCATCGGCTGCTTTGCGTAAACCTGATAAACGTAAATTATTAAATCCGGCTTTAAGTGATACGTCAGCTATTTCAAGCGAGTTACCACCGCGCATAATAATTTGGGCTATTTCAGGAGTAATTTGCATTACTTCGTAAATACCCACTCGGCCTTTATAACCATCGGTACAGCTATCACACCCTTTAGGTGTATATAATGTCATTTCTTCAATTTGCTCTGAACTAAACCCCTGGCGAGTCAGTTCTTCACTCGGAAGTTGTTCCGGCGTTTTACACTTGGGGCACAAACGACGTGCTAAGCGTTGGGCTATGATTAAGCTGATCGAACTTGCTACGTTATAAGCCGGCACACCCATATTTAATAAACGGGTGATTGTTTCCGGTGCTGAGTTTGTATGCAATGTTGATAAAACCAAGTGACCTGTTTGCGCCGCTTTTATTGATATTTCTGCGGTTTCTAAGTCACGTATTTCACCTACCATAACTACATCAGGATCTTGACGTAAAAATGCACGCAATGCGTTGGCAAAAGTCATATCGGCTTTAATATTAATTTGTACTTGGTTTACACCTTCAAGGTTAATCTCAACCGGATCTTCCGCAGTACTAATATTACGCTCAGGCTGGTTTAATATATTTAAACCTGTGTATAGCGATACTGTTTTACCAGAACCCGTTGGCCCTGTTACCAATATCATCCCTTGAGGCTGGGCAAGCGCATCCATATAGAGCTTTTTCTGCTCAGGCTCATAGCCTAATACATCAATGCCTAACATAGCGCTTGATGAATCAAGGATACGCATTACTATTTTTTCGCCCCACAAGGTAGGCATGGTACTTACACGAAAGTCGATACTTTTGCGTTCAGTAATTTTTAGTTTTATACGACCATCTTGTGGTTTACGTTTTTCGGCAATATCGAGTCTCGACATAACCTTAATACGCGCAGAAAGCTTGGTTGCTAATGTATTGGGTGGGCTTGCCACTTCATGCAAAATGCCATCAATACGAAAGCGAATACGGTACTTGTGCTCATACGGTTCAAAGTGTAAATCAGAGGCGCCTTTTTTAATGGCATCCATTAAAATTTTGTTGATGTAAACGATGATAGGCGCATCATCTTTATCGTCATCTTGTGGAGCTGTATCTCTTTGGCTTTCTGAGTCTAAATCAGCAAATTCTTGAAACTCGTCATCAGTTAAATTTAAGCTGCCAGTGGCATCTAGCAACTGCTCAATTTTGTTATCGAGTTGAATATAATCAACAACAACAATTTCGCATGAGAGACCGGTACTAAACTCAAAGTTTTCGAATGCGCCGTAATCTGTTGGGTCTGATGCGGCTATATAAACTTTTCGATCTTTTTGAACAAGCGGCAAAATGTGATGTTTTCGTATGAGTTTTTCTTTTACAAGATCGGCCGGGATTTTTGTTGGGTCAAAGTCTTTTAAGTCAAAATAGGGTACGCGAAACAAATCGATACATTGTTCAGCTAAATCATTACTATCGATTTTTCCACATTTAGAAATAAGCTCAGCTGTTGAGGCAAATTCATTTTGTTTGTTTTTAACCGTGTCGGCATCAATGCGGCCGAGGGTTATAAATTTTCTCAATAACGGTGAGTTAATATTCATTGCGCACCTGTTTTATTCCTTCAATAGTAAGCAATTTATCAGAAAAAAGAAGGTGATTACATCACCTTTCATTCTTTGTTGTGATTTTACTAACTAAAATACGAGTTTGTGTGAGTTAGGACAGTGTTAATGTGAGTTAGTTTTGTTGTGTAATGCATATTGTAGGTACTTTTTATGAAGATCAACAAGTTCTATATGCACTAGGTTTAAACTTCGGTCATTATTTAAAATATCATCCGCTTTTTGCTGCTTATCGGCACGTGACATTTGCGATGCAATAATACTTTTAACTTGCTCAATACTTGTGCTGTCGCGTTTTGCTGTACGTGCTATTTGTACAGAGGTTGGTATATCAATAAGTAAGGTATGGTCGCAATATTTATCAAGGTTGTTTTCAAACAATAAAGGCGCTACTAAAACAACATAAGGGCTGGTTGCATTGTTTAAATCGGTTAGTATTTTTATCCGTATAAGAGGGTGCAATAACGCATTAAGCCATTCTTTGTCATTGTTGTTAGTAAATATTTTTTCGCGAAGCTCTGCTCTATTTAATGTGCCGTCGGGCAATAAAATATGTTCACCAAAGTGTTGGGTAATCGCTTTTAGCCCTTTGCTATTTGGGAGTACTACTTCGCGCGCAATTATATCGGCATCAACAATTGTAATACCAAGATCTTCAAACATATTGCTTACGGCTGTTTTACCACAGCCAATACCACCTGTTAAACCTAATACCCAGCTGTTTACTTTAGCTATTTGTTCACTCATTTTAATAACCAATTAAATTAAAATAAGCGCCTTGAATTTGGTTGCCCCAAAGCATGGTGATCCAGCCAGCTATCGCTAAATAGGGGCCAAATGGAATCGGCGTTGCTTTGTCTTTACCTTGTATGCTCAACAGCGCAATACCTATAATGGCACCTACTACGCTCGAAAGCAGAATAATTGTAAGTAATGACTGCCAGCCAAGTAATGCCCCAAATACTGCAAGCAACTTAAAATCGCCATAACCCATACCTTCTTTACCGGTTAATAACTTAAATAACCAAAACACGCTCCACAAGCTTAAATAGCCACAAGCCGCGCCAATAATGGCATCAGTAGGTGTAATTGTGTAACCCATTACAGAGGCAATAAGGGCAAGCCAAACAAGCGGAAGTGTAAGCTGATCTGGCAATAACATGTGGTCAATATCAATAAAGGTTAGTGCAACTAAAATCCACGTTACAAAAATATATAAAAGGGCTTGCTCGGTCGCACCAAAGCTATAAGCAACAATTAAACTTAATAGGGCTGTTATAAGCTCTACAGCAGGGTACCGAGCCGAAATAGGATTACTGCAACTTGCGCATTTACCTTTAAGTGCTAACCAACTAATAATAGGAATGTTCTGCCAAGGTTTAATGGCAGTTTTACATTTAGGGCAGGTAGAATTGGGTTTTACTAAGTTAAAAGGTTCATTGATATTGGCTTGTTTAGATTTATTAGCTGTAAGTTCATCCTCTAGCAGTAGCCTGCATTCGCTTTGCCACTCCCGTTGCATCATCAATGGTAAGCGATAAATAACCACATTTAAAAAACTACCAATACATAAACTAATTAAGCCAATTGTGGTTAAGTAAAACCACAGTTGGCTTTGCATTACTTCTATAATACTTTGCATTTGTTTACCTAAAACTAAAATTTTTTAATAATACCAATTAACAGCGCGATGTAAAATCGCGACTACGCGGTTTATACCACGGCACCGTAGCAGCGGGTTTACCCCGCGACTGTTACCATTATTGCGCGATGTAAAATCGTAATTAAAAACGCGATATAAAATCGCGACTACGCGGTTTATACCACGGTAGCTTAGCCGCGGGTTTACCCCGCGACGGTTGCTATTACTGCGCGATTGTTACAATTATTGCGCGATGTAAAATCGCGACTACGTGTGTTTTTAAATAGGTGTTTATATTTTTAAAGGTATTAAATAACTGAGCCCAATTGGAAAATAGGTAAGTACATCGCAACAATCAAGCCACCAACAAGTACACCTAGTACGGCCATAATAAGTGGCTCAAGTAGGCTTGAAAGACCGTCTACTGCATCATCGACTTCTTGCTCGTAAATAGTAGCAACTTTCGCAAGCATGCCATCTAATGAGCCTGACTCCTCACCAATCGCGACCATTTGTATTACCATATCAGGGAATATTTTTGAGTTACGCATTGCCCAGTTCATCTGATTACCAGAGCTTACTTCTACTTTAATATCTAAAATGGCATAACGGTAAACGGCATTACCTGAAGCGCCTGCGGCTGAATCAAGTGCATCAACCAGCGGCACACCAGCAGCAAAAGTGGTCGAAAGAGTTCGTGCATAGCGAGCAACAGCCGCTTTATTTAAAATCATGCCAATAACAGGGAGCTTTAGTATTGCTCGGTCGGTTGCATCTCTTAGTTTTAAACTTCGCAGTTTTGCTTCTTTAAATGCGTATCCAAAAGCAAACATTCCAATAAGAATCGTCCACCAATATGCTTGCATAAATTCTGAGATACCAATTACAAATAATGTAAATGCAGGGAGTTCAGCGCCAAAACCAGCAAAAATGTCTTGAAACTGCGGCACTACAAATATTAATAATATTGAGGTAACAATACCGGCAATCACCAATACCGAAATAGGGTAAAACATCGCCTTTTTAATTTTTGATTTTAATGCTTCAGACTTTTCTTTATAAATAGCAACACGATCAAATATTCTATCAAGCGCACCTGACTGCTCCCCAGATGCGACTAAATCACAATATAAATCATCAAAATAGCGAGGGTGTTTTCTAAGCGCCGTAGATAATGGCTGGCCCGCTTTTACTTCATCAGCAATAGTCTCCATTAGTTTACTGATGCTTTTATTAGTCGAACCGGTGCCAATCATTTCGATTGATTGTATTAGCGGAACGCCCGCCATCAACATAGTTGCTATTTGTCGAGTAACTAGTGCGATATCTTTTGGCGTTATTTTTTGAACACTTTGAATGCCAAATAATGGTTTTGCTTTGCGTTTGACTTTTGAGGGTGTGATGCCTTGTTTGCGAAGCTGAGCTTTTACTAATGCAATACTATTCCCGGTAAGTTCGCCTTCAAGTTTTTTCCCTCGAGCGCTTAAGCCTACCCATTGGAAGGTATCTAAGCCTTTTTTTTCTTGTTTTTTTGCCATAGATGATATTACCAGTTAAAGATAGGAACACTTAAATTTATAATACATAACTGACATGCAAAAAAGCGCTCTAAAGAGCGCTTAATATTATACTTTAATGCTTAGCGATATTAAGCATCAGCATCAGTATCAGTATCAGTATCAGTATCAGCATCAGCAGCACCACAGTTTGAAGGTCTATGGTTTTCATCAGCATCAGTTGAACAAGTCCATGTACCAGAAGTAGAACGTGACAATGTTACTGTTTTGTCTTTAACTGCAGCACCACCATTTACTTTGCTAAAAATTGTACCAGAACCATCATCGGATGTTGTTACATCTATATCAGTACAAGCCTTGTTATTCACACCAATATTGCTCTTAGTAATTGTTGAACCTTCATTCATTTTAATTTCAAAAGCGGTTTTACCAGGTGAAAGCTCAGCTAAACATGCTGTAACTTGTGCCTTAGCTGTATAATCTTGATACTGTGGAAGAGCGATTGCAGCAAGAATACCGATGATTGCTACTACAATCATTAATTCAATTAGGGTGAAACCCTGTTGTTTTTGAGTCATTGTTTTCATGTTTCCTCTCCTAAAGGATAGATTTTTGTAACTTAAATCACTTAAGCGGCAAATGCCTCACTTAATTTAACTGATTTACTTTACAGTTTTACTTTAAATTAATTTTATTACACTTTAGCTTTAGAGTATGAAACACAAAAGCCGTATGTGAATTCATTATGTTTAGTACTAGCTATAAAAGTTTACTAAGAGCACTACATGTTGTAGCAACAAATAGTATAGGCATAAAGTAAGTAGTTTAGTTTTTAATTATGTCTTTAAAAACTAAAGGTACTAGTTATTTATGACTACCTTTTAAAATAAAATAGTACAACAGAATTAGTCTACCATTTTATTTTAGTATTTAGCACGTATCTTCTTATAAAAAAGCGATTTTATTTAACAAAATGTTACAAAGTAAGCCTTTCGGGTTATTTAATGCTTTTTTACTTAACTTGTCAATCGATTAGCGGTATTAATTGGCAGTTGTTGCTTTAAAATTGTTCAAAACGCATCGATAAATCGATTGATTGTAAGTTTTTTGTTAACGATCCGCTTGATATAAAATCGACGCCGGCTTGTGAATAAGTTTTGAGCGTTTCTAGGGTCATATTGCCTGAAACCTCTAGTTTTGCACGTTTGTTGGTTAAAATTACAGCTTGCTTAATTTGCTCTACGCTAAAATTGTCTAGCATAATTATGTCGGCGCCAGCTTCAATTGCTTGCTTAAGTTCAGGGAGTGATTCTACTTCTACTTCGACAGGTTTGTTTGGGTGGTTTTGTTTAGCTTGAGCTACGGCTTTGTTTATTGTGCCACAAGCCGCTATATGATTTTCTTTAATTAAAAAAGCGTCAAATAATCCAATACGATGGTTTGCACCCCCACCACATTTTACCGCGTATTTTTGAAGAGCGCGCAGACCGGGTATTGTTTTGCGTGTGTCGAGTAATTGCGTAGTTGTACCACTTAACTCTTTTACATAATGCGCAGTAGTAGTGGCTGTACCCGATAAAGTTTGCACAAAGTTAAGTGCGGTTCGTTCGGCAGTTAATATTGAACGAGCCGAGCCAATAGCGGTAAATAATGTGCTGTTTGCTTTAACTGCGTCGCCGTCGTTTATAAGTACGTTAACCTTAACGCTTGGGTCTACTTGTTTGAATACTTCAAGGATGATGTCTTTTCCACAAAAAATGCAGTCTTCGCGAGTGATTACTTTGGCGCTTGCTTGCTCATTTTGTGGGATTAGTTGCGCAGTAATATCGCCTTCTTGCGCGGTTTGATAATTTAAATCTTCGTCAAGTGCAAGAGTGACTAGTTGAGTAATGAGGGAGTGCGAAATAGACATAGGATGCTCATAAGCGTTAATAAATTAAGCAAATTTTACTATGTTTATAAAAGAAAGAGAAGCGATTGCCTTTTCGCCAATATAAAGATAAGCGCTTGTAGTAAATTCGCACCTACGTATGGGTTTGAATTATTTGTAGGTGAGGTTTTATACCTCGCTTGTTACTATCATTTTTTTAATAAATCCATTAGCATCAGTGCTATGTATATCTTGATATTTATATAATAAACGTATCATGAAAATAGATTTAAACGGTGTTTTAAGTACGGTAGCGCAGCGGCCTTGTTCGTATTTTGATGAGCGCCCTGATGAGGCTGATATTTCTTTATTGGTGATTCACAATATATCATTGCCAGCAGGGCAGTTTGGTACACCTTTCGTTGATGACTTATTTATGGGTAGCATTGACTGTAATGCTCATCCGAGTTTTAGTGACTTAAAGAATTTACGTGTATCGGCCCATTGCTTTATAAAGCGCACCGGTGAGGTTATACAATACGTGCCTTTTGAAAAGCGCGCTTGGCATGCAGGGCAATCTGAGTTTGAGGGGGTACCTGCTTGTAATAACTTTAGCATTGGCATTGAGCTTGAAGGTACCGACACCGCTCCATATTCTTTAGCACAGTACAAAACATTAACTATTATTAGTAAATCTATAATGCAACGCTATCCAAAAATTACCCCTTCGCGTATTGTTGGGCATTGCGATATTGCCCCTGGGCGTAAAACAGATCCTGGCAGTAGCTTTAATTGGCCATTGTTTTTTAATATGCTTGAACAACTAAGTTAAGAGAGTTATTCCCATGATTTTAGTTTCTATAATAATTGCATTAATACTAGAGCGCTTAGGCGCTCGGTCTAATTACTGGCAGATAAGTTATTACGCAAATGGTTATTTAAATCGCTCTAATAAATTACTTGGTGATAAGGGCTTATTTAGCTCAGCACCGGGCTTTTTAATTTGGCTTTTACTTCCAGTGATTGCGATGGCACTAATTTATTGTTTATCTGATTTTGTTTTGTGGCAGTTGGGCATTAATATCGCGGTGCTTTTGGTTTGCTTTGGTTGTGCTAAGCAGCGTGCTTTATATAAGTCGTATTTAAATGCGTTAACGCGAGATGACGGTACTGCTGCATCTTTATATGCGTTGCAAATAGGTCAAAAGCGTACTGATGATCAAGATGGTGGCGAAACCTTTGGGCAAACATTGGCGTGGGTAAACTTTAGATTTTACTGTGCGGTTATTTTTTGGTTCGTTGTTTTAGGCGCGCCAGGTGCGGTTTTATATGCATTGGTACGTACTTTAGCTGATTTAGTACGAGAAGATCATAAAGTAATATTTGCTAAGCGTTTTAAACTTATACATAAACTATTGTTTTGGCTCGACTGGTTACCTGCACGTATTACCAGCTTTGGTTATTTAGTAATAGGTAACTTTAATAAAGGCACAAGCTGTTGGCTACGTTACGCACTTAACTTTAAATCTCCAAACCGAGAAGTAGTAACATGTACTGCACTGGCCGCAGAGCAAGTTGAAAAGCGTTATTACGGCTGTACCTACGAGGCCACTTGTATGATTAAGCTTGTTAAGCGCAATGTATTATTTTACTTAGTACTTATAGCACTACTTACATTATTTGGTGGACTATCGTAGTCGCGATTTTACATCGCGCATTGTGTTTTTCGGTTGGGAGGTTAGTTGCCAAATGTCGCGGGGTAAACCCGCTGCTACGATATTGCGTAGTCGCGATTTTATATCGCGCATTGTGTTTTTGGTTGGGAGATTGTTTGCACAATAATCGCGGGGTAAACCCGCTGCTACGATATTTGCGTAGTCGCTATTTTGCATCGCGCATTGTGTTTTTCGGTTGGGAGATTGTTTGCACAATAATCGCGGGGTAAACCCGCTGCTACGATATTGCGTAGTCGCGATTTTATATCGCGCATTGTGTTTTTGGTTGGGAGATTAGTTGCACAATAATCGCGGGGTAAACCCGCTGCTACGATATTTGCGTAGTCGCTATTTTGCATCGCGCATTGTGTTTTTCGGTTGGGAGATTGTTTGCACAATAATCGCGGGGTAAACCCGCTGCTACGATATTGCGTAGTCGCGATTTTATATCGCGCATTGTGTTTTTGGTTGGGAGATTAGTTGCACAATAATCGCGGGGTAAACCCGCTGCTACGATATTTGCGTAGTCGCTATTTTGCATCGCGCATTGTGTTTTTCGGTTGGGAGATTGTTTGCACAATAATCGCGGGGTAAACCCGCTGCTACGATATTGCGTAGTCGCGATTTTATATCGCGCATTGTGTTTTTGGTTGGGAGATTAGTTGCCAAATGTCGCGGGGTAAACCCGCTGCTACGATATTTGCGTAGTCGCGATTTTACATCGCGCATTGTGTTTTACGTTTAGGTAATTACTTGCACAAATGTCGCGGGGTAAACCCGCTGCTACGATATTGCGTAGTCGCGATTTTATATCGCGCATTGTGTTTTTGGTTGGAGATTAGTTGCCTAATTTCGCGGGGTAAACCCGTTGCTACGATTGCATAGTCGCAATTTTATATCGCGCATTTGTGTGTTTTGGTTGGGCGATTAGTTGCTAAATGTCGCGGGGTAAACCCGCTGCTACGAGTTTAGATAAATACTATCCCAATATGGGTAGTCTGCAATATTTTCTATTAAATTTGCACGCAAAGGGTTTGCGACTATGTATCTAGCGCATCTATTTAAGTCTTCGGTATTTCTTATTAAGTGATCATAAAACCCTTTTTGCCAAAGCTTTTGTCTGCCAAATTGTCTATACACCGTGGCTGAGCGTCCTTTGAAGCTTCTAATTACCTCGCTTAATGTTGCGCTATCGGATAATTGTAGTAACCAATGAATATGGTTTGGCATTATCACGAAAGTATTTGATTTAATCAGTTGCTCTTTCTAATTTCCTCATTTCATTGATAATAGCTCTATTAATTATTAAGCTTGTGAGTAGGTTATTTCGCTCATGACAAACCAGTGTTATAGCATAATAGTGGTTTGCTTTTGATACTCTTCCCTTTCGTAATAAATATGAACGATGCATAACATACCTGTATTTTAGCAATCACAGATCCACGAATTTAAAGCATATGCAATTTTTATAAATTTGCGTAGTCGCGATTTTATATGGCGCATTGTGTTTCTCGGTTGGGAGATTAGTTGCTAAATGTCGCGGGATAAACCCGCTGCTACGATATTGTGTAGTCGCGATTTTATATCGCGCATTGTGTTTCTCGGTTGGGAGATTAGTTGCTAAATGTCGCGGGGCAAACCCGCTGCTACGATATTGCGTAGTCGCGATTTTACATCGCGCATTGTGTTTTACGTTTAGGTATTTACTTGCACAATAGTCGTGGGGTAAACCCGCTGCTACGATATTGCGTAGTCGCGATTTTACATCGCGCATTGTGTTTTACGTTTAGGTAATTACTTGCACAATAGTCGCGGGGTAAACCCGCTGCTACGATATTGCGTAGTCGCGATTTTATATCGCGCATCGTGTTTTTTTGGTTGGGAGATTAGTTGCCAAATGTCGCGGGGTAAACCCGCTGCTATGATATTGCGTGATCGAAATTTTATATCGCGCATTGTGTTTTACGTTTAGGTAATTACTTGCACAATAGTCGCGGGTTAAACCCGCTGCTACGATATTGCGTAGTCGCGATTTTACATCGCGCATTGTGTTTTACGTTTAGGTAATTACTTGCACAATAGTCGCGGGGTAAACCCGCTGCTACGATATTGCGTAGTCGCGATTTTACATCGCGCATTGTGTTTTACGTTTAGGTAATTACTTGCACAATAGTCGCGGGGTAAACCCGCTGCTACGATATTGCGTAGTCGCGATTTTACATCGCGCATTGTGTTTTACGTTTAGGTAATTACTTGCACAATAGTCGCGGGGTAAACCCGCTGCTACGATATTGCGTAGTCGCGATTTTACATCGCGCATTGTGTTTTACGTTTAGGTAATTACTTGCACAATAGTCGCGGGGTAAACCCGCTGCTACGATATTGCGTAGTCGCGATTTTACATCGCGCATTGTGTTTTACGTTTAGGTAATTACTTGCACAATAGTCGCGGGGTAAACCCGCTGCTACGATATTGCGTAGTCGCGATTTTACATCGCGCATTGTGTTTTACGTTTAGGTAATTACTTGCACAATAGTCGCGGGGTAAACCCGCTGCTACGATATTGCGTAGTCGCGATTTTACATCGCGCATTGTGTTTTACGTTTAGGTAATTACTTGCACAATAGTCGCGGGGTAAACCCGCTGCTACGATATTGCGTAGTCGCGATTTTACATCGCGCATTGTGTTTTACGTTTAGGTAATTACTTGCACAATAGTCGCGGGGTAAACCCGCTGCTACGATATTTGCGTAGTCGCGATTTTACATCGCGCATTGTGTTTTTTCGGTTGGGAGATTAGTTGCCAAATGTCGCGGGGTAAACCCGCTGTTACGATATTGCGTGGTCGAAATTTTATATCGCGCATTATGTTTTATATTTAGTTGACTGATCGTGTGTAAATGGCTGCTATTTCTTTGGCACTTTTATCCTGTTATTAATTTCTTTAATAAATTCAACTAGAGTTAACACTCTATTTTTCTGGTCAGACCAATTGTTTTCATACTATTAACGTTATAACAATTTTTGTAAATTGCGCATTGTTTAATCTTCGTTCAAAATGCGTTACGCTACTTCAATTGCTCAAGTTACCTGTAAATTGACAGCTAATAAGGTTTTTGATACCGTATTGAAAATTTTTGGTATGACCAATTTACCTTTTGGGTAAATCATACGACTCAAAGCCCCGCTCTATGGGCTCTTGGTATTTATACAACGCGGACGTTGATTCATGTCTTTAAAGATCAAAGCAGCAAAGTTATCTGATGTTATTTTACAGCAACTCGAGAACATGATTCTTGAAGGCTCGTTAGCACCAGGTGAAAAGTTGCCACCAGAGCGTGAACTAGCAAAGCAATTTGAAGTGTCTCGCCCGTCACTGCGTGAGGCAATTCAAAAATTAGAAGCGAAAGGTTTAGTTACGCGTCGCCAGGGTGGCGGCACGTTTGTAAAAAATCAGCTCGAAGAAGGGCTTACTGATCCACTTTTTGATTTGATTAGTAAACACCCTGAGTCGCAGTTTGATTTACTTGAATTTCGTCATGCATTAGAAGGGATTGCTGCTTACTACGCGGCACTGCGCGGGACCAGCAACGATTTTAGCAAAGTGAAAGAAAGCTTTGATAAAATTGCCCTAGTTAATGATGATTTACAGCAAAAAGCAAAAGCAATTAATGCATTTCACTTTAGCGTGGCAGAAGCTTCGCATAATGTGGTGTTACTGCATTTAGTAAGAGGCATGAAAGCGCTGCTTGAGCAAAATGTATTGCAAAATTTAACTGTTTTATTAAAAAAGTCAGATATTAGCAGTCAATTAGCCCAACACAGGCGTTTATTAATGGATGCCGTTATTGACGGTAATCCAGAACAAGCCCGTTTAGCAAGTAATGCGCACTTAGCATTTATCGAAGAAGCACTACTTGAAGCAGGCAAAGAACATTCGCGAATTGAACGTAGTTTAAGACGCACTAAACAAAATTAAGTTAGTACATAACTACTTTGAACACACAAATTAAGTAGCTGTGATATTAAATTAACAATATTCGTATTTTAAACATAAGGAAACCTCCATATGTCTGAAGTCAATAAAATTGACGTAGACGCGCTAGAAACACAAGAGTGGTTACAAGCTCTTGAATCAGTTGTGCGCGAAGAAGGTGTTGAACGAGCTCAGTTTTTACTTGAGCAAGTATTAGAGCAAGCCCGTTTAGACGGCGTTGATATGCCAACGGGTATTACCACGAACTACGTTAATACTATTCCTGTAGATCAAGAACCTGCTTACCCGGGTGATGTAAATCTTGAGCGTCGTATTCGTTCAATTATACGTTGGAACGCGATTATGATCGTTCTACGTGCATCTAAAAAAGATCTCGACTTAGGCGGCCATATGGCGTCTTACCAATCATCTGCTGCATTTTATGAAGTGTGTTTTAACCACTTTTTTAAAGCGCCAAATGATGTAGACGGTGGTGACTTAGTTTATTACCAAGGTCATATTTCTCCTGGTATTTATGCACGTGCATTTGTTGAAGGTCGTTTATCGGCTGCACAACTAGATAACTTCCGCCAAGAAGTTGATGGCGAAGGCTTACCATCGTACCCACACCCTAAGTTAATGCCTGAATTTTGGCAGTTCCCTACGGTATCAATGGGCTTAGGTCCTATTTCGTCTATTTACCAAGCGCGCTTCTTAAAATACTTAGATGGTCGTGGCTTAAAAGATACTAAAAACCAACGTGTATACGCGTTTTTAGGTGACGGTGAAATGGATGAGCCAGAATCACGCGGTGCAATCTCTTTTGCTGCACGTGAAAAACTAGATAACCTTTGTTACTTAGTTAACTGTAACTTACAGCGTTTAGATGGCCCAGTTATGGGTAACGGTAAAATTATTCAAGAGCTAGAAGGCTTGTTTAAAGGCGCTGGCTGGAACGTAATTAAACTAGTGTGGGGCAGCGGTTGGGATATTCTTCTAGCTAAAGACACAACGGGTAAATTACTACAGTTAATGAACGAAACTGTTGATGGCGATTACCAAACATATAAAGCTAAAGATGGCGCGTACGTACGCGAAAACTTCTTTGGTCGTTACCCAGAAACAGCTGCACTTGTTGCTGACATGACAGATGACGAAATTTTCGCGCTTAAGCGTGGTGGTCATGAGTCATCAAAATTATTTGCTGCATTTAAAAAAGCAGAAGACACTAAAGGCCGTCCAACTGTAATTCTTGCTAAAACTGTAAAAGGTTACGGCATGGGTGAAGCAGCTGAAGGTAAAAACATTGCGCACCAAGTGAAAAAAATGGACATGTCGCATGTTGCGCATTTACGTTCACGCCTTGGTCTTGATGATTTAGTATCTGAAGAGCAACTTGCAGAACTACCTTATTTAGAGCTTGAAGAAGGTTCACCTGAGTATAAATATCTACATGCTCGTCGTGATGAACTTAAAGGTTATACACCTAAGCGTATTCCACGTTTTAGTGAAAAACTTACGTTGCCAGAAGTAGACGCGTTTAAGCCGCTACTTGAAGAACAAAAACGTGATATTTCAACCACTATGGGTTTTGTTCGTGCACTTAATATCTTATTAAAAGATAAAGGCATTGGTAAAAACATCGTACCAATTATTGCCGATGAAGCGCGTACATTTGGTATGGAAGGTTTATTCCGTCAAATCGGTATTTACAATCCGCATGGCCAAAACTATACGCCACAGGATCGTGATATTGTTTCTTACTACAAAGAAACTGTATCAGGACAAGTGCTTCAAGAAGGTATTAATGAGTTAGGTGCAATGTCGTCATGGGTTGCTGCTGCAACTTCATACAGCACTAACGATTTACCAATGATCCCATTCTACATTTACTACTCTATGTTTGGTTTCCAGCGTGTTGGCGACATGGCATGGATGGCGGGCGATCAACAAGCACGTGGTTTCTTATTAGGTGCTACAGCGGGTCGTACAACGCTAAATGGTGAAGGCTTACAACACGAAGATGGCCACAGCCACATTCTTGCAAACACGGTTCCTAACTGTATTTCATATGACCCAACTTACGCGTTTGAAGTAGCTGTTATTGTACAAGACGGTATTCGTCGTATGTACGGTGATGACCAAGAAAATATTTACTACTACCTAACGCTTATGAACGAAAACTACCATCAGCCAGCTATGCCAGAAGGCGCTGAAGAAGGTATTCGTAAGGGTATTTACAAGCTTGAAAGTTACGAAGGTAAAAAAGCCAACGTACAGCTATTAAGCTCAGGTACTATTATGACTGAAGTACGTAAAGCCGCTACGATTCTAAGCGAAGAGTATGGCATTGCGTCTGACGTGTTCTCTGTTACGTCTTTCAACGAATTAACGCGTGAAGGTCAAGATGTTGAACGTTTCAACATGCTTAATCCTGAAGGCGAGCAAAAAACAGCATTCATCACAAGCGTATTAAACGACTCTGTGACTGTTGCAGCAACGGATTACATGAAAAACTACGCAGAACAAGCGCGTTCATTTATTCCAAGCAGCAACTACAAAGTGTTAGGTACCGATGGTTACGGTCGTTCTGATAGCCGTGAAAACCTACGTCGTCACTTTGAAGTTAACGCGGGCTACGTTGTTGTTGCTACGTTATCTGAACTTGCTAAACGCGGTGAAGTTGAGAAGTCAGTAGTTGTTGAAGCACTTAAAAAGTTCAACATCGACACTAACAAACTTAACCCACTGTACGCATAAGAGGTTTGCAATGAGTATTGAAATTAAAGTACCAGATATTGGTGACGATGAAGTAGAAGTAACCGAAATATTAGTAAGCGTTGGCGACAAAGTAGATGTGGACCAATCATTATTAAATGTTGAAGGCGACAAAGCATCAATGGAAATACCTGCTTCGCAAGCGGGTACAGTTAAAGAAATTAAAGTAAACGTTGGCGACACCGTTACAACTGGCTCTTTAGTATTTTTGTTTGAAGGCGAGAGTGAAAGCACTGGTGAAGAAAAAGCATCAGCCGCTGCTCCAGCTAAATCTGAAGAGGCAGCACCTGCTGCTTCTACAGGTTCTTCAACTAAAGAAGTAACCGTACCAGATATTGGCGATGATGAAGTTGAAGTAACTGAAATCATGGTTGCTGTTGGCGACACCGTTTCAGAAGAGCAATCTATCTTAAACGTTGAAGGCGACAAGGCAGCAATGGAAGTTCCAGCTCCATTTGCCGGTATAGTTAAAGAAATTAAAGTCGCCGCTGGCGATACAGTTAAAACAGGCTCATTAGTGTTTGTTTTTGAAGTAGCAGGAAGTGAATCTGCGGCACCGGCTAAAGAGTCGGCTCCTGTAGAAGCGCCAGCAGCTAGCTCAACAGCAAACGCAGCACCAAGTACTAAAGAAGTTAATGTACCTGATATTGGTGGCGATGAAGTTGAAGTAACTGAAATTATAGTTGCAGTTGGCGATACGGTTGAAGAAGATCAATCAATCTTAAACGTTGAAGGCGACAAAGCGGCAATGGAAGTACCAGCTCCATTTGCAGGTACAGTTAAAGAAATTAAAGTAGCTGCTGGCGATAAAGTATCGACAGGCTCATTAATTTTTGTATTTGAAGTTGCAGGCAGCGCGCCGGCAGCAGCATCAGCACCAGCTGAAAAATCAGCACCTGCAGCAGCGGCTAAAACTGAGTCGGCACCGGCTCAAGCAGCACCTGTAAAAGCAAGTAATGAAAGCTTCACAGAAAACAGCGCGTATGCTCATGCATCACCTGTTGTTCGCCGTTTAGCGCGTGAGTTTGGTATTAACCTAGCTAACGTTAAAGGCACTGGTCGTAAAGCCCGTATAGTTAAAGAAGACGTGCAAAACTATGTTAAAAATCTAGTTAAGCAAGTTGAATCTGGTCAATTATCAGCAGGTAGTAGTGCTGGTGGTAGCGAGCTTGGTCTTATTCCATGGCCTAAAGTTGATTTTGCTAAATTTGGCGAAATTGAAGAGCAAAAGCTGTCTCGTATTCAAAAGCTATCAGGCAAAAATTTACACCGTAACTGGGTACAAATCCCGCATGTTACACAGTTTGACGAAGCTGATATCACAAGCCTTGAAGTATTCCGTAAAGAGCAAAATGTGCTTAGCGAGAAGAAAAAGCTGGGTGTTAAAATTACACCACTTGTGTTTGTAATGAAAGCAGCTGCAAAAGCACTTGCTGAATTTCCAAAATTCAACTCATCGCTTTCTGCAGACGGCGAAAGCTTAATCCTTAAAAAGTACATTAACATTGGTGTTGCAGTTGATACGCCAAACGGTTTAGTTGTACCTGTGTTTAAAGATGTTGATAAAAAAGGCATTATTGAACTATCACGCGAATTAATGGAAGTATCTGTTAAAGCACGTGACGGTAAGCTTACATCGTCTGATATGCAAGGTGGTTGTTTTACTATTTCTAGCCTTGGCGGTATTGGCGGTACGGCATTTACGCCGATTGTTAATGCACCAGAAGTGGCTATTTTAGGTGTGTCTAAATCTGAAATGAAACCTAAATGGAATGGCAAAGAGTTTGAACCAAAACTAATGGTTCCGCTGTCTATGTCATACGACCATAGGGTTATTGACGGAGCCTTAGCTGCACGCTTTACTGTGACTCTTGCAAGTTACATGAGCGATATTCGCCAATTGGTGATGTAATCGCTGGACAATGAATAGAATCAAATCCCAGCCAGTTGTTTTTAGCTGGGATTTTTACCATTTGCAATGATACAATCTTTGCACAAATTTGTGATCTGCTCTCACTTTCTGCCTTGCAGAAACATGGCAGTTAAACTTTAGGGCAGTGTCCCGTTCAAACAATTAAGGTAATAGCATGAGCAACGAATTAAAAACTCAAGTTGTTGTACTAGGCGGTGGTCCTGGTGGTTACTCTGCGGCATTCCGCGCTGCTGACTTGGGCTTAGAAGTTACATTGGTAGAATCTCGTGAAACATTAGGCGGCGTATGTCTTAATGTTGGTTGTATTCCTTCAAAAGCACTTTTACACGTAGCTAAAGTGATTGATGATGCAGCTGAAATGTCATCTCATGGTGTTACTTTTGGCGCACCAAAGATCGATCTTGACCAAGTTCGTACTTGGAAAGATTCTGTAGTTGGCCAGTTAACTGGTGGACTAGAGGGCATGGCTAAAATGCGTAAAGTGAAAGTTGTATCTGGTTACGGCAAATTCACTGGCAGCAATACTTTAGTAGTTGAAGGCGAGAAAGACTCTACAACTATCACGTTTGATAACGCGATTATTGCAGCAGGTTCTAAACCAGTTAACTTACCTTTCATCCCACAAGATGACCGTGTAATTGATTCAACTGGCGCGCTAGAGCTTAAAGATGTACCAGAAAAACTACTTGTACTTGGTGGTGGTATTATCGGTCTTGAAATGGGTACGGTTTACCGTGCACTAGGTTCTGCAATTGATGTTGTAGAATTTGCTGACCAATTAGTTCCAGCAGCTGATAAAGACATTATCAAAATTTACCAAAAATACGTAAGCAAAAAATTCAACGTAATGCTTTCAACTAAAGTTGTTGGTGTTGAAGCTAAAAAAGATGGCTTATACGTAACGTTTGAAGGTAAAAACGCACCAGCAGAACCTGTACGTTACGACAAAGTGCTTGTTGCAGTTGGCCGTACTCCAAACGGTAACTTACTTGATGCTGAAAAAGCGGGCGTAAACGTTGATGAGCGTGGCTTTATTAATGTTGATAAGCAATTACGTACTAACGTAAGCCATATTTTTGCAATTGGTGACTTAGTTGGCCAGCCTATGCTTGCACATAAAGCGGTTCATGAAGGTCATGTCGCTGCAGAAGTTATTTCTGGTCAGAAGCATTTCTTCGACCCTAAATGTATTCCTTCAATAGCGTACACTGACCCAGAAATCGCTTGGGTAGGTGTTACTGAGAAAGAAGCAAAAGAGCAAGGCCTAAAAATTGAAACTGCGGTATTCCCGTGGGCAGCTTCTGGTCGTGCTATTGCATCATCTCGTACTGAAGGTTCTACTAAACTTATTTTTGATAAAGAAAGTGGCCGTATAATCGGTGGTGCTATGATCGGTATTAACGCGGGCGAAATGCTTGGCGAAATCGGTTTAGGTATTGAAATGGGTGCTGATGGTGAAGACTTAGCGCTTACTATTCATGCTCACCCTACATTGAATGAATCAATCGGCCTTGCAGCTGAAATTTTTGAAGGTTCGATCACTGACTTACCAAACAAAAAAGCAGTTAAAAAGAAGTAATTTAACTTTTTAGCATTTGTTTGAAAAACCCAACTTCGGTTGGGTTTTTTTATGCCTGGTTTTTAATTTGAGAGATGTTGAATTAATTCAATGATACCAATCTGCTTATATATGGGGTCTATTTAACGTTAAGAAAATTACGCTAGAACTAGGCAAAAGTTTTTGTATCTAGTTGTTCTAAATAAAAAATTTTTAACGAAGTTATAGTGCAATTTAATTCGTTAAATTGATCAAAGATTTATGCAGGTTGGTATGGCTATAAATATAAGATTAAATTGCGATAAGTCGTTACAATGCGCGCTTAATTAATTGAAGGTAAATACAGTGAAAAACTCAGTTTTAGCATTACGCGCTCAACAAATAAGTGAATCCCGTCGAGAGTTTAATGCTCGAGGCGGTAAATTAGATCGCTGTGAGCAATGCTTAATAGCTAAGCACTACTGTATTTGTAAAGGTGTTGAGCATGCAGATTGTAAAGCAGCTGTGTGCTTATTAATGTATCACAATGAAAGTTTTAAACCTTCTAATACTGGGCGCTTAATTGCTGAAATAGTGCCAGATAACCACGCATTTAGATGGGATAGAACAGACCCTAACCCCGCTCTTTTAGCTTTGATAAGCGATTCACAATATCAGCCAATGGTAGTATTCCCTGCTGAAGACGTAGAAGAGGGCAGGGCCATTACCGAAATAAGTATTGAAGAGGGTAAAAAACCGCTATTTATATTTTTAGATGGTACCTGGCGTGAAGCTAAAAAAATGATTCGCAAAAGCCCATACTTAGATAACTTGCCTGTACTTTCTGTTACTGCTGATAAACTATCTGATTACCGATTACGTGTTGCCCCTCATGCGCATCAACTAGGCACTGCTGAAGTGGCTATTATGGTGCTAGCGCTTGCGGGAGAAATGGATGCATCTTCTAAATTAGAACAGCATTTTATTAAGTTTCGTGATGCGTATTTGCTTGGTAAGCGCAATAAAGGCCGACCGCTAGAAGAGTAGTTTTACGCAGTTAAGCGAAAGCTTGCTGCTCTTTTAAGTGAGCAAGTGCTTTATTTTGAATTGCTCTGAAGCCTTCTTCAGATGTTAATTGTAAAACCGTATTATATAATTGGCTTACGCTATTGTGAGCCTGAATAAACGAGGTGCAGTCCTCACCAATCATATCCTTAGCCTCTTCGACTCGCTTTAAAAAGTAACAGCTAATATCGGTTTTTCCCTTAAAGTGAGTAGTCGCAATAGCGTTTGCTATTCTATTAAGCTGATAACTAAATTCATCAGGTCGAGAACCCTCACCCCATTTACTAATAGAAATATCGCTTTCTAACTGGATAATTACGTTAAGTATGTTTTTAAACTCACTCATTGGCATATTTAAAAAGTTATAACCTTTGGGGCTAAATAAAGCTTTATACGGATTTTCGTTGGGAGTTTGGGCACTAAAAACACCAATTGGTTTTGCTGTACTTGCGTCTGATACTTTACATAAAAAGGTATTGCTTTGCGGCGTTTTAAAATTCATATCCATTGAGTATTTATGATCCTTGCGTTACTTAGTTATCGGCGCAATTAATGAAAAACTTAGCGAAATTTAAAATATTAATAAAGTATTTGAAGGTATTAATATTGATTAGCTGGGATGCAGTATTACCCTGCAAAAGTTAGTGGTAGTTGCTTAGAGCTTTACTAAACCCAAATTTTAGGCAAAGAAAAGCGCGCTCTATCTCTAGGCGCGCTTGCGGAATCTTCTAATTTTCTGCATCCTGCAATTGAACTTAATCAACTCCAATTTTTACTAATCCATGTTTATTACTATATTACTTTTTAGTTCTATGTAATGTAGACCATCCGGGCCTGTATCCTTAAATTCCTAAACATCCTGTAGGGTAAATACTATTACCAAATCCTTAATTACACTTCCTAGTGTATCCCTATTTTAACCAATCCATTGTGTTGCCTTAAAGGCCTGTCCATTTATTCCTTAAACATCCTGTTAAACAACTTAGCCGTGTTGTTATCCTTTTCGCATCTTCCTGACGCTGTCCTTTTTACAACATTGCGTTGTGATACTCATCCTGAGCCTGTCCTAAAATCCGTGTTGTCCTGGTAACCTAATCATTGGTTGGTTGAGTAAGCAGTCCATTTCCTTTTACTCAATAAGCGTCATTGCTTGGTTGATGCGTAAATTATAGTGCAATAGAGCAACTAAAATAGGGATAAAACTACGTTCAATTAGTATTTATGCAATAGTAATAATGTGAATATTCAATAAATACAGTTGGTTAGGTTGTTTTTGTGTGTTTTTTATCTTGATTTTTACTCATTAGCTGTCACATCCGTGAGACATCTCTTACACGGCATTTCCTTTTTGGGCGTTATTTACATATTTACATTTATTTAAAGTGTGCACTTTTTGAATGAGCGCGGTAGAATTCGATGATAATAACAATTATTTAGGTGAAATAATGAAGACAGTATTTACACTTGTTTTAGGATTAGCAGCATCGGCACCAGCCTTTGCAAGTGACGTTGTTAATATCTATTCTTTTCGTCAGCCGTTTTTGATTCAGCCAATTTTAGAAGATTTTACAAAACAAACGGGAATAAAAACCAATGTTGTTTTTGCTAAAAAAGGGTTAATTGAGCGTGTTAAACGTGAAGGTAAACACAGTAAAGCCGATTTAGTATTAACCTCTAATTTTAGTGCGCTTATTCAATTAGAAGATTTAAAATTAACACAAACTATAAAAAGTGACAGTGTAAATAATAACGTGCCTGCAGCTTTTCGTGACGGTGATGGCCAATGGGTCGCGCTTACTAAGCGAGTTCGTAATGTGTATTCATCAAAAGAGCGAATTGGTGCGTTACCTAAGCTCACTTATGAAGATTTAGCAGATCCTAAATACAAAGGACAAATTTGTACGCGATCAGGCAAACATCCATATAACTTAGGTTTAGTGGCTTCTATGATTGCACACCATGGTGAAGCGCAAACCAAAGAGTGGCTTGAAGGTGTTAAGGCTAATTTAGCACGTAAACCTCAAGGTAACGATCGTGCTCAAGTTAAAGCAGTTAAAGAAGGTTTATGTAACTTGGCATTAGGTAATAGTTACTATCTTGGTAAAATGCTAGAAGATAAAGAGCAAAAAGGTTGGGCAGAGGCCGTAAATATTAACTTTCCGAATCAAACTAATCGTGGCTCACACATAAATGTTTCGGGTGCGGTTATTACCAAATATGCTAAAAACCCTGAAAATGCATTAAAGCTCATAGAATATATGACCGACAGCAAAGCACAAAACATGTATGCCTCATTAAATATGGAGTATCCAGTTAAGTCGGGTGTTGAACTATCAAGTTTGGTTGCCTCTTGGGGGAGTTTTAAAGAAGACAGCTTGCCACTTGATGAGATTAGTAAATATCGTCCGTTAGCGCTTAAGCTAATTGATGAGGTGAAGTTCGATCTTTAATGACTAATAAATTTAAGCTGTCTAAATGGCAGCTCTTTGCGTGGTCGACTGGCTTAATTCTATCGGCCCCGTTGTTTTTTCTTCTTTTTGAATCTCTACAAGGTAGCTCTGAGGTGTTTTCTCACCTGTGGGATACCGTGCTTTGGGATTACATAACCAATACCGTATTGCTTGTTTTAGGTGTTTGCGTCCTTAGCTGCGCCATAGCTTTGCCACTTGGATGGCTAACGGCTTACTGTAGTTTCCCGGGTAAAAAACAGTTTGAATGGGCACTTATGCTGCCCCTTGCTATGCCCACCTATATTATTGCCTATGTATACACTGATTTATTAGATTATGCGGGCCCGGTGCAAATAGCGCTGAGAGAATGGTTTGGTTGGCAATCGCCTAATGACTATTGGTTTTTTGATATACGTACATTACCCGGCGCCATCGTTATGATTGCCTTGGTGCTTTATCCGTATTTATTTTTGATTTTTAAAACGGCTCTTCGCGAGCAGTCATTCAAATTAGTACAAGCTAGCCAGTTAATGGGATTATCTCCTTGGCAAAGTTTCTTTAAAGTAAGCTTAGTACTCTCTCGTGGGGCTATTGTGGCGGCTCTTGCGCTTATAAGTATGGAAACCATGGCTGACTTTGCAACAGTGAGTTATTTTGCCGTAAGTACATTAACGACTGCCGTATACGATACGTGGTTTGGTTATTACTCACTTACAGCGGCAGCTAAAATATCGGGTGTGATGTTATTACTGTTATTTTTAGCATTAATGGCGGAGCGCTTTAGTCGTCGTAACCAAGCGGTATTTGAGCGCCAATCAAGTGTAAATAGTGAATCTCTCTATGTATTAAAAGGAAAGTCAGCTTGGCTCGCAACGGCATTTTGCAGCTTTATTTTATTTATCGCGTTTGTAATCCCTATTGCAGTACTTATAAATTACGCCATTACCTACTTTGATAAAGCATGGAATGTAGAGTTTTTTAGTTACGCTTGGCAAAGTTTAAAAGTGGCAGGGGTTGTGAGCCTAATAACGATTACGTTGAGTGTTTTTGTGGTTTTTTATCAGCGTGTGGCAAAGCAAACGTATCCGCTTATTCCTGGGCGTTTAGCAAGCACAGGATATGCGTTGCCTGGCACAGTACTCGCTATTGCGGTTTTATTACCGCTTACATTGTTAGAGAACACCATCAACACAGCGCTCGAGCCGTATAACTTAGATATTGGCTTGCTGCTTACAGGTAGCATTCTTACTATTATTATTGCTTATATTGTTAGGTTTTACGCCATTGCACACGGAGCAATTGAGTCGAGTTTTTTACGTATTAGCCCATCACTTGATATGGCAAGCCAATCAATGGGTAAAAGCCAAGGACAAACACTGCGTTTAGTGCACCTACCTTTACTGCGAAGAGGATTGCTTACTGCTGCGTTATTGGTATTTATTGAGTGCATGAAAGAACTGCCGGCTGCGCTATTGCTCAGGCCGTTTAATTTTGAAAGCTTAGCTACTCATGTATTTCAGTATGTGAGTGACGAGCAGTTAGAACTTGCTTCAATATCGGCATTATTTATTGTTATTGTTGGGTTTATTCCTTTGTATTTTATTAATCGTTCTATGGAGCAGCGTAGTTAAATGAGTAGTTTAATTTTACAAGGCGTGAGCTATCACTATAACGGCACAAAGGTTATTCACGATTTAGATTTAACGGTGGGTAAAGATGAAATTGTTTGCCTACTCGGAGCGAGTGGCTGCGGCAAAACGACCACGTTAAAAGCGATTGCAGGTTTAATTGAAGCCAAGCAAGGGTCTATTTTTATAGACGGTAAATTAGTGAGTGATGAGCAATCGTTTGTCTCGCCTGAGCACCGTAACATCGGCATGATGTTTCAAGACTATGCGTTGTTTCCGCATTTAACGGTAGCAAATAATATCGCATTTGGGCTTAGTAAAATGAGTAAAGCTCAAAAGCAGCAACGCGTAGATGAAATGCTTAAGCTGGTACATTTAATTGGCTGTGCCGACAGGTTCCCGCATCAGTTATCGGGTGGTCAACAACAACGCGTAGCTATTGCTCGTGCATTAGCTTATAAGCCTAGTTTATTGCTACTTGATGAGCCCTTTTCAAATATTGATACGCAAGTACGCTTTGAATTAATCGCCGATATACGTCGAATTATTAAGGCAACCCAAGTATCTGCTGTGTTTGTTACACATTCAAAAGAAGAGGCGTTTGCGTTTTCAGATACACTTGCCATTATGCATCGCGGTAAAATTGAGCAACAAGGCACGCCCGAGCAGCTTTTTGCAGATCCATGTTCAAAGGAGGTTGCAGAGTTTCTGGGTCAAGGCATATACTTGAGCGCAGAAGTATTAACAGCAACTGAATACAAAACACCATTTGGTTTAGTCGAATCTTATGTTGAGAGTAAGCATGACGTAAGCGTAGGGCTTATATATGTGCGCCCTCATCAAATAGAATTAGTGGCAGATAACCAAAGTGACAAACTCAGCAAGCGAGCTACAATCATAAGTCGTCGCTTTATTGGTTCGGCGTATGTTTATTCACTTGTTATTGATAAACAAGAAATTGAAGTTGCTGCACAATATGGCCAGTCATTTGAAAATAATGAACAGGTTATAATAAAAATAAAACCTCACACGGTGAATTTTTTCGAATCGTAATTAATTTGTTATTCGCTGTGTTTTTATCTGTAAAACTAAGGAATAACAATGGCGCAAGCGCAATCAGGGATTTGTGCTGAAGCAAACTTACACGGTTTGCACTTATTTTTTAATGTGTTTGATGGTCAAGATGAATCACTTCGCGCAAAGTTAAAACAAGTAAGCGCTATTGAAGAAGAATTTAGCGATCAATTTTCAGAATCAATGCTCTCTTGCATGGTTGCTATTGGTGCGCAATATTGGCCGCATATCCTCCCTGAATACATCCCAAGCGAATTACAGAGCTTTCCTAATATAAACCATAGCGATCATCAAATGAGCGTACAACCGTGCGATTTATTTGTGCAAATTCGCTCTGACCGTGAAGACGTTAACCATTTATTTGCGCTGCAAATTTTAAAACTATTTGCCCCCGATGTTGAGCTGGTGGAGCAAATTCGTAATTTTCGCTTTTTAGATGGTCGTGATTTTAATGGTTTTATTTATGGTGGCGACACCGCACATGGAAGAAAAAAGCGCGCTACGGCTTTAATTAGTAGCCCTGGCAATTTTGAAGATCAGGGGAGTTATATTCATGTACAGCGCTATAAGCATGACTTAACTATGTGGCAGCACTTATCATTGAGCGAGCAAGAACAAATAATGGGACGTACGCGCCTTGATAACACGCTAATTACCCCTGCGATCGAAACCAGCCATGCTTCGCGAAGTGAGCTAAAAGACGAAGACGGACAACCGCTATTATTAAATCAGAGCATGCCTTATGGCGATGTGTATGAGCAGGGAATGTTATCAATTACATGCGCTTGTACGGGCACCGCATTTGAAAAAGTACTGAATAGTCGTTTAGGGGAAGGGGATTGTTACGACCACTGGCTTGATTTTACTCAAGCCGATATGGGTTCTGCTTTCTTTGCGCCTTCAGTCGGGTTTTTAAAACAAATTTAGTTTGCTATTAAACCGTATCAAATAAAATGCGAACACGTTCAAGTGTTACATCTATTTCAGATATTTTAGCAGGAGCGATAAAAATAGTATCGTCGCCTGCAATTGTTCCTAGTACGCCATCTGCTTTACCTAATGAATCTAATAAACGAGCAATAAGCTGAGCGGCGCCTGGACTGGTACGAATAATGATCATCATTTCGTTGTGCATAATGTCGATTACTAATTGGCGTAATGGGCTTTTAGCCGTAGGTACACCCATTTCAGCAGGTAAGCAGTAAACCATTTCTTGTTTGGCGTTACGTGTGCGTACAGCACCAAATTTACTTAACATGCGCGATACTTTACTTTGGCTTATATTGTCAAAGCCTTGATCTTTTAATGCATCAACTATTTCGCCTTGAGAGCCAAAATTTTCTTCTTTTAATAGTGATTTAAATGCTTTTACCAGTGCTTCTTGTTTATCTTGTGGTTGCATAGTCTTTATTCGTTTTTGTTATTTATGCCGCAAATTCTACACAAAAATGAATAATTATGCAGCAGTTGTTTAGTTAACTTGCCAGTTTGATGCGTTAAATCACAAAAGTTTACGACTATGGTCGAAAATATACTTGAAATAGACAGGATAAATTTGTTTTTAGTCGCTAATTTCATTATCTTAAGAGCCACAAATGTTTCCTACCTCAAATTACGGAGAATTCCAATGAAAGTTGCTGTATTAGGTGCTGCAGGCGGTATCGGCCAAGCGTTGTCTTTATTATTAAAAACAGGCTTACCAGCTGGCTCTGAATTATCACTTTATGATGTTGCACCAGTAGTACCAGGTGTTGCGGTTGACCTTTCTCACATCCCAACAGATGTTAAAGTAGCAGGCTTTGGCGCAGACGAATTAAACAAAGCGCTTGAAGGCTCTGACATCGTTCTTATCCCAGCGGGTATGCCACGTAAACCAGGTATGGATCGTGCTGATTTATTTAATGTAAATGCTGGTATCATCAAAACTTTAGCAGAAGGCATTGTTGCTAGCTGTCCTAAAGCGTTAGTAGGTATTATTACTAATCCAGTAAATGGCACAGTTCCAATCGTTGCTGAAGTATTCAAAAAAGCAGGTACTTACGACGCTAAACGCGTATTCGGTATTACTACGCTTGACGTTATTCGTTCAGAAGCATTTGTTGCTGAACTTAAAGGCGTAGACGTAGCAACTGTGAAAGTACCAGTAATTGGTGGTCACTCAGGCACAACTATTCTTCCTCTACTTTCTCAAGTTGAAGGTGTTTCTTTCACTGATGAAGAAGTTGCTGCACTTACTCCACGTATCCAAAATGCGGGTACTGAAGTTGTAAATGCTAAAGCAGGCGGTGGTTCAGCTACGCTATCTATGGGTGCTGCTGCAGCTCGTTTTTGTATGTCTTTAGTTAAAGGCCTACAGGGTGAAGAAGTTGTAGATTACGCTTACGTTGCTGTTGAAAATGGCGATGCAGAGTACTTTGCACATCCAGTACGTTTAGGTAAAAACGGCGTAGAAGAAATTCTTTCTTACGGCGAACTAAGCGCATTTGAAACAAAAGCAAAAAATGACATGCTTGAAACACTGAAAAAAGACATCAAAGAAGGTGTTGATTTCATGGCGTAATAGCCAAAGTAGAATAACAAAAAAGCCTGCATTTGCAGGCTTTTTTATTGCTCAGAATTAATTTCACACTGTGTAACTAGTTAAAACTAGTGGTCGCGGTCAACCGCAATACGAGCAAGGCTTATGAGTGCTTGCTTATAGTCAGACTCAGCTAAAAAGTCTAAACACGCAATAGCTTTGTCAGCTTCAAGCTCTGCTTTTTGCATTGTAAATTCAAGCGCATTAGTTTGCTTTAGTGCCGATAGAATGTCTTCTAAATGCTCCATACCATTACTGTGCTCTATCGCATCACGAATAAGCTGCGTTTGCTGCTCGCTACCATGTTGCATAGCATAAATAAGTGGAAGCGTTGGTTTGCCTTCAGCTAAATCATCACCAATGTTTTTACCCAACTGCTCAGCATCTGCATTGTAATCGAGTACATCATCTACTAGCTGAAACGCAGTACCTAAATGCATACCATATAGGTTTAGTGCATCGAGAGTAGTCTGGTCTTGCTCAGTAATAATGGCAGCAAGGCCTGTCGCTGCTTCAAACAACTTAGCTGTTTTAGAGTAAATAACCTGCATATAACTGGCTTCGGTCGTATCTGGGTCGTTGCAGTTCATTAACTGCAATACTTCACCTTCAGCAATAATGTTTGTTGCATCGGCAAGTACTTGCATAACCTGCATTTTTCCAAGGCCAACCATAAGCTGAAATGAACGAGTGTAAATAAAGTCACCAACCAATACGCTAGCAGCATTACCAAATTCAGCATTTGCTGTAGGTGTGCCACGTCGTAAGTTTGATTCATCTACAACATCGTCATGCAATAGCGTTGCTGTATGAATAAACTCAACAATTGTTGCAAGTGTTATGTGATCTTTACCCTGATAACCGAGCGCTTTGGCTGCTAAAATCGCGAGCATTGGACGAACGCGTTTGCCGCCACTGCTAACTATATATAAACCAAGCTGATTAACTAACGCCACATCTGAGCGCATTTGCGCATGTATAAGTTGATTGACGTCATTCATATCGCTTTCGATTAACGCCTGGATAGCTTTTATATCCATTGATCTCCGAGCCAATTTTTATGTGTGAACGGCGCAGATTGTACAACAAAAAATGCACTAGCTCGATATTTTGTGACGATTGATTGAAAAAACACTATTAAAGTACTTAATTTAGACTGAATTAGCCAAGATAACTGATTAATTGATAATCAATATACAGTTTATGGTGTGCTTAGATATTAAGCTGTGAGGGTCATATTTGAGTACATTAATTTATTTCGACTAAGAGTTAAAAAGCGCTTGGCAAAAGGGCTAATTAATATAAAATGGGGTAAATATTGAATTGCTCTCAAAGCAGCTACTTTTTATTCATTTTAATTACAAAATAGGCTTGCTAGTTATTTCGCGTTAGCGTAAACTTCGCGCCCTATCGAAGAATATTTTAGTTGCGCCGATTTGAGGGTGCACAGACGGAGTTAATTATGTACGCGGTTTTCCAAAGTGGTGGTAAACAGCATCGTGTGACTGAAGGTCAAACGATTCGTCTTGAAAAATTAGACGTTGAAACTGGTGCGGCAGTAGAATTTGATTCAGTACTTTTAGTTGCTGATGGTGAGAAAATCGAGATCGGTGTACCGTTCGTAAACGGTGGCAAGATAACAGCTGAGGTTGTTTCACATGGTCGCGGTGAGAAGATTAAGGTTGTTAAATTTAGACGCCGTAAGCATTCTCGTAAGCAAATGGGCCATCGTCAATGGTTCACTGAAGTTAAAATCACTAGCATTAGCGCTTAATTAGAGGTACTTAGAAATGGCACATAAAAAAGCAGCTGGTAGTACTCGTAACGGTCGCGATTCAGAAAGCAAACGCCTAGGTGTTAAGCGTTTTGGTGGCGAATCAGTTCTAGCGGGTAGCATCATTGTTCGTCAGCGTGGAACTCGTTTCCACCCTGGTACTAACGTAGGTATCGGTAAAGACCACACTATCTTCGCAAAAGCAGATGGTAAAGTTCAGTTTGAACAAAAAGGTCCTTTAAACCGTAAATACGTAACTATCGTAACTGAGTAATCAGTAAGGTAGTTAAAAACCCCGCCTTTGCGGGGTTTTTTGTTTTGTAGTCAGTCAAAATATATACCCAAGCCTGCATTTGTGTTGGCTTGGGTATATAATAGAGTTATTAAACAAGCCAATCCCTAAAGTGAGTAATCATGAAGTTTGTAGATGAAGTAGAAATTCGCGCAGAAGCTGGAGACGGTGGCAGCGGCATCGTGTCTTTCCGTCGTGAAAAATATGTTCCAGATGGTGGACCAGACGGCGGTGACGGTGGAGACGGTGGTAGTGTTTATCTACAAGCTGATGAAAACTTAAATACCCTAATTGATTATCAGTTTGAGCGCTTTCATAGAGCTGAACGTGGTACTAACGGTCGTAGCCGTAACTGTACAGGCCGAAAAGCCGATGACTTATTTGTTATGGTGCCTGTAGGCACGCGCATCATGGATGTTGATACCCAAGAGGGACTTGGCGACTTAACTCAAGATGGTCAACGAATTTTGGTTGCAAAAGGTGGTTTCCACGGCTTGGGGAATGCACGTTTTAAATCAAGTACTAACCGAGCACCTCGTCAAAAAACATTGGGCACACCCGGTGAAGTACGTAACTTAAAGTTAGAGTTACTATTATTAGCTGATGTAGGCTTACTAGGATTACCAAATGCAGGTAAATCTACGTTTATCCGCAGTGTATCTGCAGCAAGACCAAAAGTAGCTGATTACCCATTCACGACGCTTATTCCTAATTTAGGTGTGGTACGTCCAGAAGCAAATAAATCATTTGTTATAGCCGATATTCCGGGTCTAATTGAAGGTGCATCTGATGGTGCAGGCCTAGGTATTCGCTTCTTGAAGCATTTAGAGCGTTGTCGTGTGTTATTGCACATTATTGATGTAATGCCGGTAGATGGTTCAAACCCTGTTGATAATGCATTCTCGATTATTAACGAGCTACACCAATACAGCCCTAAATTAGCAGAAAAGCCGCGCTGGTTAGTGTTTAATAAAATAGATTTATTACCAGAAGATGAAGCAAAAGCGCTATGCGAAGCGATTGCAGAAGAGCTGGGCGAAACTGAAAATATTTATCACATTTCAGCAATTAATAAACTTAATACTCAACCTTTAATCCACAACATAATGACACTACTTGATAGCATGCCTAAAGAGAAGTTTGTACAAGTTGAAGATGAAGAAGTTGAATTCAAGTGGGATACCTATCATGAAAAAGCCACTAAAGGTAAAGGCAATGATGATGATTGGGACGACTGGGATGAAGACGATTACGACGTAGAAGTTGTCTACGAGCGTTAATTAAATAGAATTTATTAAAAAGGAGCTTATGCTCCTTTTTCTTTGTTTAAGAATAAAGTACTAGGTGTTTATTATGATAATTTCAATGATTGCAGCAATGGCAAATAACCGTGTAATTGGCCTAGATAGTAAAATGCCATGGCATTTACCTGCGGATCTTCAGCATTTTAAAAAAATAACTACGGGTAAACCTGTGATCATGGGTCGTAAAACTTTTGAGTCAATAGGCCGTCCTTTACCTGGGCGTCGTAATATTATTATTACTCGAAACAGCGAATATACTGCACAGGGTATTGAAGTGGTAACCACACCAGAGGCCGCACTAGAACTGGTTTGTGCTGTTGAAGAAGTAATGATTATTGGTGGCGGTAATATTTATGAGCAATTTTTACCAAAAGCAGAACGCTTGTATTTAACCTTTATTGATTTAGATATTAAAGGCGATACACAGTTTCCTGATTACAATAAAGTTGCTAATTGGGACGTGAAAGAAGAGCAAGAAAACCTCCCTGATGAAAAAAACAAATCTAGTTATAAATTCGTAACTTTGTATAAAGAACATTAACATTATTGCGTAATTTTTGATAGATTGATATAATATTTGATAGTCTATATAAGAACAAAGTATTATAAAGGGTTTGTCATGTTTAAATTACCAAAGCTAGTTGCACTTACTGCTGTTGTCGCTGTAAGTTCTTTTTCGTATACAGCACCTGCAAATGCTGAAGATCAATTAGCAGTATCTATTTGTGAATATATTGCGGCAGACGATAAAAACCGATTACGCAGCAAGCTTAAAAGCTCTCGTGTAAAAATTCGTAATATTTATGATGCAGTACAATGTAATGGTAATAACTTATTACGCCATGCTGTTGCTAGTAATGCAGTGGATACTGGTGAGTATATAGTTAAAAACTTATCAAAAAGTGCGTTAACAGATGGTGCTGATATTGCTTGGGCTGAAGGCAACTTTGCTAGCTCACCACTTATTGCAGTGATTAAAGATCGCGCTGGTCTTTAATTATAAAAAGGTTTTATAACTCTACCTTCAGTAAGGTATTGTTAAATATTGATTAGTCTGAAGTTGTTATTAATAACAATCTCAGGCTTTTTTATTTAGCTAATGTAATCTCACCCCCCCCCAACAAAATCATTAATAAGTTCACTATTTACCTATCTATTTTATATTCCTAAAGTGTAGAGTCTTCACTTTAAAAGCAGCTTCAAATTTACTTCTTCAAAAGAGGTAACTTTATTCAGCTGGTATCTATTTTGTATCTGCTAGTTTATTTACAAACTTAATCACTAAGGATAGATATGAAAGCTGTAATTCCAGTAGCAGGCTTAGGGACGAGAATGCTCCCTATGACAAAAGCTATTCCAAAAGAAATGCTCCCTATAGTTGATAAACCTCTAATTCAATATATTGTCAGCGAATGTGTATCTGCCGGTATTAAAGATATTGTATTAGTTACACACAGCTCTAAAAATGCAATCGAAAACCATTTTGATACAAGTTACGAGCTAGAAGCTACTCTTGAAAAACGTGTTAAACGTGCTTTATTAGATGAGATTCGCTCTATTTGTCCGCCTGATGTCACCATTATGAGTGTACGCCAAGGTGAAGCTAAAGGGCTAGGGCATGCTATTTTGTGTGCTAAGCCAATAGTTGGTGACGATAACTTTGTAGTGCTCCTGCCAGATGTGATACTTGATGCTTATACAGCGGACCAAAAAACTGAAAACTTAGCGGCCATGATTAAACGCTTTAAAGAAACTCAAGCAAGTCAAATAATGCTTGAGCCGGTAGCTAAAGAAGACGTTAGTAAATATGGTATTGCTGATATAAACGGTGTTGAGTTAATGCCAGGTAAAAGTGCTGCAATTAAAGCAATGGTTGAAAAACCTGATGCTGATTTAGCACCTTCAAATCTTGCTGTTGTAGGGCGATATGTACTGAGTAAGAATATTTGGCCTCTACTCGCAAAAACGTCTGTAGGTGCTGGCGGTGAAATACAACTTACAGATTCTATTGACGCATTAATGGCACAAGAAACCGTTGAAGCATTCCATATGAGTGGTCGCTCTCACGATTGCGGAGATAAGTTAGGCTATTTAAAAGCAATTGTAGAGTACAGCATGCGGGATAAAAAGTTAGGTAATGACTTTTCTCGCTTTATAAATGATTTGAATTTACCTTAACTACAGAGCAATAAATTTTATGAAAACTATAGAAGCTAAAATAGTTTTCATAAAATGTAGTGAACTCGGTCTATAAACCTTTGCTAGACTACTCTGGGTTACTAAGTTAGTTACACTTTACCTACACTGTAATAGGTTACGTAGTATGATTGTTACTTATTCTGTATTGATCTTTTAAAGGAACCACCATGATTGAGCAAGGCCAAGAATTACCATCGGTTACGTTAACGCAATTAACTGACGACGGTATGCAATCTCTTACAAATAAAGAGTTGTTTGAAGGTAAAAAAGTCGTGTTATTTGCAGTGCCAGGTGCATTTACACCAACGTGTTCAAATGCACATCTACCTGAATTTATTACTCTTGCTGATAAAATTAAAGCAAAAGGTGTTGATGCTATTTACTGTGTATCTGTTAATGACGCATTTGTTATGAAAGCATGGGGCGACTCGCAAAACGCGCAAGAAATTACCATGCTTGCCGATGGCGATGGAAGTTTCACTAAATCGTTAGGGCTTGATAAAGATACCGCTAGTTTTGGTGGTTTACGCTCAACGCGTTACGCTATGATTATTGAAAATGAAGTAGTAACTGGTTTATTTGTAGAGCAAGACAAAGAGTTTGTTGTAAGCCGCGCAGAATCAGTACTAGAGAAGCTATAACAGTAATAAAGTGTAGGTTTTAGCTTTAATTAATCAGCTACTTACTATTTAAAAACCGATGTTGGAAACAACATCGGTTTTTTATTTACGGCTCAAATTTCAAATTACGGTTGGTATTGTCCGCTAAGTGTTAAACCAGAGAAAGTGCTATAAGCGTTAACACTTAAGTGCCAAGTACCTGCTTGTGGATTGGTAAATGTACATGTTTCTGCGTTGCCATTTTTATAAGGGCGACAATCGTACGTAGTGGTTGTTGGTTGGCTGCCATATTTTACAAATAAGTCTGCATCGCCACTTCCACCCGACGTTGTTACTGTAAACGTACTCATTCCTGCAGGTACATCTAACGTGTAATGTTTCCACTGACCAGTATTGGCTGTCACATCGCTTATAGTGCCTCCGCCAGCTTGTGGAGTGCCTGTACCGCCACCAGACGATGAACCACCAGTAATATTACCTACCAAGCTCACAGCTGAATACGCAGAGTAGCCGTTAAGCATTACGTGGTAAGTTCCCGCAGTAGGGTTATCAATAGAACACTCTTCGCTATTACCGCCTTTATAAGGGCGACAGTCATAGGTAGTAGTTGTAGGTTTACTGCCCGCACGTACGTATAAATCAGCATCACCAGTACCACCACTCATAGTGAATGTTACGTTAGTTGCACCGCTTGGTATGGTCATAGTGTAAAACGCTTGTGCATTTGCAGCCCCACTTAAACCTGTTTTAGCTTCACCATTAATAAGCTTGCTATCACCGCCTGTAGGCGGAGTAGTGCCGCCACTTGCTGCTGCAACAGCTGCGGCTGCATCAACAATACCCGTACCACAGCTAGTACATGTAGCAGGGAACGAACGGGTTGTTGATTTTAAAATACTTTCTATTTCGTCAGGCGTTGCATCTGGTTTTGCTTGCTTAATAAGTGCCGCAACACCTGCTACGTGAGGCGCAGCCATTGATGTACCTTGCGAATAACCGTAGCTGTCGCTTGAAGGTGTAGACGAACCTGAATTGTAAGTTGATAGAACACCTTCAGAGTCGTTTGCAAAACTTTGCGCGCCACCCGGTGCTGCAACATCAATATTGCTACCGTAGTTTGAGTAATAAGCTCGACCGCCATTACGACCTACTGATGCTACGTTTACTACACCATTACAGTTACCTGGGTTGTAGTTTGCCGAGTTATCGTTATCGTTACCTGCAGCAATAACTACCACAGTGCCGTTACTGCGTGCTGTGTTAATTGCATTTTGAGTTGTCGAGCTACATGAACCGCTGCCGCCTAAACTCATGTTTATTACATCTGCAGGGTTTGAGTTAGCAGGAATGCCTGAAACACTTCCGCCAGATGCCCAAATAATACCGTCTGCAATATCTGAGGTTAAACCACCACACTTACCAAGTACACGAACAGGCACTACTTTTGCGTTATAAGCTACGCCTGCAACGCCTTCGCCGTTATTGGTTACCGCAGCAACTGTGCCGGCTACGTGCGTGCCGTGCCAGCTAGAGTTTTGTGCACCGTTAGTACCACATTCATTCGCAGCAACAGCATCACCAGGATCACGTGCATCGCTATCGCGACCACCGCCATCGTTAGCTACCGATAGGTTAGAGATCATATCGTAACCCGGTAAAATGTTAGCATTTAAATCGGCATGTGGGCGGTAACCCGTATCTAGTACAGCTACAACTACACCGCTACCCGTTGCGGTATCCCATGCAGTAGGTAAGTTTAAACCACCGGCTTGCTCGTAGTAGTGCCATTGGTCATCAAAGCGAGGGTCGTTAGGAGTTGAAAACGGCTTTAACATTTGATCCACTTCAATGTATTCAACATTGCCAGAATCAACCATTTCTTGCATAAACTCTTGGGCTTCTGCTGTACTTAATTTTTTATCAGCACGCATTACGTGGTGGTTATTAAGTGCCATTGCACGAATATATTTTGCTTTTACTTTGCCTTTTTTAGAAGCGAAGTTTTTGACAAAGCTTTGTGCGCGCTTTTTCATGCTAGACAGGCTTGCGTCTGCAGTTGAGAGGCTTGCCATTTCGTTATTATTTTTATATTTAATAATGAACTGAGTTTCGAAACTGCCTTGGCTTTGTAGTTTAGCCGATGTTTCAGTCATTGAACTTGAAACTGATTGAGCCATGCCAGATGTTGCTGCAAAAAGCGTACTAACTGTAATTGCAATTGCGCATCTTTTAAAAGTTTTACTAGTTGTCATAATTATCCCTAGATTTTTATTTATTATTTCGTGATATAAGATCACGATGCGGGAACAAAAGTAAACGATCTGTTAACCGGGTTAAAATATCAATTTATTATGTACCTCTTTCATTTAGTTATAACCCAGGTTTTTAGCGGTTTACTCGTTGTTTAGTATTTGTCATATAAATTAAAAATAAGCATAAAGGGTTGTTTTATTGTGAGGGTAATTATTCCCTACTTATTACTGATGCGTTTTTGTTGTGTTATTACTAATAATTCAAATGCTGCGTTGTTAGCTATTAAACTTTGCTATAATCGAGCAAATTTTTTAATGAGATAAATAAATGACCCAAGTAGATGTAATTGTAATAGGTGCGGGAGCAGCAGGATTAATGTGTGCAGCGCAAGCTGGATACCGTGGCCGAAGCGTTACAGTACTTGATATGGGGAAAAAACCAGGTCGTAAAATTTTAATAAGTGGTGGTGGGCGTTGCAATTTTACAAATGAAAATGCAACCCCGGATAACTACTTATGCACAAACTCTCATTTTGTTAAATCATGCTTAAGTCGTTATACACAGCATGACTTTATTGAGCTTGTAGACAGACATGGCTTGGCGTATCACCATAAAACACTAGGCCAGCTTTTTTGCGATAACAATGCACAAGACATTGTTGATATTTTACTAACCGAATGTGAGTGGGCCGGAGTAAATATAAAGCTACGCAGTGAAGTGATCAATGTATCAAAAACCGAAACCGGCTATAGCGTTACCACAGAGCAAGAAACCTTAAGCTGTGAGTCGTTAGTTATAGCATCAGGTGGCTTAACCATGCCAAAACTAGGGGCTACACCAATAGGTTATAAAATTGCAGAGCAGTTTGGCTTAAGCGTGTTACCAACTATGGCTGCACTTGTGCCGTTTACTCTGCATCAGCATGATAAAGATCGTTTTGAAGGGCTTTCGGGAATTAGTATTCCATGTGAAGTTTCAAGCGAAGACGGCACCGTATTTAAAGAAAATATCCTCTTTACTCACCGAGGGTTATCGGGCCCTGCAATATTGCAAATAAGCTCATTTTGGCGAGCAGGGCAGGCTGTCACTATAAACCTGCTACCTGAAATTGATTTAAGGCAACAACTTGCTGATTGGCGTGAAACACAAGCCCAAAAGTCGTTAAAAAACAGCCTTTCGACTATTTTACCTAAACGCTTTATAGAAATACTGCATGAAAGCAAAGCGATACCAGATTGTAATATTAATCAGCTTACACATGCCCAAATAGATGAGTTAGTTAATTACATTCATGCGTGGCAAATAAAGCCTAATGGGACCGAGGGCTATCGTACTGCTGAGGTAACTTTGGGCGGTGTAGATACCGACGAGTTGAGCTCAAAAACCTTTGAAGCTAAAAAAGCTAAAGGCCTATACTTTATAGGCGAAGTAACTGACGTAACGGGTTGGTTAGGGGGCTACAATTTCCAGTATGCTTGGAGCTGTGGATTTGCTTGTGGGCAGTACGCTTAAGTTTAGGCTATAGACCCATTTAAGTAAGTTGATTGAGCGATAACGGTTGAATCGTTATCGCTAACACATACTTTATTGCGTCCATTATTTTTAGCCTTATATAGCGCTGTATCGTCTTTTTGTATCGTTGCTAACCCAATACTTATAGTAAATGCTATATTTGTAATGGTGTTTTTGGCAATATATTTTCTCAGGTCATCAGCTTTTTTAGCGCTATCATTTAAAGAGGTGTTCGATAAAATAATCGTGAATTCTTCTCCGCCCCATCGCGCAATAAGTGCATCATTTCCCATACGCATTTTTAATATTTTAGAAAATTCAGTGAGTACGTTATCGCCAACTAAATGCCCGTAGGTATCGTTTATATTTTTGAAGTGGTCTATATCGCAAATAAGTAAGCAATGTGGGGTTTTAAAAACGTCATTTTTAGCAATTAACTGTGATAATTCAAAATCAAATTTTTGCCTGTTATAAAGCCCCGTTAACTTATCGGTTTCTGCTAAGTGTTGAATTTCTAAGTTACGGATAGATAATCGAGTGTATGCCGAAAACCGTGTTTTTTCGTAAAATCTAAAAATTAAAATATGAGCAAGGCTTACCTCTATAAGATTAAATAAAGAGCCTAAGCCAATTGTTACAGTTTGCTGTTGTTGTAAATACACAAGGTACGCACAAATAGTAAAGGCGACTGTACTAAATAGGCTTCCCCAGTTTCTTCCAACTAAAAAAAAGCTAAAAGGCGGGATTAACGTTGCCCAAAATAAAGAATGCGCATGTCCGCCTACAGAAATCACAAACATCATTATTAAGCTAACAACCATAAGGGTAACAGCCCACGCTGCTGCATTTACGTTGGCTGTTTTATTAAACCAAGTATAAATACCTAACGATATCGTAAGTCCTAAGGCATCAATTAAAGCAATGTCATAGCTTTCAAAATAAAAAAGATTGAGGAGTGTTAAAACTAAAAAGTAACATGTAGTTATTAGTAAAGAGTGAGCTATTAAGCGAGTACGCCAAAAATCCTTATGATCTTTAGGGTATTGTGGAAACTCTTTGTACCAAAAACCTAGCATAATGAACGACTCTTTAACCTCTGAATTTAGTGATTATTACCTATATAAGATTTTTACTATAGCTTTTTAACTTTGATTAAAACGCTTATATACGGTGGTGTTTATAAAAGTTTAAAGATCATTACAGCATTTTTCAAAGGTATGAAGGACTAGGTAGTGACTGATTACTTAAATGTAATATGCCTCGCCTTGATTTAATTGACGCAGAGCTCGCCGTTATCGCTTACGTAGAGCTCTGAATAAATGTTATATCTATTCCTCTATAAATGCTTCGCCTTGTGTCATCCACTTTGCAGCTGGTTTGCCTTTTAAGTAATGATCAAAGTACTGCATCATACGTACTGAAAAATCGACCTGATTAGGAAACTTTTTCAAATGATGCGGTTCACCTTCGTATTGTAAAAAGGTTGCATCTTTACCTGCACGGCGCAGAGCTAAGTAGTACTGCACGCTCTCATGCCAAGGTACTGCATCGTCTTTGTCGCCAGACATTATTAAGATAGGTGTATTAACTTTATCTGCAAAAAATACCGGTGAGTTTTCTATATAAAGCTCAGGAGCTTCAAATAAGTTTTTACCAATACGGCTTTGCCCTGTTTCGTATTGAAATTGACGCGCAAGCCCCGATTTTAAACGTATGCCACTGTAAGCACTTGTCATGTTAGATACTGGCGCACCCGATACAACCGCTTTAAATATATCTGTTTGGGTTATCATAAACGCACTTTGATAGCCCGCCCAAGAGTGACCTTGTAAGCCTACTTTATCAGGGTCGGCTATGCCTAAATCTATTAATTTTTGGGTGGCGTTTATCATGGTTTGCGTTGACGATTTACCCGGGTGACCTATTTCAAAGCGAATATCAGGTAAAAATACCGCATAGCCGTTTGAGGTAAACATAGGGAAGTTAGGGCGATGGTTTAATTCCATTTTTGGAAAATCAAACATGCGCTGACTCATGTAACGATAAAAATACACAACCACAGGTACTTTATCGCCTTTTTTATATCCCGCTGGTTTTATTAGGACGCCTTGTAAATCTTCGCCGTCAAAGCCTTTATAGCTTATTAGTTCTGGCTTTTCGCCCCAGGCAAAATTACTAATTTGTGGGTTTAGCGTGGTCACTTTTTTTGGTGCGCTAAAGCTAAAATCTGTTTGGTAGTAATCAGGAAATTGGCTATAAGTTTGCGAGGTAAATAAGTACTTGTCAGCCTTTTTGGCTTTTTTAACCATATCAAAGCGTTTATTACCGCTAAGCACCTTAGTTATTGTGTTAGTGGTTAAGTCGAGCTTTGCCACTTCGCTTTGTTTAGTTTGTAAGTTAATAGCAGAGACAAGTAATGTATCGCCTTTTTTAAAGCCCACTTGGGTTTTATCAAGCTTAATAACACGGTACTGCGTATTGCTTTGCTTACCATTAGTTAGGCGTTTAGCTTGCTGCGTTTTTACGTCAAATGCCCAAATATCGTATTTACTATAAGCAAGCACTTGGCTGCTATCGGTCATCCAACCAGCAAAACCATAACCAGGTTGGGTAGAAGGGTAGTCGTGTTTATCATCAGCAAAGGTTGCCTGAATCGCTTTTGTAAGCGGTGTTACTTTATTATTTTTTAAATCTTTTAACTGTATTTGGCTGTCGTTAAAATAAGCCGCAAACTCTCCATTAGGTGCAAGGTTCGGTTTAAACGGGTAGTTACTAATAATGGGAGTTTGTTTACCGGTGTTTATATTTACTGCAAAGTAATCAGCAAAAAAACCGCCGTACATTATTTTTTCTAAGTAGGGAATGTTAGATGAGCCAAGTAAAGACACATCTCGCTCAGGCTTTAGTGCAACCTCAGGCATGTTTGGTGTACTAAGTTGCGCAACTTTTTGCGAGTTAACGTGATATACCGCGCTGTAATGGCGGTTTTTATTAACTTCGTTCCATTGCTGTTCTTCACGCGGTTTTATTTGCGCATCGTTGTTGTGCCATACATCTAAACCTTTATGTTCACGTATGGTATCAAAGTCGTACAATGAGGCTTCGTCGGTATATTCTTTGGCTTTTACTTTAGCTGCTAATTTTGGATGGTTTTCAAAATATAAGCGCTCGCCATTTTCTGACCATTTAAGGGATGCTGTTTTACCTAGGGTCCATGTTTTATCAGGTGAGGCTATTGTTGAAAGTTTATCGTTTTTATATAGCTGTAAACTGTAGCTTCGACGGCGCGTGTCATCATTTACATAGTTACCTAATGTAAACACTGCAATATTGTCAGTTGGGTGCCATGCTATTTTATTTGCGATTGCGCCCGGTTCATCAATTAATACGCTGCTAGTAAAGTCACTTAGCTCAATCAGCGCTATTTGGTTGTTATTACCATCGCTGTAACTTTGACTCACTAATAGCTGGCTGTTGGCTGAGTTAATCGCGTAGCTAAATACGTTTTCTATTGTATGGGTGCGTTTATCAGATAAATTTACGATAACAAGCGCATAGCTCTTATCTTTTTTATCGGGCGTGATAGCGTTGTCTACTTCGTTTTTAGCGCTATCGGTTTTATCTTCTACTTTTGCGTCATCGTCTTTTTTATTTAAACGATAAGCAAGCCACATACCGTCATCAGATACCGTGTAATCTTTTACATCAGCAAAGTTTTGTTGGGCACCTGATTGCGTGTTTACGAGTACCAGATTGTTTTTAAGTGTGTCTTTTTTTTTGGTTATTTCTTTTTCAAGTAAGGTAGGCACTTGTGTAAAAGCGACCCAGTTAGCGGCTTTATTAATATGAGGCTTAGTGCCGCGTTCTACTTCTGCGATGAGCGTATTGCTTTGTAGTGAGTAAACTTGGCCAGTTGCATTTCCACGATACGGCGTTGCACTAAAAGTGAGTACTTGGCCATTGTCAGATAGTTGTGTGCTTTTAGCTGATTTAAAACTAAATACGTCTTTAAATTGTAGCGATTCTTTGGCGTGTATGCCGGTGCTAGTTAAGCTGGCAACGAGTGCCGTGCTTAATAAGGTGAGTTTTGTTTTCATTATTGATTCTCGTATTATGACATTGTTTCATTGTAACGAGTTTGGCTCACAATTCGAGCGGATCAGATAAATGGCAGCTACATACGACAAAACGACCCGTAGGTCGTTTTTTGGTATTTAATTTATTAATTTAGCAAACATTACAGCCAAATTTTTTGTAGCTCAAGCCATTGTTTTTCAAATTGAACACTTGGCTTTGCTTTAAAGTCGCTACGTACAAACTGATTCATTTTGCCTTCAACGTAGGCAAGTAAAAAGTTTGCAAGTGTAAGCTCATCACTTTGAAAGTTTTTACCTTCACGTAATTTACGCTCACGAAGTACTTGTTTAAACTGAGTTTCTAGTTTTTCAAACAAGCTTTGTACCCGCTCGCGTAAACGTTCCTGCTCACCTTGCAGAGCATCGCCAGTTAAAATACGAGTAATGCCTGGATTTTTTTCAGCAAAGGTTAGAAGTAATAATAGAATGTTATAAATGCGCGTTTGGCTTTCTTTTTCGTTTTCAATAATAATATTTATACGAGATAAAAGGGTATCTTCAATAAACTCAATTAAGCCCTCAAACATACGCGCTTTGCTCGGAAAATGACGGTATAGCGCGGCTTCAGACACACCCACCTCAGCAGCTAGTTTTGCTGTGGTGATGCGTTGTCCTAAATTAGTTTCTAACATTTGTGCGAGTGCTTGCAGTATTTGCTCTTTGCGATTACTTCTTTTTGTCGCAGGCATGAACATTCCTTTTTATTAGTTATTCTTAGTGGCGCAGTTAAGAACCCTAGTCATTTTTTGTTCAAATGATTGGCGTATGTTAATGTTTTATTCAGTTTGTTTCCAGCCTTTTTATAGATGTTTAGCCAGCTGTTCGATCACCTTGCGAGCTATTTCTATTTTACTTGTTGTTGGTAATTCTAGTTGTTCGTTATGCCAGTACAGTGTTAAAGCATTATGATCGGAATTAAACCCTAAGCCACTTTTTGATACGTCATTAGCGCAAATCATATCTAGATTTTTATTTTGTAGTTTACCTTTAGCATAGCTTTCTACATTTTGAGTTTCGGCGGCAAATCCAACCGTATAGGGGCGGTTTTGTGTAAGGTTGGCAATAGCTGCAATTACGTCAGGGTTTTTAGTTAAAGTAAGGGTGAGTTCGTCGCCTTGCTTTTTCATTTTTTGAGTCGCAATGTTTGCAGCTCGATAATCTGCTACAGCAGCGCAGCCAATAAATGCATCTGATTGCGGTGCATAGGTAAGTGACTCAGTTAATAGCTCCTCAGCGCTTTCTATATTGATAAGGTTTACGCCAGTAGGGGCTTTTATAGTGACCGGACCCGAAATTAAATTAACCTTAGCACCGAGTTGCAAAGCGGCTTCTGCCAGTGCATAACCCATTTTTCCAGAGCTGTGATTTGATATAAAGCGTACCGGGTCGAGAGGCTCACGCGTTGGGCCTGCTGTTATTGTAATTGTTTTTCCTGCAAGTAATTGCGGTTGCTCTTTTGCTATACATAGCGCAACTAGCTCATGAGGCTCTAACATGCGTCCAGCGCCGATATCGCCACAGGCTTGCTCACCTTTACCAGGGCCCCAAATAAGTACGTTACGTGCCTTTAATGTGGCTAAATTAGCTTGTGTTGCTGCGTGTGCATACATTTGCTGGTTCATGGCTGGTGCAACTGCGACTTTTGCAGGCGTTGCTAGCAGTAACGTCGTTAGTAGGTCGTCAGCAATGCCGGCTGCCATTTTAGCAATAATATTACACGTCGCTGGAGCAACTAAAATTAAGTCAGCCCATTTTGCAAATTCAATATGCCCCATTGAAGCTTCAGCAGAAGGGTCTAGTAATGAGTCAGAGACTGTTTCTCCACTAACGGCTTGCATGGTCAGTGGTGTAATAAAGTGTTTAGCTGATTCAGTCATAACTACTTTTACTTCACAACCAGAGTCTTTTAATCGCCTAACGAGTTCTGCACATTTATAAGCTGCAATACCGCCGGTAATACCTAGTACAATTTTTTTGTTTGTTAAGTTAGTCATGGATGTTCATCAGTTTTTATTAAATATTGGGCTTAAAATAACAAATCTTTACCCATACAGCGAAGTTTTTTAATTCGAAATAACAGGCTAAATTTCAAATTTGCATTACATTTATAAGACACTTTCGCCTCTCAAGGATGAATAATGCAACTTACGTCACTACCAAACTCACTTCGACCTCGTGAAAAGCTCATAGCAAAGGGGGCTAAGGCGCTGACTGACGCAGAGCTTCTTGCCATATTTTTACGAACAGGGTTACCGGGAATGAATGTAATTGAGTTGGCTCAGCATTTATTAAACGAGAATAAAACACTTCATAATTTGTTTAATGCCAGCATTGAGGAGTTTTGCTCTCAAAAGGGGTTAGGGACCGCTAAGTATGTTCAGCTACAAGCTGTGTTAGAGCTAAGCCAACGTTATATGCAGGAGCGTTGCCAACGAGACGCCGTGTTTAATTCGCCAAACTCAGTTTACGATTACCTAACAATTCAAATGCGAGGTTTGCAACAAGAAGTATTTATGGTGTTATACCTAGATAGCCAAAATAGATTAGTAAAAGATGAAATACTTTTTTATGGCACAATTAATTCTGCCAGCGTTTATCCGCGTGAAGTGGTAAAGGCTGCCCTTAAAAATAATGCAGCCGCTGTTATTTTTGCGCATAATCATCCAAGTGGTATTGCAGAACCGAGCCAAGCAGACAAACTTATTACTAATAAATTGCAGCAAGCACTGCAATTGGTCGACATAAGTGTGCTCGATCACATCATTGTTGGTGGAGAAACGTGTGTTTCGTTTGCCGAGCGAGGCCTGATTTAGCTTTGTTAGATACAGAAGTGTATTAAAAATGAGCTGTTTAACGTGTTTTGGCAAATTAGTTTAATTTAAATGCAGTTTTTACTTTCCCTAAGGGCATTCGATCTTTATAATTAGCCGCTATCAAATTTACATATATGAGCTGATTGGATAGATCAGTGTTTGATCTTTGCCTGTAAAAGCTGTATAAAGAGCGCCCTTCGATTTATCTCTAGGGCGGAAATACACGGCCTTAGATTAAATTAAGCTCGAGCGAAGTTATTGGAGATATATAGACATGTCTAAAGTATGTCAAGTTACAGGTAAGCGTCCTGCGGTTGGTAATCACCGTTCACACGCGAGAAACGCGACTAGACGTCGTTTCCTACCTAACCTACAAACACACCGTTTTTGGGTTGAAAGTGAAAAACGTTTTGTAACATTACGCACTACTACTAAAGGTATGCGTATTATCGATAAAAAAGGCATCGACACGGTTCTTACAGAAATCCGTGCTCGCGGCGTTAAAGTTTAAGGATCTGAATCATGCGCGATAAAATCCGTTTAGTTTCAACTGCCGGTACTGGTTTTTTCTACACTACTGACAAAAACAAACGTAACATGCCTGAGAAGATGGAAATCAAAAAGTTTGATCCAAAGATTCGTAAACATGTTCTTTTTAAAGAAGCTAAAATTAAGTAATTTTAGTTCTTTTAGAATTTAAAAACCCAGCCTAGGCTGGGTTTTTTGTTTTTAAAAATATGATTAGTGAATTGATATAAAAAACCTCGTTGGCATAACCAACAAGGCTTTTAAATCAAAAAACGTTATACCAATAGCATTAAATTAGTGAGCTATTTAATGCGATAAAATAATCATGTTTTTAATAAAATTGGTATCATTAGATTTTTGTGAATGCATCTTGTAGTGGTGGTACTACTTGCTTTTTACGGCTCAGTACACCATCTAACCATACTTTATCATTCTCTGGTTTTACACCGTAAGCCTGCTCAACTAAGTTTGCATCGTCAGATACAATTAGCATTTCTGAGCCTTCTTTCATTATATCGGTAAGTAGTAAAAATACAGAGTGGCGATTACCCTCAACTTTTAGCTTAGCAATATCGGCTGCAAGGTCTGCTTTAATATCGTCAAAAACAGCAAGGTCGATTACTTCTAGTTGGCCAATGCCTACTAGGTTACCGTTCATGTTGAAATCTTTAAAGTCGCGCATTACTAAATCACGTGCTGGTGTGTCTTCTACCGCAGATTTAACGCGAAACATATCCATACCCAATTCTTTAAAGTCTTCTACGCCTGCAATTTCAGCTAGCGCTTCAACACATTTAATATCGGCAGTGGTACATGTTGGTGATTTAAATATGACTGTGTCGCTTAAAATTGCACACATCATAATACCCGCGATGTCTTTAGGGATTTCTACGCTGTAGAAGTCGTACATCATTTTAATAATGGTGTTTGAACAACCAACAGGACGAATCCAACATTCAAGCGGAGTAGATGATGTTAAGTCACCTAATTTGTGGTGATCTACCACGCCAACAACGCGAGCTTGGTCGATATCATCGGGTGCTTGTGTTTTTTCTGTGTGATCTACAATATACACATCTTCACCCGCGTAGCTTAATTTAAGCTCTGGTGCTTCGAAGCCAAATTTATCAAGGATAAATTGAGTTTCAGGTGATATTTCACCAAGACGAGTTGGAATTGCTGGCTCATCGATTTGGTTTTTTAAATAAGCCAGTGCAATTGCACCACAAATAGAATCTGAATCTGGGATTTTATGGCCCACTACATACATAGACATTGACGGAACTCCTTTAAATTTGCCGATATTCTAACAAAGTCTGCGGCCTTTAACATATAGACAGCGCAATTAAGTTTTAGTTACACTTTAAAATCTTGAATTTACTAGGTGTATTAATATGCGACTGGGCCGTAAAGGTTGGAACAACGTTATAATATTTTCGATGTTGATTATGATCTTCTTTTTGAATGGCTGGCATAAGCAACTTTTGGGAGGGGAGGATAAACCAACATTACAAGCCGTACTCCCCCAGCAAAGTTTTGTACTGACACTGCAATTTGTTGATCAAAAAATTGAGCGAATAGGAACAAGCTGGCGTACAACCCCACTACAAAAAGACATACCGCTTGTGTGGCAAGCCTCTGAGCAGCAACTTAGTGATTTAATTAACCAATGGCAAAGCGCGCAGTTAATGGGTGTTAACGAATCTGTTGTTTTTAATCCTAATGCACCTTTATATGTTGCTACATTTGAGTTGGCTGGCGAGAGTTTACCTTGGGTTTATTTGCTTTATAAAGGCGATGGGCAATATTACTTACTCGAAAAGAGTAGCCAACGAATACTCGCACTCGATTTAAAAACTGCACAGCAGTTATTTCCTAGTTTTGATTTTTCACAAAGTGAGTCTAATTAATGCCTGAATTACCAGAGGTAGAAGTGAGCCGAATGGGCATCACTCCCCACGTACAAAACCAAGTTGTTACAAAGGTAAATATTTACAATGCCAGTATGCGCTGGCCAGTGCCAGATGACGTGTATCAACTTGAAGGGCTAATTGTTACTAGTATTGAACGACGAGCTAAATACTTACTTTTACACTGTGAGCTTGGGAGCACTATTTTACATTTGGGTATGTCAGGTAATCTACGTGTTGTAGATAAAAGTGAGCCGCTTAAAAAGCATGACCACGTAGAGTTTATTTTTGGCAACGGTAAAGCACTGCGCTTAAACGATCCTCGTCGCTTTGGTTGCTGCTTATGGCAAGAGCCAGGTGAAGTGCATAAGCTACTCTCTAAGCTTGGTCCTGAGCCGCTTACCGATGATTTTTTTGCTAAACGCGTGTACGAACAATCGCGCAATAAAAAAGTACCCGTAAAGCAATTTATTATGGATAACGCAGTGGTGGTTGGTGTTGGTAATATTTACGCGAATGAATCGTTATTTAAAGCGGGTATACATCCAAAGCGAGAAGCGGGAAAAGTATCGCTCAAACGTTATCAAGCACTTATCCCTATTATAAAGGACACGCTTGCTGCGGCTATAATACAAGGTGGTACAACGCTTAAAGACTTTGCACAAAGTGATGGTAAGCCAGGGTATTTTGCTCAAGAGTTATTAGTATATGGGCGCAAAGGCAAGCCATGTATGACGTGTGAAAACGAATTAGAAGAAATTAGATTGGGGCAGCGCAGTACTATTTTTTGCTCAAATTGCCAAAAGTAGTTATCTAGTTATCTAGTTATTTGAATATTTAGTTATGTAAATTTTATCGATTCTAAATTTAATGAGATTTAAGGGCCAGCTTTAAAAGCGGGCCCTTAATTTTAAAGCTCAAACGGTGCTACACCGACCGCTTTCATTTTATATCCTACCTGCGCGATTTCGCCCGACCACGTTTGTGTACTTATTATTCCAGTTACAACAATTGCGTCGTATAGGCTATCTATTGGTACTCCACCTTTAATTGTTACATGGACTATTTGATTTGGCGGTGGTGGTGGTACGTGTATACAGGCGCCAAAATAAGGAACGAGTAAAAACTCGGTAATTACTTCGCTATCGCCCTCAAGTGGCACAACAAAACCAGGCAAACTCACCGATTGGCCATCAAGTGCCTTTACCACTGGAGCATCTAAATCGGGTTGCACCCAGTTTTGATCACTACCTTCGTGATTAGCTTGTGCTTGAGTGTCTATTTGCACGTGGTTTTTAGGGATTAAGTCTTCCCAAAAAATTTCTTTTGGTGGATTAGCATAACTCGCTACGCTTATAAATAATAAGCCAATAGCAGCAATGTACTGAAAAGCTGTTTTAAAAAATGTCATAAAATCCCTAAAAATTATGCTTTTATACTCATACCATCGCTGAGTGAATAAAAATAAGCGCGAGTAGCGGGTATTAAGCCAATAATAAAACCGGCTACCATAATAACGCCGATTAAGCCCAGTTCATAGTAAGAGAGTATTGTGATATTTACGCTTATACCGGCATGGCTTTGTAAGTAACCGCCGGCTGAAAAAATAGCTAAATAGTAAAGCACACTACCTGCTAGGCAACCAAGTAAAGTGGTCAGTAGTGACTCAATACTTATAAGTGTAAATAAATGCCAAGGGCGAGCGCCTACCGAACGTAATATAGCAAGTTCGCGACGACGCTGACTTAAATTTGCGAGCAATGTCGTTAGCATGCCAAGTAGGCTAATTAACACGACAACAGCTGAGAATAGCAAAAGTATTTTTTCTACTATGGCGAGCATTTCCCATAACTCTTTAAGTGTTACGGTTGGCATAATCCCAAGCAGGGCTTCTGGCTTATATTGATTTATATTGCGCCTAATTTGTAGCGTGTATAAAGGCGATTTGAATCCCATTAAAAATGCTGTAATTTGTTTTGGATGCCCAACTAGGTCGTCATGCTCATGCTCAAGGCTCGCTTTACCGCCGTGAATTAAATCGATTGCAGCCAAAGGAATATGCAGCGTTTTATCAACAGGCGTGCCAGTAGAGTTTAAAATACCGACGACTTTAAATGGGTTATCGTCATGATGATGAAAACTGGTGTTCCCCATACCGTGCGATATAACAATAGAGTCGTTAAGTTTATAACCTAATTTATTTGCAACTTCACTACCTAGCACCACTTCGTTAATTGCAGCAAAAGGTTGGCCTTTGTTAAAGGTTAAGTTTTGTTTTTTTGCAAAGCGATAATGGCTAAAGTAATCAAGTGTTGTGCCTAGTACCGCTTGACCTTTATGGCTGTCGCCTAGGCTTATAGGTATGCTCCATTTTACGCCACGCTGACTTGTTATGTATTCATAACTTTTCCAGCTTACGCCGTTATTAGTATGGCCAATTCTAAATACTGACGAAAGCAGCAACTGTATGTCGCCGGTACGCGCACCAACAATTAAATCAGTGCCCGAAATAGTATTACTAAAACTACTTTTAGCATCAATTCGTACACGCTCAATACTTAAAAGTAACATTACACTAATTGCGATAGTAAATAATGTAAGCAGTACACTTGCGCGGCGGTTTAATAAGCTTTTGTAAGCAAGTTTAGCGAGAATCATACTTGTTCCTGCAAGCTTATAAGGTCAATGGAGCGGTCAAATAAAGGCTTTAGTGTTTCATCGTGGCTCACAAATACCAGCGTACTATTAGATAACTTTGCTTGTTCAAACAGTAGCTTTATAAAGCTCTCACGGTTATTTGTATCGAGTGCAGATGTGGGCTCATCAGCAATTATTAATTCAGGGCTGCCTATAAATGCGCGAGCTGCAGCAACGCGCTGTTGCTGTCCAATACTCAATGTCGCTACATCTTTATGGTGATACTGCGCAGTAAGGCCTAAAGCATTTAATAACCGCATCGCTTCTTTTTGTAAGGCAGAGTTTTTATTTGATGATTGCTTTAATATTTTTTGTTTTCGACTTTTTGAAAACTCACACCCAAGCGTTATATTTTCAATAGGAGTTAAATAAGGAAGCAAGTTAAAGTTTTGAAAAATGTAGCCAATGTGATCCGCTCTAAAAACATCACGGGTAGTATTGCTTAATGTAGTTAGGTTTTGGTCTAAAATTGATACCTCACCGCTGGTGGCTGTATTAATACCAGCAAGAATCGCTAACAATGTCGATTTACCTGAGCCACTAGGACCGTGTAAAAAAATACGCTCGCCTTTTTCAATAACTAGCTCTTTTATGTTGAGCGTGGGAGAGCTATCGCTTTTATGCCACTTAAAAGTAACATTTTTTAGGTTTATCATTATTTGGTTACCAACCCCAATAGTTTAGATCTTTACGCATTTTTAGTTGTCTTATTATATTTAGTGGTTTGGATTTTAGTTTATCGCTACTTTGTAAAAATTCATTAGCTGCATTTAATACGCGCTGGCTAGATTGACCATCGGTATATGGATGAAGTTCCTGGCAATAGCTTTCAATACTTTGCATTAAATCACTAGGTTTAGTAAGCGCATGTTCAATAGCTGCTTCTACTTCATCAGCATCGGTAATATCAAGTAAATGAGGAAGTGGTTTTTGATTGCAAAATGTTACTACCGGTTTACGTAGTAGTAAAAACATTAAAAGAACTGACGAAGTATCGCACAGCATAACATCGGCAGCTTGCAGTAACGGCAAGACGTTATCGGTTTCAATAAATGTTAGGTTTTCGCTACTCAACGCTTTGTATTTATTAACCCATTCGGTAGGCATTTTAGGATGAAATTGCATCAAAATACGCCACTTACCTTGTTTACTAAAATGTTTTATTTGCTCATATAATTTAGGAGCAAGTGACAGCTTTCGTGAGAAAGTAGAGCATATAAGTAAAGTAGGGCGAGAGTCGTCACTTACATAAGGATTATTTGAAGTATTGCTAAAAAGTGGATCGAGCGTTGGCCAGCCAGTTTCAGCTACTTTAAAGAAACCATGCTGCTTAGCTAGCTCTTTAAATCGGGTTGTTGTATTTGGACCTTGCGTACAATATAAATCGTAACAACCACGAATAGTAAAATGCCCACGATTACCTTCAGAGCTGCGCTTTTCAGAGTTAAAACCATGAAATACAGCTACTTTTTTACCCGGAATAAAGCTCGGTACTATATTGCCCGGTATAAATGTAATGTTTGGAGACCAGCTTTTAACATCTTTTATGGTATGTAAACGCTGCTCGTTTGTGGTTAAAAAATCGGGGTTTACTTCGCTACCAGCTAAAAACCAGCGTACTTCACCACCATATGCCAATATTTGCGCCTGCAAAGGTCTCAAGATAGCGTATGAATAATTCTGAGAAATATACATCAAGTATTTTTTATTTTTAGTGGCAGTTAAGTAGTTCAAGCTATCTCCTCAGGCTGGTTAGCACATTAAGTTTACCCCATTGCGACTTGCTTATAAATATATGCCTTTATTTGTTTTAAGCATCCGATTGAGCTTTGAGGTTGGCTAGATTATTATACAGCCCATATAACCCCATACCATACTTTGCTCAAAGAGCATCCCTAACCCCGGAGATAGCATGACTAGCTATAAAGTTTTAGACGTAAACGATGATTTACCCATTCGTACCAAAGGTGAAGTACACAGCGGTAAAGTTCGTTCAGTTTATTGGTTAACTGATGAAGACAGCGCACGATTAATTAAAGACAAAGGCTACCAAGTACCGACAGGTACTGAGCTTGCGATTATGGTTATTTCAGACCGAATTTCTGCATTTGATTGCATTTGGCAAGGCGAAAATGGTTTAAATGGCGTACCAGGTAAAGGTATAGCGTTAAACTCAGTGGCAGCCCATTGGTTTAAGTTATTTGATAAAGCAGGCCTTGCGGGTAATCATATTGTTGATATTCCACATCCGTATGTGTGGATTGTACGCAAAGCTAGTACAGTAAAAGTAGAGGCAATTGCTCGCCAATATATTACGGGTAGCATGTGGCGTGACTACGCTAAAGGCATACGTAACTTTTGTGGTATTGACTTGCCTGAAGGCTTAAAAGCGAACCAAAAGCTTGATAACGTTTTAATTACGCCATCAACAAAAGGTATTATTAAAGGCGTTGCTGATATTCCGCCAGTTGATGATGTAAATATTACTCGCGCTAACATTACTAATAACTTAGACGTATTTAACTTTAAATCGGTAGATGACGTAACCAAATACGAAAAGCTGTTAGTTGAAGGTTTTAAATTAATTAGTGATGAACTAGCGAAGCTTAACCAAATTTTTGTAGATACAAAATTTGAGTTTGGTTATGTAGAGGATTTAAATGGCGCGCAACAGCTTATATATATTGATGAAGTAGGCACGCCTGATTCGTCACGTATTTGGGATGAAGCTGCATACAAAAATGGTAAAATTGTTGAAAATTCTAAAGAAGGTTTTCGCCAATTACTTATTAATAATGTGCCAGAGAGCGACGTATTATTAAATAAAGATCGCATGAGTGAGCGTGAGCAATTAGCAAAAGATTATATTTTACCAGAATCAGTAATGCTTGAAGTGTCAAATACCTATGTTGGCATAGCGAGCAAAATTGTAGGTAAAGATATTGTGATCCCTGAAGATCCTCGCCAAGAAGTAATTACTATTTTAGATAACGATTACGGATTAATTGTTAAATAGCAGCACTTAAGTGCTAACAAAGCCAGTAACTAAGTCTTTATTTTTAGTTACTGGGCTATAATTCTTGCAATTAGTGCTCGTCTCTAATTAACTTAACCTAACATTAATATTTAGGTGTTGTTATGTTTGAGCGGGCATTGCAAAAGTTTGCTAAAAGTCATTACTTTTTAGCTATAGGTTTGTTTTTTAGTCAGTTTGCTTTAAGTGCGAATATTGAATTAGTAATAGAAGATCAACACGGCCAAAAGTTATCAGGTGCAGTGGTTGAGCTTAATATTGCTGACAAACAAGCCACACCATCAAATTTGCCCATTGCTATAATGGATCAAGTCCATAAGCAGTTTTTACCCGAATTATTAGTTGTACAACAGGGTCAAAAAGTTAACTTTCCTAACAGCGATAATATTCGCCATCATGTTTATTCTTTTTCACAAGCTAAGCCTTTTCAACTAAGATTATATTCAGGGCAACCAAAAGAGCCCATTACGTTTGAGCAACAAGGGGTTGTTGTTTTAGGGTGTAATATTCATGACTCTATGGTTGGCTATATCTATGTAGCGAGTAGTGAATCCGTATATAAAACAGATAAAAAAGGCTATGTTAGTTTGCCTATTAATACGCTGCCTGCACAAGTGAGTTTGTGGCACCCTTTACAAACAGCGCCATTGGAGAATAAAAAAATGATAACAATTAATTCTCAAAAACAGTTACAGATAACAGTAAACACATCGACCCCAGCACCTAGAAATACCTTTGGTAGTAAGTTTAAGGCTGGTAATGACTAATAGTTTACGAAATCGCATAACCATTTTATGTGTTGGCTTAGTGTTATTAACCACTATGGTCAGCTTGTTTAGTTTTTGGTGGTCTACGAGTAAGTTTCAAGAAGAAAAAGTAAATCAAGACATTACCGTAGCGCAAAATGTTTATAAGCAATATTTAAAATCAAAAGAAAGCTTACTACTAACCGCAGCAAAAGTACTCACCTCCGACTTTGGTTTTAAGCAAGCTGTAGCAACGCGAGATGCCGGGACAATAAGCAGTGTGTTGTTTAATCATAGCCAACGTATTGATGCCGAATTAATGCTGTTACTTGATTTATCGGGTAAGCTAATTTCCGCCAATACTGACGAAGATGTTTTTGCACATAACTTAAAGCCGTTAATGGAAGAGCTTTTAAGTGCGCCAGAAGAGTCTAGTTTTGTGGTGCTTAATAACGAGCTTTACCAAATTATTTTATTACCCGTAAGAGCGCCACGTACAGTGGCCTATAGTTTGGTGGGCTTTAAAATTGATGACAATGTAGCCCATGAACTAAAAAGCTTAACAGGCATGGATGTGAGCTTTATAGGTAGCGCTGACGATATTGTTATTAGTTCATTAGCTAATCGCCCTGAGCAATTTGAACCTGTTAGCTATTTTAGTACCGTAACCACTTCGCGGTTTTTTGGTGAGTATTTGGTGTATCGTAACCGAGATATAGATTTACCATCGTTGTTGACCCATCCTATAATTATTTTACTGAGCGCCGATTTAACACAAAGTTATAGTGACTTCGAAAAACTTCTTTTTACACTTATTATTTTAGCTATTTTAACTATGTTTGTAGGTGTTATTACGAGCAGCATATTTGCAAATAATTTAACTACGCCACTTACTCAACTAGCTGTAATAGCAAGGCAATTTGCACAAGGTAATTATACTTTTGAATTTAAAGGGCGCAGGCAAAGCACCGAAATAGACACGCTAGTCGCAGCGTTTGATAGCATGGGTAATGATATTAATCAGCGCGAGCAACAAATTAGCTTTCAAGCCAGACACGACTCCCTAACAGGCTTTTATAACCGCTCAGCTATGCTTGAGGTGCTTGATGAAGAGTTAGATTCATCAGCCGAGTACACGCTCGTTGCAATAGACATAAAAGGTCTTCGCCATATAAACGATAAGCTCGGTCCGCGCATTGGTGATGACTGCCTAAAGGCGGTTGCTTGTAGAATAAGTGAGTTTTCGGATGAGTTAGGGGGCTTTCATGCTCGTATTGGCGGCGATGAGTTTTTAACTGTGTTTCCGACTGCGGCAGCGCGCGAACACAAAAGCGGTATTGTTGGCTTAATGGCACAATTACAAGCGTGCTACACCATTCAAAAACTAAAAATTAACTTACGCTTTAGTGCGGGCATTGTGCAGTATCCTACGCAAGGAATTGCAAGTGATGACTTAATGCGCCGCGTGCTAATTGCTGTTGAAAGTGCTGCAAACACACAAGAGAGCATACATTATTATCAAAATGGTGAAGACGAGGCGCACTTAGAGCGCTTAATAATGCTTGATGAATTAAAGCAGGCTATTAGTGATGATGATGGTCAGTTATTTATGACCTATCAGCCAAAATTACACATGAAAACGCAAAAAATAGATAAAGTTGAGTCGCTTATTCGCTGGCAGCGAAAAGATGGTAGCTGGGTTAATCCTGAACTGTTTATTGACTTGGCTGAGCAGTCGGGCCTTATTGTTGAACTTACAGGGTGGGTTGTTAATACGGTTGTAGCACAAGTAGCTGATTGGCAGTTTAAAAATATAAACTTACAAGCTGCAATAAATGTATCTGCGCAAGACATAGCATTTCCGGGCTTTCATGCTGCATTAGTTCGTACGCTTAAAAAGTACAAAGTAGATCCTAAGCTGATCACTATTGAGCTTACTGAGCGCGATATGATCGAAAACGAAGAAAAAGGTATTAAAGCGCTCGAAAACCTAAAGGCAATTGGCGTTAAAATATCATTAGATGATTATGGTGTAGGGCAAACATCACTTGGTCGATTAAAAATGTTACCGATTGATGAGCTTAAGCTAGATAAGTGCTTTATCCTAAAACTTGATGAATCGCAAAAAGATCAATTTATAGTGCAATCATCAATTACGTTGGGGCATCAGCTAGGTTTCTCGGTTGTAGCTGAGGGGGTTGAAACACTTGGCTCATTAAATTTACTTAGAGGTATGCAGTGTGACCATGCACAAGGCTATTACTTAAGTAGGCCTTTAAAAGCAGAACTATTAGAAGAATGGCTGGAGGAATACTATGAAAAAAATTAAATACTTATTAGCAAGTTTGTTTTTAATAATTAGTGTACCGAGCATTGCAAGCAATGGAAAACTGCTAGCTACGCCGGGAGTTTCTCAAATTGAAGGCAGTGGCGGCGGTGGTATTGTACCGTGGGCACAACTTGCTGGGTACGCAAGTGATGACGAATTTTCGGTAAATGGCTTTTGTAGCCGCGCAGATGTAACCGACTACACACTTGACGTATGTGGTGCACAACTTAATTTATTTAATCGCGTTGAGCTCAGTTATGCCCAACAGCGCTTTGATGTACCAGCACTTGATGCTGAAATAGAGCAGTCAATTACAGGTGCTAAAATACGTTTATATGGCGATATTGTTTACAGTGATTGGCCACAACTTAGCTTAGGTATTCAGCATAAATCACTGGATGATGGCAGTATTGCAACACTTGTAGGCGCAGAAGATACTAGCGGCACTGACTACTACCTCGCTGCTAGTAAGTTACATTTGGGGGCTATTGCTGGTTATAACTGGTTTTGGAACGTAACTACACGATACAGCGAAGCTAATCAACTTGGTTTGCTTGGCTACGGTGGAGAAAATGGTAGTGGTAAAGTGCTATTTGAAGGCAGCACAGCACTATTTTTTAGTCGTGAAGTCGCCGTAGGTGTTGAGTATCGTCAAAAATCAAATAACTTAAACTTAGGCGAACAAGATTGGAAAGACTTATTTGTAGCATGGATGCCTAATAAGCACGTAAGTGTGACAGCGGCTTACCTTGATTTAGGAAGCATTGCAGGAGCTGACGATCAAACAGGTTGGTATTTATCGGTAACAGGGTATTGGTAATGAAAAGCGTTGGTATTTTTATAGTATGCGTAGGATTGCTTTGTAGTTGTGCTAGCTCAACACAATTATCGCTTTATCAAAAGCTCGATGGTAAAGCGGGGATAGGCAGAATTGTTGATAGCTTTATCTATCAAATAGGTAATGACGAGCAGATAATTCATTACTTTGAACACAGCAATATAGCGTACTTTCGCCAAGGGTTTATTACTCATATGTGTATGTTAGTAGAAGGCCCATGTACATACGATGGCGACTCTATGGTAGCAATCCATACAGGTATGCATATTACAGAGAAAGACTTTAATCATGTGGTTGATTTACTTATAAATGCAATGAATGAGCAGAACATTAGCCATAGTTTGCAAAACGATATTCTCTCTAGAATGGCACCACTTCGTGGTGAAATTATAAAAATGTAGCCATAAAGGCTTTAAAGTAATTATTAAGTAAAGGGAACCTTGCTTTGATGTCATTGTCCACTTAGAATTATTTCATAAAAACAATAATTGGCAAATATAGCTTGTATGGCTTACCTATTTATCTCTCGCAAAAATGTACACGCAAAATACTATAAAAAAATAATCAAAAAATTGTCGATGGATTGCCAATTACATATCATGGGAGCCCCTAAGCTTTCTGCTGTTAAGTATTTAAAAGATGCGTTTCAAGTTAATTTTACTGATGTAGTTAACTCTCAGCTAAAACGCAAAAGAGCACGTAATGCTATCTGGAATAGTCCTATTATTACTGCTGTTTACAGTGCTGGGTTAGTTTTATTTGAACGATTACGATACGCTAAGTATTTAGCCTTATTAACCGAGACTAATCCTGAGTGCATTGTTATTTGGAACGGCAATAAACTTCCAAATACGACCGTTGCTATGGCTGCAAAAGCATTAGGTGTTAAGCAGTTTTATTATGAAAATGGTTTACTACCCGGTACAAGCAGTTTAGACCCTAGCGGTATTAACTATAATGCGTCGTTAAGCCGTGACCCTTCTTTTTACCTAAATTTTGACCCACAAAATAAGCTAAATTTTTGTGCGCCGGATTTAATTCCAAGAGCTGATCATAAAAAGCGCTGTGAATTTGAATGCGCCGATGTGCCAGAACGCTATATATTTGCGCCTTTTCAAGTACCTCACGATACTCAATTAGCTAGCTTTTCTCCGTGGATAAACTCTATGGACATGTTTTACGACGAGGTGATTAAAGCGGTCAAAAGCTTAAACGATCCAAGTTTAAAAGTGGTTTTTAAAGAGCATCCGTCGTGGCATAAACATTACGCTCATCTTTATGAAAAAGATCCGATTGCAATTTTTGCTAATGGAAATCAAACAAGTGATTTGATTAAGTGCGCTGAAGCCGTATTAACGATTAATTCAACGGTCGGCTTAGAAGCATTGCTGCTCAATAAACGAGTTTTAACTCTTGGACAAGCCTGTTACAACATTGAGGGTTTGGTAAAGCATGCAAGCACTGCAGAGCAGCTAGCAGAGAATATGAACGAAGTAGTGCAGGGCTGGCAACCAAATACATTATTAAAGGATAAGTTTTTTAGCTTTATTGAACATGTATATTGTATTCCTGGCGTTTGGAAACACACTGAAGATAAACACATTAAAGCGATTGAAGCGCGTTTTACGGGTAATGACGAGTTTGCTAAGTATCATGGTGATAAGGAATCGTAGTGAAAAACCTAATTAGCTGTCAGCAATTACACGAGCAACTTAATAATCCTGCATTAGTGATATTTGATGCAGGTATGCTGCGCCCAGGTGTTTTGGGTACTTATTCGCCGCAAGCAATGCTGCCTAACGCTAAACGTTTTGACATAAAAAACGAATTGGCCGATAGATCAAATCCCTTACCAAGTATGGTATGCAGCGAGCAGCAGTTTACCCACATGATGCAAAATGCAGGTTTAAATAACGACTCGTTTATAGTTGTATACGAAGATGGCGGTTTATTTAGCGCAGCAAGAGCGTGGTGGATGTTTAAAGCTATGGGGCATCACAATGTTAAAGTACTCAGTGGTGGCCTTAAAAAGTGGTTAGAGAGCGATTACGCCACACAACAAGGTTATAGCAAAGCGTCAGGTACAGGTGATGTTACGGCAAACTATAACTCTGCGTATTTTATTAATAGCCAACAAGTGGTTGACGTAATCGATGAGCCCAGCACTGCATTGCTAGATGCACGTGCTTATAAGCGTTTTACAGGCGAAGAAAGTGAACCCCGAAAAGGCATGCGTAGCGGGCATATCCCAAATAGTCGCTCGTTACCTTTTATGGATTTACTTAATAAAGGTGAAGCAAAACCACTTACTGAAATTAAAGCGATATTTAATGACGTGGTCGGGGATGCACAGCAGCTACAATTTAGCTGTGGCTCAGGTATTACAGCCTGTGTTTTAGCGTTATTTGCTACTGAATGTGGTTACAGTAATTTAAGTGTTTTTGATGGCTCGTGGAGTGAGTGGGGCGCAAGTGATTCATTGCCCATCGCCACGGGAGAAAAGTAGACGTGTTGGATATGTAAAGCTTGCTCACGTTAAAAGCGCAGCGCCTCTAAACCTCTTTGTGAATAACAGTACTTAAAAATATTATTCACAAGGAGAAGTGAAAGTGAAGAAAATGAGAAGATAAAAACCAGTGCTTACTCGTATTTGAATACTATTTTTATACAATAACTTACTCTAAAAGCGCAGCGCCTCTAAACCTCTTTGTGAATAACAGTATTTAAAAATATTACTCACAAGAAAAAGTGAAAGAGAAGAAAATGAGAAGGTAAAAACCAGTGCTTACTCGTATTTGAATACTATTTTTATACAATCACTTACTCTAAAAGCGCAGCGCCTCTAAACCTCTTTGTGAATAACAGTACTTAAAAATATTACTCACAAGAAAAAGTGAAGGAAATGAGAGGGTAAAAACCAATGTTTGCTCGTATTTGTATTAAATGGTTTTTATTTTCTAAAACCATAAGGGCAATTTTTACAACCATTTTTGCAGCACGAACCACGCTTTAAAAAAAACCACTTACTAAATATCATGTAACCACTTTGCATGGTGTAGTCGAGCCCTTCAATTAAATTTTCGTTACCTCTAAATTGTTTTGCAAAGTCTATTTGGGTTTTAATAGGTTGTGTATAAACACCCTCTAAAAAAGTATTTATTTTATTAAGCGTGCACTTGCGGCATAAACAACTTGTTGCTGTGATATCTAGCGGTAAAATAGCCGGCAGCTCATTGCACCAACACGCTGATATATCGTCTACATTACACGTTAGAGTACTGTGGCATTGAGTGCAGTTAAGTTCAGTCATTATAATTCTTTTTAGTAACAGTGAGCCAAGAATAACAAATATTATGAATACACAAAAAGCATTAGCTGAATTTATTACATTTGGTGAGCAAAGGGATGAAGCTATATCGGTTATCGTTTCAAGCCCTGCTGATAGCAATAAAACTCATTATACTCTCTCAACCGAGGTTTTAATTGATGTACTTAAGCGCTGTTTAAGTAACGAAATAGACTTAGATGATTTAGAGCTTTGGGCAAACGTAATTGAATCGCGAGATGACATTGATTGTGCAGAGCATGAAGGTTTTATTTATGCGCTCAGTAATAGCGAGCAAATGGGAGAGCTTAATCATCAAAAGCTTGCTCAAATAGTTGCGTTAGTAAAAATTTGATTTGTTTAAAAAGCGAGGTGTAAAAGCTCACCTACAAAAAAACCGCATTTCAATTGAATGCGGTTTTTTAAATTGAAGACAATCGTTTTAAGCGATTATTTATGATATCCCAAGCACGTTTCGACTTCGTTTTTAGAACCTAAAATAACGGCTACACGCTGGTGGATTGCATCAGGCTGAATATCCATAATACGCTCGGTACCGGTTGATGCGATACCGCCAGCTTGCTCTACTAACATAGCCATTGGATTTGCTTCGTAAAGTAGGCGTAATTTATTTGGCTTTTTAGGATCTTTGGTGTCGGTAGGGTAAGTAAATAAACCGCCACGGCTAAGCACGCGATGTACATCGCCCACCATTGCTGCAATCCAGCGCATATTAAAGTTTTTAGCGCGCGGGCCTGTATCGCCTGCTAGCAAATCATCGATGTAGTTTTGCATAGCTGGTTGCCAATGGCGTTGGTTAGACGTATTAATGGCAAATTCGTTTGTATCAGCAGGAATATCAGCAAAATCTTGTGTAAGTAAAAAGCTGCCTTGTGTTTTATCAAGGGTAAACATACGCGTGCCTTTACCTGTAGTCAGCGCAAGCATTGTTGACGGGCCGTAAAGTACGTAACCTGCTGCAACTTGCTTATGACCTGGCTGCATAAAAATGCTTTCGTCAGCGGCGTCAGAACCTTCAGGCGCTTCCATAATAGAAAATATAGTACCGACAAGCGAGTTAATATCGGTATTTGACGAGCCATCCAATGGATCAAATGCCACTATGAATTTAGCGTCTGGGTTACCTGCTACTGTGTAGTCTTCTTCTTCAGAAGCGATTGCTTTAACCGTACCTGATTCCAGTAAAATATCTTTTAACAGCTGATTAGATAATACATCGAGCTTTTTTTGAGTTTCACCTTGAATGTTTTCATCAAGGGTTGAGCCTAATACGCCAGAAAGCGCGCCTTGACCAACGCGAAACGAAATTTCTTTACATGCTGCTAAAATTGTTCGAATTAATGATAAAAGTTCTCTTGAACAACCATCTTCAAGTAATACTGGAGGGAGTCTACGCATTCTATTTTCCTGATAACGTGTTAAAACCAATCATAATGTGAGAGAGATTAGCTTAGAGCGCTGAAATTCGTCTTAAATAACTGTATTGTTTAAATAGCACCCTATAATGGGACCACCTAATCGTACTTAAAACACAAATAACAAAGATAAGATTATGAAAAAAATACCACTACTAAGTTACATATTCTTTACTGTGCTGTGCTCTATCATAACTCAAGCGCACGCAGCAATTAAGTCAATTGATGAATTTACTACGCAAATGAATCATTTTCCGGGCTATTATTCGTTTTTTTACGATACCCAAAACGGAAAAGTATATTTAAAAGTTGATAAGTTTGAACAACAATTTTTACTGCAGCAAAGCTTGCCTTACGGTATTGGCTCTAACGACATAGGCCTTGATAGAGGTCAGCTTGGTAATACTCACCTTGTGCAGTTTGAGCGTTTTGGCGACAAAGTAATGCTGCGGGCTGTAAATATTTACTATCGTGCCAACACAAGTAACAAGGCCGAACAGCAAAGTATTAAAGAGGCGTTTGCATCAAGTATACTTGCTGGTTTTAAAGTGGTCGCAGAAGATAAAGCCACAGCACTTATTGATTACACACCTTATTTATTAAGTGATGTACACGGCGTAAGCCGAACGCTTGCGGCGCGTAAGCAAGGTAACTTTAGCCTTGATGAGTCACGTAGCGCCGTTTATATGAATCGCTCAAAAGCATTTGTAAAAAACACCGAGCTTGAAGCTGTACTTACATTTAAAGGCACAAAACCAGGTGAATTTGTTCGCCAAGTAAGTGCCGACCCATACTCACTTACCGTACACATGCATCATTCACTTATTCAATTACCAGATGATAACTACACGCCCCGTAAGTTTAATCCGCAATCAGGTTTTTGGAGTATAGAACATAAAGATTACGCAGCGCCGCTTGGTGACTCTATGTACGTGCGTTATATACCGCGCCATCGTTTAACTAAAAAGGATTCAAGTTTACCTATTAGTGAGCCTGTTAAACCAATTGTATATTACCTTGATCCTGGCGTACCAGAGCCCGTTAAAAGCGCTTTGCTTGAAGGTGGAAAGTGGTGGAACGACGCATTTACGGCGGCAGGATATAAAAATGCATTTATAGTAAAAGTGCTGCCAAGTAGCGCCGACCCTATGGATATTCGTTACAACGTCATTCAATGGGTACACCGTGCAACGCGTGGTTGGTCATACGGAAGTTCGGTGATCGACCCACGTACAGGTGAAATACTTAAAGGGCATGTAACACTCGGCTCATTGCGTGTTCGCCAAGATATTTTAATAGCTGAAGCACTCGCTGCTCCTTATTTAAAAGGCAATGAAGTTGCTAAAAACTTGCAAGCAATGGCGCTTGATCGTATTCGCCAATTAAGCGCACATGAAATTGGCCACACGTTAGGTATTTCTCATAACTTTGCAGCATCGGTAGGGGATAGAGCCTCAGTAATGGATTACCCACATCCGCTACTTAGTTTTAATGAACAAGGTAAGCTTGATGTAACGCGCGGCTATGCAACAGGCATGGGCGTGTGGGATACCCAGGTAATTAAATATGGCTATAGCGATTTTACTAACCAAGATGAAAGCGCAGAACTTGCTGCTATTTTAAAAGAGAACAAAGCCAAAGGCCTTGAGTTTATATCAGATAGTGATGCTCGTGCTAAAGGTGGCGCGCATCCAACAGCTCATTTATGGGATAACGGCACTAATCCTTCTCAGGAGCTTTTACGAGTACTCGACGTACGTAAAAAAGCACTTTCGCAGTTTGGTATTAATAATATTAAAACGGGCGACTCATTATCGCAATTAGAGGAAAAACTAGTTCCGCTTTATCTGTTTCACCGTTTTCAGGTTGAGGCTGCAGTGAAACTTATAGCCGGTGTTGATTACGAATACGAAACACGCGGTGACTCACCCGTAAAAGGCGCACAAGTCGTTAATAAAAAAACACAGCAAGAAGCAGTAAACGCTATTTTTGCAACGCTTAAGCCAAGTAACTTATTACTTCCTGAATCTGTGTTATCGCTAATTCCGCCAAAAGCATATGGCGAGTCTAAATCGCGCGAGAGCATAGTTGGACGCACAGGGTTAACGCTCGATGCAATGGCGTTACCCGAGGTTGCAGTGCAGCACAGCTTGTCGCTTTTATTAAATGCACAGCGTTTAAATCGCTTAGCGCAGCAACAAGCGCGTAGTAATGACTTTTATAGTTTAGATGAGTTACTTGAGGAGCTATATAGCCAAGTGTTTAACGTGTCATCACCTAATACAATGACAGGTAAAATCACTCAGCGCGTGCAATTTTTAACTGCAAAAACCATGGCTGATTTAGTAGCAAGCGATAGTGCAAGCCCTGAAGTGCAAGCGCAGTTACGTTACTACTTAGTTAAGTTGAGTGAAGACTTTAACCAAAACTCAATGCTGAGCCATACAAGTACTGGCGAGAGTGCGTTTAAGCAATATTTAGCTGAGCAAATAAATCAGTTTTTAATTAAAGGGCAATGGCCAAACAACTTTAAAGTGCTGCCAATCCCACCGGGCTCACCAATTTAGAATAAAAAGTAGAAGCGCTTATTTTTAATCAATCATAAAGCAAAACACCGAGTATGTTCATACTCGGTGTTATTTTATTCTAAAAACGAATACGTACTCTAAGACTTTATTTGCACTAAATCGTAATCGGCCATACCAGGTACTATTGCTTGTAAGCGAGATTCGGTTACATCGAGTGCGTTTAAACATTCGCAATACTCAGAAGCTTTAAGCTCTAATTGATGCGCCTTTTTTTGTAGCGACTTATCAATTTCTCTTGAGATAATATCCATGCGTTGGCCCATGTCGTTAATACGATCTTCTATATTACCTTCGCGCGATTTAAACGCATCTCCGAGTGATACCAAAATAGCACCTAACGATCCATGCACTGCAGAGTGAATTTGCTGGCTGATCTCTTTAGTAAAAAAATCATCTATTTGCGAAAGTGATTGAGGGGCTATAAAAAAGAAGTCATCTCCGCGCTTAAACTTATCCATTAGCGCGCGCTCTACATACTTTAGTTGTGTTTTTAGTACTTCAGGCTCTTTGTCTGACATACCTTCAACTACGTGTTCAATAGCGCTTAAACCTAAGTTAACACCATCGGTAGCCAGATTTACTAATTCGGGGACTGTGTGGCGAATACCATTACTAAACTGTTCGAGTACTTTGCTTTCGTCATCGCTTAAATCAACCCAATAACCGCGAATAAATAGTTGGTTATTGTTATTAATTTGTACACGAGTCTGGCCTTTATCTAATATGCGAATTGCATCGTCAGTGATAATTAAACCATGACGTAATTCAACATCGCATTGGGCTTGAGCAAAGACACTGCTGCTTGAGAGCGCTATGGACAACGCCAATATCGAACGAGATAGAAACGCCATAAACACCTCAAAAAGACTAAAATGGAAGGCGAGTAGGTTAACAAAAAAACAACTTTATGCAAGGGAAAATAAACCTATCAACTATCTCAAACAATAGCTGTATAGGGCGTAGCTTGAGTTTTTAGCTACGGTGATGTTAAGAAAAATAGATAGCACAATAAAGGACTTGGTATAAAGCTAAATAGGTAGTGTTAGCTCATATCTAAATAAGAACACGTGGTTTTAAAAATGAAGTTTAAAAAGATGACTCCAAATTTACTCTGGAGTCAGCTTAAAAGGCTAGCGGTTAAAAGCCAAAATCTCTAGTGTGAAACCACTATTAATCGAATTGCATCAAGTTGTAGCTGCGTTTTTTCAATATATGTAGCTAGGTCGCTGCGTTGCTTATCGTAGAAGGTAATTTCTTCTTGGCGAATATTCGGGTTAATCTGCTTAAGGGCTACCAGTCGCTCTTGCTCTTCACTGAGTGACGTTTGCATTTTAACAAGCGACGCTGCACGAATAACTTCAAGTTTTTCTTGTGCCATATCTTTAGCGGTAGTAATCATAGGGTGAACAGCACTTTGCAATGCACCTGCAAGTTTACTTGCTGTTTGGCGGCCAACGGCTGATAACTGCTGATTAAAGCCTTCAAATGCCACATTCTCACCTAAATTATTACCTGCTTTATCTAGCAATATACGAATTGGTGTAGGCGGTAAAAAGCGACCAACTTGTAATACTTTTGGTGCCATTGCTTCTGCAACAAAAATAAGCTCAACAAAAAAGGTACCAGGCGGTAACTTTTTGTTTTTAAGCAATGCAACCGATGCGCTACCAAAGTCGTCGTCACAAATCATATCCATGGTGCCTTGCACCATTGGGTGATCCCAACTAACAAAGTGCACGTCTTCTTGCGAAAGCGCCGTGTCGCGATCAAAGGTAACGGTCATGCCATCTTCTTTAAGCGATGGGAATGAAGGGTTTAACATATGCTCAGTTGGCTTTAAGATAATGGTATTTTCGCCTTTATCTTCTTGGCTTACGCCAAATGTGTCGAACACGTTGATCATGTAGCTTGGTAATTCAAACTGATTGTCGAGTTTTTCGATTTCAGCTACAAGTGAATCTGCAGCACCTTGACCCGATGAATGTAGCTCTAGTAAACGATCTCGTCCGCTTTCCATTTTTTTACGCAGTACTGCATTTTGCTGTGCTACTTGCTCAAGTAATGGATCGAGTTCGTCTTCATCGCAGTTATGCGCAGAAATATATTCAAGTAGATCATCACGGAACTCTTTATAAAGCATTTGGCCTGTTGACGAGGTAGATTCGAATGCATCTAGACCTTCGTTGTACCAACGTAGCAATACTTCTTGAGCGGTGTTTTCAAAATATGGCACATGAATGTTCACATCTTGCGTTTGACCTATACGGTCTAATCGACCAATACGCTGCTCTAGTAAATCTGGGTTCAATGGTAAATCAAACAACACTAAGTGATGCGAGAACTGGAAGTTACGACCTTCTGAGCCAATTTCTGAACACAGTAATATTTGTGCATTATCGTACTCGTCTGCAAAAAATGCAGCAGCGCGGTCACGCTCAATAATAGACATACCTTCGTGGAATACCGATGCTTTAATTGCTTCGCGTTCACGCAGTATTTGCTCAAGACTGATAGCTGTTTCAGCTTTAGCACATATAAGTAGTACTTTTTCGCGCTTAAGCGTTTTAAGTGTTTCGATTAACCAATCTACACGTGGGTCAAATAAACCCCAGCTTGCGCTTTCGCCTTCAAACTCTTGAAATATTTTTTCAGGAAAAAGAGCGCGGTGTGCACTTAGTTCAGGGTTTTGAATGCCACCCATGTTGCCTAGTACCGACATAGCCGTTTTATACTGTTTTGGCAGTGCCATAGGGTAGGCGTGTAATTTACGACTTGGGTAGCCATCAATACCGCTGCGGCTGTTTCGAAATAATATGCGACCCGTGCCGTGGCGATCGAGCAGCATGTTAAGTATTTCTTTACGTGCTGGTAAATCGCCTTGCTGTGCTTTTTCAAGAATATCAGTAATATCGGTTTCTTTTAATAGCTCAATTAGTGTGGCTTTGGCTGTGTCGTCTAGCCCTTGCTCTTGCAGTAATTGATTTGCAGCTTCAGCAACGTCTTTATAATTTGCTTCTTCTTCTTTAAACACGTCGTAGTCGTAAAAACGGTCAGGATCGAGTAACTGTAAACGTGCAAAGTGGCTGCTGTGACCAAGTTGGTCAGGCGTTGCGGTAAGTAAAATAAGGCCAGGAATATCTTGGCTAAGCTCTGCCATACGTTGATACTCTGAGCTTGGCTTGCCGTTATTTATACTTAGGTGATGGGCTTCATCTATAACTAGTAAATCCCAATCAGCAAGCGTTGCTTGTTCAAACCAGCGTTTTTTCTTGGTTAAAAACTCAAGACTGGTAAGTACTAGTTGCTCTGTATCAAACACGTTTGGAGAATCTGCAAACGCTTCGTCGCAACGTTCTTCATCAAAAATAGAAAAGTGTAAGTTAAAGCGGCGTAGCATTTCTACTAACCATTGGTGTTGTAGGTTTTCTGGTACAACTATTAATACGCGTCTTGCACGACCACTAATAATTTGTTGGTGTAAAATCATGCCCGCTTCAATTGTTTTACCAAGGCCTACTTCATCTGATAAAAGTACGCGTGGTGCAAAACGTTTACCCACTTCTTGGGCAATATAAAGCTGGTGCGGAATAAGATTAGCACGCTGACCAATTAAGCCTTTAATAGGCGATTGTTCACGTTCAAATTTATGTAACCACGTTTGGTAGCGAAGTGTATAGCGATCAAAACGATCGACTTGGCCCGCAAATAAACGATCTTGTGGTTTATTAAACTTAATAAAATGATCTAAAAAGGTTTCTTTAAGCTTGGCAGTTTCGCCGTTATCAACACGGGTGCCGTGATAACACAGTAACTCGCCTTGTACTTCAATAGACTCTACTTCTAATTCCCATTCTTCAACGCTTTTGATCACATCGCCAGGATTAAATGCCACACGGGTAACAGGTGCTTCTGCCGAAGAATAAACACGGCTCTCACCACTGGCAGGAAATAATATGCTGACCTGACGGCCTTCAATGGCAACAACGGTGCCTAATCCTAAATCTGACTCTGTATCACTGATCCAACGCTGACCTAAGGAAAAATTCATGTATGTCTCGTCTATGATGAAAAAGGCGGCTATGTTACCTGTAAGCTAACACCACTGCAAGGCGCTATTTGGCTCACTTTTAATTAATTTTGTAAGTGTTAATTATTACTATTAAAACAACTTGTTTATGGCTGCTTTTTTATAAATTAAAACTAATTATGGTTTGTAATAAAACGGACTTTTATGACAAATAGACTAAACTTACATTATGCCTTGGCAATTAAGTATTGCAGGTTGAAGTTTTGCCCGTTTTACTTAGTTATTTTGGTATAGCATAAAAATCATAAAACGTAAGGAAAGTGCTATGGAAAAAGCTTCGAACCTTGAAAGTAAAATGTATGTGCTAGATACCAACGTACTACTTCACGAACCCCTCGCTTATTTGTCTTTTCAAGAACATGACGTTGTAATTCCGATGACAGTGCTTGAAGAGCTCGACCACATAAAAGACAGAAAACACGACGTAAGCCGTGATGCGCGCGTCGCTATTCGTGGATTAGATGAAGTTCTTAAAAATGCAACGCCCGAACAAATGCTACAAGGCGTGGCGCTGCCGAGTAACAAAAAGGCAAAAGCGAGCTCTGCAGGTACCCTCATTATTGTAAACGACCATTTATTTGCCGACTCCATTTCTGGTCTGCCGGGTAACGAAAACGACCATCGTATTATTAATTGCGCCGTGTATTTACAAAAGCAGCACAGTGATTCAAAAGTTATATTAGTAACAAAAGACATAAACATGCGTTTAAAGGCCAAAGGCGTAGGGCTTAAATATGTTGAGGATTACCGTACCGATCAACTTATTGACGATATCAGCTTACTCACTAGTGGTTATAAAAAAATTGAAGGTGATTTTTGGGACCATGTAGGGGAATGTAATACGCAGCAACACGGACGAGATACGCTTCATCATGTGCCTAAAAACTTAATACCGGATGTATTTTGTAATGAATATTTACTTGATGGAGGGGATCAGTTTGCGGCGCGTGTTAAATCGTACGATGACGAGCACATAACGCTCAAAGATATTGGTATTGAGCGTTTAATGCATCAACAAGCATGGGGCGTTAAGCCCAAAAATATTTATCAGGGAATGGCGCTTGATGCGCTGCTAGATACAAGTATTGAACTTGTTATTTTAACCGGCCCTGCGGGGTGTGGTAAAACCTTGTTAGCGCTTGCCAGCGCCCTTGAAATGGTCATCGAAAAAGGTATTTACGATAAAGTAATAGTTACCCGTAATACGCCAGAAATAGCAGAGTCCATTGGCTTTTTACCAGGCACCGAAGAGGAAAAAATGGCGCCATGGCTCGCAGCCATTACCGATACGCTGGAGGTATTGCACAAAGGCGACGAAAATCCGATATCAAGCCGAAACTACATTATGGAGAAGGCTAATGTTCAGTTTAAATCGGTTAACTTTATGCGTGGGCGTAGCATTCAAAATGCGGTGGTAATTTTAGATGAGAGCCAAAATTTAACGGCATCTCAACTTAAAACGATTATTACCCGCTGCGGCGAAGGTACTAAATTAATTTGTACGGGTAACTTGGCGCAAATAGATAGTAACTATTTAACGCCAGTAACATCGGGCTTAACGTACATAGTAGAGCGCTTTAAAAACTTTGAAGGCAGCGCAACTATAAACCTCAACGGTGTTGTACGTAGTCGCTTAGCGTCATTTGCAGAAGAAAATTTATAACTTGCGCTTAACAAATTGGCTCGATAGTCTATCGATTGATTTTCGAGCCAAATGGCAGGCAGTACATTGAATTTTTTACCTCTGAAGCATTATTATCGTTCATTATTTATTGCGCTTTTAGTGCCATTGATTGTCGCTTTTTTACTGTGCTTGCACTTATATAATATAAAGCTTGAGCGGGCGGTTGAAAAACGCGAAGCCGATTTTACGAATGTTTCAGCACAGGTTACTCACGGGATGGAGTCGGTGAGTAATCTACTCACCACCATGTTTAGCTTATACGAACAAACGACCTATCCAAAAATAAACCAAAGCTTACTTGAGGGCATAAATCAATATGATGGTTACTATTACCGTCACTTTAGTGAGCAAGGCACTGAAATTGTAGGTAAGGGGGAGTTTGCGTTATCTACTAAGGCATTAATGCAGTGGCAGCAGGCTATTACATTAGGGCCTTCGTTTAATACAACGCTTGCATTAATGCAGTCGTTGTCTGCTGTAGCATATGTTGATAATAATGGTTTTGCTTATGTAAGCAGGCGAAACAAAAGCCAAAGTTTAATGCTTACTGAAATTCTAAATGGAAAATTTAAGCCAAAATTTTCACCAAACAAACTTACTTCAAGTCCCATTGTTAAAGTGAATGATAAATCGTATTTTGCTATTGGCCGACAACGAAGCACTGGCTCAGCCGATTACATTATTTTGATTTATGATGTTCAGGCAATTTCTGGGTGGTTAAAAAAGGTTTCACCGAACAGTGGTGAATACGTTTTTATGAACCAATCACATCAAGTTATCGCCAGCTCTAAACAGTTAATAGAGCAAGCAACAGCATTAAAAAATTATTGGCCTGATTTGGCCCAGCACCATAGTAAAAAAACAGTCTTAACTAGTGATAGTAATTACTTTATGCAGCCAATGGATGAGTTACCTATTCACGCAGCATTTTACGAGCACAAACCCCAACTAATAAGCCCAATTAAGTATGAAATACTATTAGAGTTTGCATTTTTAACGCTATTTTTAAGTATTATGTTTGGCGTGTTTTTTTGGTTAAGTCAGCGCATTTTTATTAAGCCAATGACTCACTTAATGTCGTACCTAGAGAGTAACGGTACACAGCAAGAAGTGCAGCTCGATTATAAAGTACCGCTGAGCTGGCAGCCTTGGTTTTCTAAAGTGAAGCGTGTATTTACTAAAAACAAACAGTTAGTTGATTCATTACAAAGTGCAAATAAAGCTCTGGACGACCAGGTTCAGTTGCAATCAGAAAAACTAAGCCGCAGTTACGAAGCAAAAGAGCGCCACTTGGCTTTGCTCAACACTATGCTAAACAGTGTGCCAGATCTTATTTATTTTAAAAATATTGATGGATCATTCTTAGGGTGCAATAAAGCATTTGAGGCGTACATCGGTAAAGATCAAACTGCATTAGTCGGTAAATATGTAGATGATTTAGGTGATAACGATCAACAAATAAATGCGCTTGAAAAACAAGTATTACAAAATAGAAACAGTGTTGAACAGCGAATAGAAACCGATAAAAAAACGTACCAACTGACTATTGCACCTTTTTATAACGAGCACCAACATCTGTTGGGGACTATGGGTATTGGTCGCGATATTACCGAGCAGCAACAAGCATTATTGGCCTTAAAAGCATCAGAATCTAAATTTAGAAGTGCGATTGAATTTGCGGCTAACTGCGTGGTTTTACTCTCGCTTGAGCACACAATATTACAAGTAAATAAAGCGGCAAGAAAGCAGTTTTCTGAACAGCCAGTACTGGTTGGTGAGCAGTTAAAAGCATTGTTTGACGATACTCAATGGCAGCAAATAAAAAGCACTTTAGCGCAATTGCTAGATGACAAAAAACGCGTATACCACCTAACGCTTGCTCAAGGGCGCTTAACAAGTTGGTTGCAACTGAGTGTATCGCTTGTATGGGATGAAAACCGGGACCCAGCTTATTATGTTATTCACATTCAGGATGTGAGCGCATTAACTAAATCGAAACTAGATGCCGAACGAGCAACCCTTGCTAAAAGTCGCTTTATAGCCAATTTAAGTCATGAAATACGCACTCCTCTTAATGCTGTTTTAGGGCTGCTTGATATGCTTATTGAGCAAGGATTAACGCAAAAGCAATTACAACAAACGGATCAAGCTAAGCATGCAGCACAAAGCTTGTTGCTAATGCTCAATAGAATGCTTGATTTTGCACGTATAGAAAGTTCGCAAACCGATTTAAAACAAGCATCTTTTAGTATGGTTGAGCTGGTGGATATTTGTGAAAGTTTAACGGCTCCATTGTGTGAAGGAAAAGGCATTGAATTTGTTATTGATATTGACCCGTTAATAGCGCCTGATTTGATATGCGACAGTATTCGCTTACAGCAAATATTAGGTAATTTATTAACAAATGCTGTTAAGTTTACAAAAACAGGTTCTATCACTTTAAAAATGGAACTTATTGAAAGCGATAGCCTAGAGCAACAGCATATTTGCTTTAAAGTAATTGATACCGGTATGGGCATAGATGAAGCCGATCAGAGGCGTTTATTTGACGCCTTTACGCAAGGTGATGAGTCTTCAACACGTATACATCATGGTGTTGGGTTAGGTTTAGCGATTGTTAAACATGCGGTGTCATTAATGGGAGGGGAGATTGCTTTAAAGAGTAAAAAAGGTCATGGCTGTGAGTTTTACTTCAGCGTTAGTTTTTTGGTTGATACCACTAAAAATACGATGTTACCGACTAATACATTGGCTATTTTATCGGATCAAAGTAAAGAGCTTAAGCAAGTAACAAATGCTTATACAGAGCTTGCTAATATTAATTTAGATGAAGTACTCAAATACCCAATTAAGCTCTCTAATACTCAGCAAATAATAATCGATGCGGCCGATTTACCTGCACTTTTAAATGTTGAAGCAATTAATGATTCGTTATCAGCTAAAGAAACATCGGTAATTATTATTAATCATCAGCACACACTTAATTTACCAACAAGTGAGCATTTAGCTGCGCATCACGTTAAAGCCTCTGCATTGGGACAAAGGCTATTTAGCTTGAACTCTCAGCAACAGCCTAAAGCTAGTACCAATGCCGTAATATATAATACTGCTGAAACTAAAGTTGATATATCGGGTCTACTTGTATTAGCCATTGATGATAATCAACTTAATTTAGAAATAATTAGCAGTGTATTACGCCAAGCAAATGTAAGTGTTGTTACCGCTTTAAGCGCATCTATCGGCATGGAATTATTGCAAGTTTTAAAGCCTGACTTAATATTGATGGATGTGCAAATGCCGCAAATAGATGGCTGCCAAGCTACGGCATTAATTCGTCAACAGTTTGACGCAAAGCAACTGCCTATTTTTGCTTTAACGGCTCATTGTGAACCCGCTGATATTGAACGTTCTTTAAAGTGCGGTATGAATAAGCATTTAACTAAACCGGTTGTTGCTAAGGTACTTATTGATGCAATTGCCGATTTAAACTTAGTTAAACCAAGCTTTTTTGAAAAATCATTCGCATTAACGCAGTTTAGTATGGATGAAAAGCTCCTTAATACAATGATTGGTAAATTTGCTAATTTATGCGAAACCCAGCTATTGCAAATAGAAGAAACAACCAATAAGGATGATTTGGTACGCTTAGTGCATAGTATAAAAGGTGTAGCAGGTAATTTAGGCTTTAGACGATTGTCTCACTGCGCTTTATTGTGTGAAAGAACACTTAAAACAACTAACAAGCCTGTTGAAATAACACTGAAAGAGCTTATTATGCAGTTAGAACAGGTAATTGTTTTTATAAAAGGGGTAGGGGCTAGGGATGTCGAAAAGAGCTAAAGTACTTATTGTAGATGATGATCCAATCAACAGATTAGTACTTGAAAAAACACTTAAAGTAGAACACGACGTATTCTTAGTTGAAAGTGGTGAAAAAGCACTGACCTTTGTAAAAACTGCGCAAGTTGATTTAATTATCCTTGATGTGATTATGCCAGGAATTGACGGCTATGAAGTGCTTGTGCAACTTAAAGAAAATCCGATAACTCAATCGATCCCCGTTATATTTATATCAGCTAATCGTAGCCATGACGACGAAGCTAAGGGCCTAGAGCTCGGTGCTATGGATTATATCACCAAGCCATTTAGCCCTTCTATTGTGCGTGTTAGGGTTCGTAACCAATTACTTATAAAGCAAAAAAATGATCTGCTAGAGATGCTAGCCTCAATCGACGGCTTAACTGAAATCCCAAATAGACGCTACCTAGACGAAAACTTAGCTCGTGAATGGCGCCGAAGTAAACGCAGTGGAACCCCGCTATCGGTGTTACTTATGGATATAGACCACTTTAAGCGTTACAACGATTGCTACGGACATCGTGCTGGCGATGAATGTTTAAAGGATGTTGCACAAGCACTCGCAGCTCAATGTGAACGTGGTAGTGACTTTATAGCTCGTTATGGTGGTGAAGAATTTGCAGCTGTATTACCTGGAATGAATAGGCATGAAGCTATGGAGTTTGCTAACAAATTACGCAATGCTGTAAATGCTTTGAATATAGAACATAAAGGCTCATTAAATGCAGACCACATCACTATTAGTATAGGTATTGCCACTACTCAAAGTGGTAAAGTGTATGCTGAGCAAGCGTTATTAGAAGAGGCCGATTTAGGCCTATATGCCGCTAAAGATGCAGGGCGAGATAGAATAGTTGCGCTCTAAAAACTTAATATATAAAAACGCCAATATTCATATATTGGCGTTTTTGTATCAAACATTTTTTATTGGCTATTGCGTGATCATACCTAAAGCGGTTTCACCAATGCCCACTAACTTATCATTTTTGAATACAAGTGGCGTACATTCATCTTTCGTTGTTTTAGAATCTGAATGCTTGCTATGAGTTACATAAAAAAGTACTTGGTATACATCGTCATCTTTTTTTAATAGCTCTGTGAAATTAGGCGTTTTTAATTGCGTTAAAACAGATTGGTAACTGCTATCCATTTTTAGCTCTGATATAGCTTCACGATTATTTTTATGTTGTGCTTGCCAGCTAGATGAATTCTTACCAGCCCAATGAGTCTCAGCTTCACCATCTGATACGGCAATAACACAGCCTGTTAAAAATGGAGCGATTAAAGCGGCTGCTAAAAGTGATTTTTTCATTTTTATTTACCTTAATAAGATTTTTAATTGGTTATTAGCTGTATTAAAGCAAAGAGTAGACCATATTTATAAGTTGTTATTAATCAGTTTGTTAAGTGGGTTAAGCTGTTTTTATCTAATAAAATATTAAATGTATTAGTAAAAACAGCCATTTTTTAGCTTATTTGATTACTACAATAAAATCACTACACCAAGCGGTTGCGTGATTCGCCTTTATTAAATGCAGCAATATTTAAACTTACTTCATTAATTAAACGCACAATAGATTCGGTGCTTGCCCATGCTATATGTGGAGTAAGTAAAAGGTTATTACCTTTGTAATTAGCAAGTGGGTTTGAAAGCTCAGCTGGTTCTTTAGTTAGTACATCAACACCGGCTCCAGCAATTAGGTTTTGCTCAAGCGCTGTAGCTAAGTCGGATTCGTTAATAATTCCACCACGTGCTGTATTAATAATTATAGCGCTTGGCTTCATCATTTTAAGCTCATTAAGTGCAATTAAATCACGTGTTTCATCTGTTAGCGGACAGTGTACGCTGATTATATCGGCTGTTTTAATGACGTCTTCAAAAGGCGTACGACCGTCGCGACATTTAACACCTTTGCGCTCTGCAACAATAACATTTGCGCCAAATGCCTCAGCCACTTTAGCAACGCCTTTACCTAGCGTACCACCGCCTATAATGGCAAATGTTTTACCTTGTAAGTCGTTAAAGCTGTAATCGAGTATGCAAAACATTTCACTTTTTTGCCACGCGCCTTGCTGGCAATCCGCCTGATAGCGGTGTGTGTTACCCAGTAAGTTAGTAATTAAAGAAAACGTATGTTGAACAACAGAAGGTGTCGAATAGCCAGCTACATTAGTTACGGCAATACCAAATTCTTTAGCGGCTTCTAGATCAACATTATTAGTACCAGTTGCACTTACACAAATTAATTTAAGCTGTGTAAGTTTGCTAATAGTATCGCGATTTAAAACGGCTTTATTAGTGATTAATACATCAGCACCTTGGCAATGTTCAATAACTTGCTCTGGGCTAGTAAGTTCATAAGTCGTTAATTTACCAAGTTGTTCAATACCAGTAAGAGACGTTTTAGCTAACGTTGCGTTATCAAGAATAGTAATGTTCATTATGAGCCCTAAAATAAGTGGATCTGAAAGAGTTAAAATCGTAAAAAGATGCCTACGATCCATCAAAAATCTAAAATACGAGCTTAAGGTACTACGAAAGAAAGGCTTTGTTAATGGTATTACTACCAAATGATTAGAGGGCTTTGTATTAGTGGTCTGCCCACTAGCAGATTGAGAACATGGTATTTTGCTAGACTGATCAGATTTTTGCACTTTTGAGCAAGCTCATGGTCATAGAAGGTAATTAAACTCGGCTTTAAAGCAAGTTGCTAAAAATAAAATCGCTTTTTTGGTTATTTCGCATTTTAGATTGGCTGAGTTATAATCGGATATAGACATAAACGGTGCGCTTTGGCGTACCGTTTTTTAACATTGTAGATGTAGTAATGAGTGAATTAGAAGATAAATACGCAGATATACGCCCATACAACGACGACGAAGTTGCGGCGTCGCTTACACGTTTAATTAACGATGATGCGTTTATTGATGTAATAGCAAAGTATAATTTACCGCGCTTTTTATCGGCAGTGCCTTTTATTGCGCGTCCAATGGTAAGAAGTCAGTTACGCAAAAAATGGGGCAAAGTAAGCACCGTTGAAGATGTGCAAAATGAAGTGGCACAATACTTAGATAAACTAGTGAAGCGCACCACATCAAAAGTTACCTTTTCTGGGTTAGAACAGTTAGATGCTAACCAGGCCTATTTATTTATTTCAAACCACAGAGACATAGTGCTTGATCCTGCATTAGTTAACTGGGGTTTATACCAACATAAAATGAAAACAGTGCGTATTGCTATTGGCGATAATTTATTGCAAATACCTTACATTACTGAGCTTATGCGTCTAAATAAAAGCTTTATAGTTAAGCGCTCTGCTAAAGCACCAAAAGAGATGTTAAAAGCACTGACTCAATTATCGTCATACATTTACGATTCTGTGGTCGGTGGAAATTCTATTTGGATTGCGCAAAAAGAAGGGCGTGCAAAAGACGGTTTTGATCAAACTGATCCTGCGCTTTTAAAAATGCTGCAATTAAATGGGCGTAAACAAAAGAAAGAGTTTGGCGATTATATTAAAGAGTTAAAAATAGTGCCTGTTTCTATTTCTTATCAATATGAGCCGTGTGCAATTGCTAAAGCCAAAGAGCTTTACCACAAGCAACACCATGGTGAGTACGTTAAATCGGCTGGTGAAGATATTGCGAGCATTGTTGAAGGCTTTAGTACTGCTAAAGGGCACGTGCATTTAGCATTTGGGCAACCAATTGAATCTAAATGTGATAGTGCTGAAGAGCTTGCTAAAACAATTGATAGGCAAATTGTTGATTCGTTTTATTTACACCCAGGCAATTACATCGCTGGTGGTTGTAAAGATGCGGTAATAGACTCTCCTGATACAGCGACATTTGAACAACGTTTAGCCTGTGTACCTGAAGAGTTAAAACCATTAGTGCTAGCTATGTACGCTAAGCCATTTCACCGTAAAACAGAGATAAATACTAATAGCTGTGAACATTAATACTCACAGCTCAATGAAACTAAGCAGCAATTAAATTGCTGCTTTTTTTTTGCTCAAAAATAACGCTATACTAATACCTCCTCTTCAACTGGGCGGTACTTATGCATGCAACAAATTGAAATATTTGATATTCCAAGTCCTTGCAAGAGTATTTGCTTAGTTAATAACAGAGGGTATTGCAAAGGGTGTTATCGTAGTCGGGATGAACGCTTTTCGTGGAATACCTTAACCAACGACCAAAAAAAGAAGGTGCTTAGTTTGTGCCAGCAGCGCTACAAACGTTATCTTCAAAAAAAGCAGCAAAATGCAGTGCCAAGCACACAGGCGCAGCAGCAAGGGTTCGACTTTTAAAAGCTTAATCCATACTTGGCTCTTAGTGCGTACACAGTGCCATTGTTAGTTAAGTTAATTAATGACATTTTAAGCTTTTCTACCAAGTTTTCATTACGCTTATTTAAATAATGATAAAGCGGATAAGTATTCAGCACTTCTTTTACAAAGCAACCTTGAGGTGACGGGAGCTCATTGTTTTGCATTATAAAATTAATCATTAAAGCTCCCTGTACTTTTTTCTGAGCAAGCAAATTAAGTTGGGTATTCATGCTTTTAACTTTAATAATATTCCCTGCAAACTGTGTGCTTGCTAAATAATGTTCTTGGACAGGGTAGCCATCAACAATTGCGACGCTATCGAGCTGTTCTAAACTGCTAGGTAAACAGTTTTTATATAATACTAAGTCAAACTTAAATAGCTCATAATCGACCCTAATTAAGTTTTCGTAATTTTCTTCAACGCTTGCATCTCTTCCTAACTGCCCATCAAGTACGCCATTATTTGCAGCTAGCAAAGCATTTTGGTGGCTAAAATCGATTATATGTATTTTAAAACCGATATCTGCGTATGCTAACTTTAATAACTCTAAGGCATAATCAGCTTGTGGTGTACTTTGCGGACGATTAAAAGTGAGGTTGTATTGATGACTAAAACAAGAGGCACTAAAAAATAAATTTACCAATAATAACAAGATACTAAAATGTCTATTCATTATCAGTTCCAATTACTACAGAAATAAATAAAATAAGACGCGTATAATAACAAGGAGATTACCTCTTGCCCAGTTTCGGGGTTAATCAAATAATTTTAAAAGCGAATGAGGAAGTATTGTGAGTTTTAATTTATGCCTATTGCCACGTGAAGAAAAATACCAAATTCAGTTAGATTATGAAGCGTCTTTTTGGGCGTATCAAATTAAGCGAAATAAAAAAACGAGAGAGCAAGTTTATAATACAATCCATAGCCGTCCAATGGCTGAACAAATGGTTTTGAAGCAAAAGTTTGAGCAATATTTAGCGCTAATGCTTAGCTAAGTGTTGATATAAAAATGTATATAGTTAAGTTGCTGGATGGGCTAAAAGTTCCACTCGTTAATAAATTTTATAAAAAACATAATGTAAGAGGGCGGGCTAATAAACAAGATAAGGTATGGGTTACTTACTATAATAATGAAATAGTTGCAGCATGTAGGCTGCAAGATAAAACAGAGTTCTTATTTTTATCTACCATGTTTGTTGCGCTGGAACATCGCGGTAAAGGTGTTGCTAAACAGCTATTATCAACACTCTTAAAGTCGCAAGATAAGATGATTAATACCTTCGCATATAAAAACGTAGTTGATTTATATTGTGCTATTGGTTTTAACCAAGTGTTAACATATACTCTTGCTTTACAAGTACTTTTTGATACTTACAAACATCGAAATATAGTCGCTCTAGAGTACCCATAATAATAAATAATAATATGGAATAAGCATGAGTAAATGCGTTAATGGGATCATTAGTTGCTTTGTAGTTTTAATAACTATCCTAAGTTGCCAAGTAGGCGCACAAGTAAAACGTTTATCTCCAAGCGAAGGCTTATCGCAAAGCTACGTTAATACAATGCTTATCGACACTAATGGTTACCTTTGGCTTTCTACTGAGGCTGGGCTTAATCGTTATGATGGCTATCAAGTTATTCCAATAAACGGCCCTAATGGTGAATTAGAAGAAGCGATCATTGATCGTATTTACCAAGACCCTCAAGGGCACATTTGGATAGCCTCTTTACTTGCAGGCCTATTTAGATACGACCCCGTAACAGATTCATATCAGCAATTTCTAGAAAAACCTACCAGTGAAGAAGAAATTATCAATCAGTCTGTTTTTAGTATGGTGGCCGTTGATAAAAAAACACTTTGGATTGGCCGAGGCCGCGACTTTGCAAAGCTTGATATAGCAACCGGAAAAATCACAACTATTTTTGAGCTTCCGGCTAAATATAAAAATACCCTTGTGAGAAAGCTCTTTGCCTACAATGGTTATATATTTATAGGTACAAGCCATGGCGCATACGTATTTGATATTGCCACAGAGCAAGTCAGACCCCTGCAGCATTTAAAAGGTGAGGCTGATCATATTTACCAAAATAATGTTAAGTCGTTCGCATTAGGTGAAAATAAACAGTTGTTAGTAGGGGCGGTACAAGGTTTATACGAAGTTGATATTAGTAACTTATCAAAAATGTTTGAACGCCCAGATTTACCTTTTGAAAGTAAGGTATTACTAAGTGACTTAAATGTGTGGAGCATAGTAAACGAGCACGGAAAAATAGATTTAGCTACCGATAAAGGCTTGTTTAAATTTGATTTAAACACCGGGGAGATGATTAAAAACACTCGAATAGCCCAAAGTAAGTACACACTTGCCGATACCAGTATTATTGATATGGCTAAAGATAAATCGGGTGGTACATGGGTTGCGACTAAGACTGATGGTGCGTTTTATTTATCTCATGACAGCTATCATTTTAATAATGTCGATGGCACTTTGCTCGGGGGGGATGGTTTATCGCATCACTCTATCTGGGGGATTACCGAATATAAAGACAAGCTTTGGCTTGCAACGCATAACGGTATTACCGAGGTTGATTTAAAAACAAATATTGGTAAAGCTTATTTAAAAGATTACAAAGTCGACTTACTCACCACTGAGTTTACCGTATATGAAATAACGCCTTATAAAAATAATTTATGGCTTTATACGAACCGTGGTTTGTTTATTTTTGACCCTGTAACGCATCAAGTTAGCGAACCTAAAGTACATAACCCTGCTAATCAGGAGTTAATTACCGGTAGGGTACATGGCGTTACATTAATGCCAAATGGCGATCTATACTTTGTGCACTCAGATCATGGGGTATTTATATACAATATAGATTCTCAAGTAATAACGCGTTTGGGTGGCCAGTTTGATCAATTTGAACCCTTTTTAGCCCATGGCTTTTTACCTGCGCTGAGCAATAAACCAGATTCACCATTATTTTTTAATGCCGGTATTTTATACCAAGTAAACCCAAGTGATTTAGCACTTAAAATGATTTATAAAGTGCCAAAACAGCATGAAAACGTAGCCATTAGTGTGCTTTCTTACTTAATAGATAACAACAATATATTGTGGATATCACTTTCTAATTTCGGCTTAATAGGCCTTGACGCATCTACCTATCAATTAGTCCATACAATTGATTTAGAAAGGAATAAATTAGGCACTCTGCTATACGATATGGTGCTAGATGATGATGGCATGATCTGGATGAGTAGCCATAAAGGCATTTGGCGATTAAACCCAGAAACACTTCATTTTCAGCAATTTTCTACATCAGAAGGGCTACTCTCTGCTGAGTTTAATAGCAACGCCATGGCACAGCTCAAAGATGGCCATATTGCGTATGGTAGCTTAAAAGGTTTTACTTATTTTCATCCAATGGAAAACCAAAACTATCAGTCGCTTATTGATCACGTAAATATTACGCGAGTTGATTTAATGTCACGAGATTTATCGCTTGATTTAAAACAACCGCTCAACGAGGTTGTGTTAAACCATGATGATATAGGGCTTGAAGTTGCATTTTCGGCCATGGCATTTAGTAATCAAGAACGCATCATTTATGAGTATCAACTCGATAACGGACAAAAAAGTTATACCCGAAATAACAACCGTGTATTGTTTCCAAAATTGAATCCAGGTAATTATCAATTAAAAGTTTGGGCTAAAGACCCCCTGACTGGCGAATATACCTCGCCTGCTATTTTAAAAATAAAAGTAAAGTATCCGCTTTGGCGTGCACCTTATTTTATGGTGCTTTACGGCATGCTGTTTATTGGCTTTGTTGCTATGTGGGTTATGCGCCGTAATAAAATTCAGCGTATTTTATTGGCAGCAAATAAAGAAAGTAAAGAAAGCGAAGCCCGTCTAAAGCTAGCGCTTGAAGGTAGCGAATCGGGTGTTTGGGATTGGGAATCAAGCAATCCAAGTATTTATCAACCTCGCTTAGCGAGTGAGTTAGGCTACGAAAATGAAACCGTGAGCCTTGATGAATATTTATCTAAAATTCATCCGCAAGACAAACAGCTATTTCGCTTAGAGTGGCTTGAGTTTTTATCTACCGATAAAGGTTACTTTAATTGCACCTACCGCCTGCGCCATGCAAAAGGCTATTGGCGCTGGTATAAAGATTTTGGAAAAGTAGTTGAGTGGGATGATAAAACGCCACAAAAAGTAGCGGGTACCTACACAAATATGACCCGTGAGATGGTGTTTGAAGAACACGCTTTATTATTTACGGCAGCATTTGAGCAAACACGTGATTGGGTGTTTATCCTCGATAAAAATTTAAATATTCGGGCTTCTAATAAATCACTGCAAACCGCCTTTAACTTCTCTGCTGAGTCGTTATCTAGTCGAGCATTAAATTTAGGTATATCGCGCAGCAATCGTTTTGATTATTTACGCATAATGCAAAAGCTATCTATTGGAGAACACTTTTCGTGTGAAGACAGTGTAGTTTTAGCAAGTGGTGAGTCGCGTCATGTACTTGTGAAAATAAGTGCAGTGGCCGATAACGAACAGCGCCTTAATAGTTATGTCATTATTTTAACCGATATAAACGCACAAAAATCAGCCGAAAACGAGCTGCACTTATTGGCCAACTACGATGCATTAACAGGGTTGCCAAATCGTACGTTATTTAATGACCGCGTTGAACACGCCCTTGAGCAAGCAAAATTGCACGAATGTAAAGTTGCTTTATTACATATAAATATTAAGCGTTTTAAATACTTTAATGACTCTTTGGGGCATGCAGTTGCTGATGAACTAATTAAAGAAGTTGCTGAGCGTTTAAAATGCTCCTTGCGTCCGTCTGATAGTGTTGCTCGATTTGGTGGCGATGAATTTGTAGTACTGGTGGAAGATATTCAGCAAATCGAACAAGTACTCATTATATGCACTAAGTTGATGGATTGTGTGAATCAAAATATTACGATTAATGGCCAAGTTGTAAACGTTAATTTAAGTATTGGTGTGGCTATATCACCAGATGATGCACAGCAAGGCTCTGCGCTTTTAAAAGCTGCGAGCATAGCGTTATATCATGCAAAAGACTCTTTAGAGGGGCGTTATCAGTTTTATAAGCAAGAGATGAATCAGCATGTTCAAAGAGCGTTGCATCTTGAGTCTCAGCTAACTAAAGCGTATCAAGAAGAAGAATTTTGTAATTACTACCAGCCTATCATTAACGCTGAAAGTCAAAAAACAGAAGGCTTTGAAGTACTGCTGCGTTGGCCTGAAAATAAGCTTGTGCAAACTCAAGAGTTTTCGGTGGCAGCAGAAGGTATAGGCCTAATTACAAAAATTATGCTGCAGACTTTTGCGCGCGCTTTATTAGAGCTAAAAGAGTGGCGAAAAGCCTCACCTAGCCTGTATTTATCTATTAATTTATCGGCTCTTGATTTTGAGTTTAAAGACCTTGTTCCTGAAATTAAAAAAGCGTTAAGTAATTCAGGAGTGTCGTCTGAGGCAATTGTTTTTGAAATAACCGAATCAATATTAATGCGTGATTCAAAAGAAGCGCTACACAGCATGGAACAACTTAAAAAGTTGGGCTGTAGATTGTATATGGATGATTTTGGTACGGGTTACGCATCGCTTACTTATTTAAAGCGTTTTCCTATTGATGTATTAAAAATAGATAGAAGCTTTGTACAAGACATAGGCATAGATTCTGACGATGAAGCTATTATTCAATCAATACTCGCGCTTGCAGATAGTTTAGGTAAAGAATGTGTAGCTGAAGGCGTAGAAAGCTCGCACCAACTCGCCTTTTTAAAGGCGCGAGGATGCATGCATTTTCAAGGGTACTTATTTAGTAAACCGGTACCTAATACCGAAGTGCTACCGCTTATTAATCGCAATTGGAGTGATATATTTAATTAATAATAGCAGTACATATTTAAGGCCTTTTACCGCAGTGCCTGCAAAACAAATGGCTATTATGCTCATTCAACTGCGTTTTAATGGCCTTATTAGCTTCTAGTTTACTCAAGCCTAATTTATAGCGTAGTTCTTCTAGGTGTTCTTGTTGAGTATCATTAAGAGTGCCATCTTGAATTTGTTCATGTACGGCATCTTCAAAAAATTGGCGGCGTTTACGTATTTGTTCTGAAAAACTAGACGCCAGTAAACCGGTAGGTATCGCAACCATTCCCATGCTCAGTAGTGTAATAACCCCGCCGAAAAACTTACCCAATGGTGTTATAGGTACTACATCGCCATAACCAACGGTTGTTAATGTTGCCATTGCCCACCACATAGCCGCAGGAATAGAGCCAAATTTATCGGGTTGTATGTCGTGCTCAATTAAGTAAATTCCGCATGAAGCTAAAATAAGCACGACGGCCATAATAAAAAAAGCAGCCATTAATGAACTACCTTCATCGTTAAAGGCTTTTAAAAGTAGCTGCATGGCGCGTGAGTAGCGAGTGAGTTTAAATACCCTTAATAGTCGGAGCACGCGTAAAAAACGTAAATCGAGAGGAAATAAAAACATCATTAAGCTTGGTAAAATCGCAATTAAATCAACAATTGCCAAAGGGGAGAAAAAATAGCTAAGCCGACGTTTGGTATGAGACCCTTCCATTGCTGCATATTGTGTTTTATCTACGCAAGCCCAAAGTCTGGCTAAGTACTCAATAGCAAAAATAGCGACCGAGACAATTTCTAAAACTAAGAATTCGTTGTAATACTGCTCTGCCACACTTGGAATTGATTCAATAACAATGGCTACAACGTTAATCATTATTAAGCTAATGAGTGCAATATCAAGAATATGTCCTGCTCGATGGTACTGGCCTGTGCCTTCAAACAGGCAAGCCATTTTTTGTCTTAAAGTGTGTGGTTCATTCATTATTTAAGTTTAAGTACCATATTAATACTGCCTTCTTCAAAGTCGCGACTAATTTTAAAGCCTAACTTACGGGCAAGCTCAATCATCCCCGTATTCTCTGGTAAAGTTATGCCTTCAATCGACTCAACACCTTGGCGTTTACAGTGGTTAATTGCAGCACTCATTAGTATGCGACCAAGCCCTAAGCCTTGGCAATCTGAGCGTACTACAATGGCAAACTCAGCATGCAGGTTATCGGGGTCCATAATGACGCGAGACACACCTAATGTGCGAGTTTTACCTTCAAAGCGTTGGCAAACAATAAACGCCATTTCACGGTCGTAATCAATTTGCGTCATTTTCGCGAGTTGATCGTGGTTAAATTGTGGTAGTTCGCCAAAAAAGCGTTTATATCTGTCTTCTTTATTAAGTGACTCGTCAAATGCTTTATGAGCTTGTTCATCTTCTGGCTTTATTGGTCTGAGCGTAGCTTGGGTGTCGTTTTTAAGTGTTACCACTTCAACAAGTTCTATAGGGTAGGGACGAATAGATAAGCGCTTACGATTGCTCTGAGTTTGATAACGGCTAAGTGTCATGGTGGCATCGAGCACTAAAAACTGTCCATTACTGGCAAGTATAGGATTAAGTTCCATTGAGCTTATGTCAGGTTGATCAATAACTAACTGAGAAATACGCGTTAGCAGTGCACACAAACGATACTTATCAACTTTTTCGGGTAATATGCGCTCCTTTAGTACGCCTTTATCGTGCGCTGCGGCAATTAAATACTTTGCTAAGTTCATATTTAGTGGAGGCAGAGCAACGGCGGCTTGCGCATATTCAAGGCCGGTGCCTGCTTCACCTAATAATATAACAGGACCAAAATTAGGCTCGGTTTTAATTGCAATTCGCAGCTCATTTGCGCCTGCTCGCGGCGCCATTTTTTGTAATGAAAACCCTTCAATAACAGCATCCGGATAAGTGTTTTTAATACGGATAAGCATTGCAAAAGCGGTTTGTTCAACCTCGTTGGCGTCGTTTAAGTTAAGCACCACACCACCTACTTCAGACTTTGAAGCAATACTTGGGCTAATAAGTTTTAACGCGACCGGAAAACCAAGTTCTATGGCTTGCTCTCTGGCTTCTGTTGGGGTGTAAGCCACCTCAGTTTGAATGCATGTAATACCATAGTGATTTAATACTTGGCTTGCCTGATGGGTAGGTAAGTAGCTTTGTCCGTCATCTAAAAACTCATTAATAAGCGCTTTAGCTGCTACTTTATTTATTTTTGCGTCATCTGTATTCGACTCAGGTGTTTGCGTTAAATGCTTTTGGTTACGGCGATACGTTACCAAGTGCATAAACGCGCCAACAGCACCCTCTGGTGTTCTATAAGTTGGTATTGCGTTGTTTGAGCACACTTTTCTGGCGGCGTAAGATGCGTCTTCACCCATAAAATTAGTTATAACGTAAGGGCGTGCCATTTTGGGTAATGTTTGTAAGGTTTCTACAATAATGTTGGCGTAGTCTTCGCTGGGCGCAAGCGCTGAGGGAGTATGGATAATCAGTAAGTTTTTAACTTCTTTTGCGTGCAGTAAAATTTCTAATGCTTGCTTATAACGCGCAGGTGCTGAATCGCCAAAAATATCCACAGGGTTTGAGGTGGTTTCTGATTGCGGAATTACTTTATTTAGCGCATTTCGGGTTTCAGCGCTCAACTCGGCTAATTTACCGGAGCTTTGAATTAGCTCATCAACGGCCATAACACCCGGGCCGCCACCATTAGTTAAAATTGTCAGTTGCTCTACTTTTAATAATTTTGGATGCATGGCGAGTGTTTGTGTCGCTGCAAATAGCTCTCGTAAATCATTTACGCGCAGCATACCTGCACGTTGAAATAACGCATCGTAAACAGCATCAGAGCTTTGCTTTCCGCCGGTGTGAATTTCGGCTGCAAGTGCGCCTGCACTTGTTTTACCTGTTTTAATTGCAATTACAGGTTTACTAAAGGCCGCAGCTCTTGCTGCTGATATAAAGCCACGAATATCTTCAATGTTATCAATGTAGAGTAAAATAGCTTTGGTTTTAGCATCACGACCTAAAAAGTCGAGTAGTTCATTAAAGTTTATATCAAGGCAATCACCTACCGATACAAAATATGAAAAGCCAATTTCTTTGTTTTTAGCCCAATCTAAAATAGTTGAGCATACTGCTGCTGATTGCGATACAAATGCAATTTTACCTGGGCTTGCTACAGTATGTGAAAAGCTCGCATTTAAACCAATATGAGGGATCAGCAAGCCCAAACAATTGGGTCCAAGCAAAGTAACCTGTTTGGCTTGAGCGCATGCTTTAAGTGCGCTTTTTTGCTCTCCAGAAAGCCCATCTGCAATAACAATAGCCGTTTTACAGCCAAGCTCTCCAAGCTGCTCAATAATATCAATTAAGGTATTTTTGTTAGTACAAATAACAGCAAGGTCGGGTACTTTTGGTAAGTCAGCAATAGAGGGGTAAGCAAGTACGCCATGTACTGCGCTATGGCTTGGAGTAACGGGCATTATCGGCCCTTTAAAACCGCCTTGAAGTAAGTTGCGCATAACCACAAAACCAGCACGAGTTGATATATTAGAGGCACCAATAACGGCCACTGAGCTTGGGTTAAAAAACTGGGTAATGCGCTTAAGGCTCATGGTTTTTCCTAGGCTGATTAAATTTTGCGTTATTTATAGTCTCAATGTACCCTGTTTACTGTGTTATTTCGAGCGTCTAGATGCTTATTATTGATATCAATCAAGGAGATTATTGTGAATAAAACCCCCGGTTTTTACATTGTTATAGCGGCTATTTGTTTAAGTATAGGCTTAATTAGCTTAGGGTTTATTTTAAAGAGCACAGCTCTCAGTGTAAAAGAGATGGAACGTACTGTGCAGGTTAAGGGATTGGCCGAGCGAGAAGTAATAGCCGATACGGTAATTTGGCCTCTGCAATTTAGTGATGCCGACAATAACCTTGAAAAATTAGTCAGCCGAGTTGAGAAAAAAAATGATGCTGTAACTGCTTTCTTAAAACTGCATGGTTTTGACGACGATGAAATAACAATAGGCAGCCAGTCAGTTATTGATAAGCAAGCACGTGAATACAGTAATGAAAATCAGCAATTTAGATACATAGTGCGTTCAAATATTATTGTTTATTCTGATGCGCCAGATAAAGTGCAAAACGCGCTGAGTAAAGTAAGCCAGCTTGCTAAACAAGATATCGCGATAGTGCAGGACAGCTACGAAACTAAAGTTGAATACATTTTTACAGGCCTCAATGATGTAAAACCTGCGATGGTGCAAGAAGCAACTGAAAAAGCGCGTGAAGTCGCTAATAAATTTGCTAAAGACTCTAATTCAAAATTAGGCAAAATAAAAACAGCTCGCCAAGGGCAATTTAGTATCAGTAATCGAGATTCAAACACACCGCAAATAAAAAACATAAGAGTGGTAACCAGTGTTGAATATTATTTAAATGACTAGGAAATAATATGTCAGAGTCTAAATATGGTCAGTTTGTACTGGCGCCCCGTTCGTATTTTTTCACTGCTATAGCGAGCGTAGTATTTGCGTTTATAGGCTTTAGTTATAATGCATGGCGGATGGAGGCAAGTGAAGAGAACAACAATACACGCATTGCTAGCTTTCAAATATTACAAGAACTAGCCGAGCTTGAGCTTATTGTATTTGCCGCACATTACGATAATAACAAAATAGATGGCAGCCCTAGAAAAGGCTGGGTTAAAGTTAACTTAATTCATGACTTAAGCTACTTAGCCGTTGATAAAGTACATTTAAAAACAAAAGGCTTACAAAAGGTCTGGCAAACAAATTGGCCAAATATGGTTGATCACCAAAGTGCTGCGCAATCTATTACACATGCCATAGACAGTGTGCGTACAGAAGTTGTGAGTGAATTAAAGCGCCTTGATTAAGTGAGCAACTTGCGCCGTTGAGCGTTGCAAGTAAGCGGCGCTAAGTAAAATTGTGGTCTCGTTAACTTTTTGCCCTTTTAGTACGTTGGCAAGCTGCTGTTTTACGTTAGGGTTTTGTTTTTGCTCTATTTCCATTAATGCTAACAAAGCTGAAAATTCATGCTTTACCGGTGTGCTCGGTTTATTTGCATAGGCAATGTAGCAGGCAACTGGTGTTAATCCGTGAGAGTTGGGCTGCGCGAGTGCTTTAACTAAGTCATCATTTGATTCAAACAACATTAAAGAGCGTACATAGTTAAATGGCAGCTTTGTAGCATCGGCATGCTTAAACACATTGTGCAGTACGTTATTTCCTTGAGTATCTTGTACTAAAAAGCCTTTATTTACTCTCAGCGCTGGGGTGAAAAAGCTCAATGCGTCAATATTAGTGAGTTGATTAATAAATAGAGAAGGTGCTGTATTAGTACTTAATATACGGATTGCTATGTTTTGCATAAAGTCATACTTAACACTCAACCGTTGGGCGCTGTCATATAAATGGTTAAGCTGCAAAGTTTGCTGAGCAGGGCTTAACTGCCTAAAGTCGTTATCGAGCTCATTTAACTGCTGCTTTGAAATACGCGCATTAAGTAGTTGTATGCTTAAATCCATTATTATTTCCAAAATCTTTTTTACTACTATAAAACAAAAAAGGTCGCAAATGCGACCTTTTCATATTTAAAGCAATTGTTTAAATTGGTTTTAAGCCTTTTTGCTTGCTACCCATTCATTAACAAAGTTTTCTAGTACATTAAGTGGTACAGGACCATTTTTAAGCACTACGTCGTGGAACTGGCGAATATCAAATTTATCACCAAGTTGCTTTTTAGCTTCTTCACGAAGCTCTAAAATCTTAAGCATACCCACTTTATAAGCTGTTGCTTGTGAAGGCATTACAATGTGACGCTCAACCATTTTAACACCGTCAGATGTTGCATTAGGCGTGTTATTTACGTAGTAATCAATACCTTCTTGGCGAGTCCACTTCATTGCGTGAATCCCCGTATCAACAACTAAGCGACATGCGCGCCATAATTCCATTGAAAGACGACCAAAATCTGAGTAAGGGTCTGAGTACATGCCCATTTCTTTAGGAATGAACTCTGAGTATAAACCCCAGCCTTCAATATACGCTGTGTAGCCACCAAACTTACGGAACTTAGGAATACCTTCTAGTTCTTGCGAAATAGCTATTTGCATGTGGTGTCCCGGAATACCTTCGTGGTATGCCAGCGCTTCCATTTGATACGTTGGCATTGCTTCCATATCGTAAAGGTTAGCGTAGTAAACACCTGGGCGTGAACCATCAGGAGCTGGCTGTTGGTAAAATGCTTTACCTGCTGCTTTTTCACGGAATGCTTCAACCGCTTTTACTTTTAAACCTGCTTTTGGTTTAACAATGAATAACTCATCTAAACGCGTTTTCATTGTATCAATAAGCCCAGTGGCTTCATCAAGGTAGCGTTGTTTACCTTGTGCATCATTAGGGTAGTAAAATTGCTTGTCAGTTTTCATAAACTGCATAAACGCTTTTAAGTCGCCTTTAAAGCCAACTTTGTCTTTAATTTCACGCATTTCATCATGAATACGTGCCACTTCAGATAGGCCAATTGCATGGATTTCTTTAGCAGTTAAATCTGTTGTAGTTGTGCGCTTAAGTGCGTTGTTATAAAACGCTTCGCCATCAGGTAATTTCCATGCGCCATCGCGATCATCTGCGCGTTTTTCAAGCTGTGCAAGGTAATTAATTAACTTAGAGTAAGATGGTTTAACAGCTGATTTTAATGCATCTGATGCATCGCTGATTAACGAGTCTTTTTCGTCTTGGCTAATTTCAAGCGCTGTTACTTTACGTTTAAAGTCAGCAAGCAATGTAGAATCATCGCCTTTTTCAAACGGTGCACCGTGAATAATGTTTTTGCTTGAATCAATAACATGCGGGAATACAAATTTAGGGGCTATGATGCCTTTTTCTGCACGTACAGTTAAATCAACGATAAGCTGATCAATAACACCAGTTACACCATTTAAACGTGAAATGTAGTCTTTAGCTTCTTTTACATTACTAATTGAGTGCTGATTAATTAAAAATGCAGGGATCATAGAATGCGTACCAAACATTTGGTTCACAGGGTAATTATGGTAGCGCCATTTAAAGTCAGCAATTGAGCTTTCAAGATCTTGTTTTTTTAAGTCGTAGCTAACTTTTGTTGCATCATCTAATAAATCACGGCTGATTGCTTTTAGTGCAACTAGGTCAGCTTTTGTTTGCGCTAAATCTTTAAGCTGTCTTTCTTCGCTGCCATCATCCCACTTATCGTAATCTTGCTTAATACCCATGTATGTTTGATATACAGGACTGCTCATTACGTCGCGGTTAAATGTATCTTCAAAAAATGCATTGGCTTTGTCTATTTCACTTTGTTGTGATTGAACTGCTTGTGCAATAGGAGCTGAAGTCGCTTGTTGTGTTGTTTGCTGGCAACCAGCAAGTAGTGCAACGCTTACTGCGGCCGCAATAAAAGTAAGTTTACGCATTGTTTTCCCTTTTGTTGTTAGAAACCCATTAGGGTATTTTATATTTATTTTTTGTGTAGCGCTGGGGGCTACACAAATAATTCTAGCAGGTCATTTAAAAAGCGATGACCTTTTAAGCTTACCTGCCAATGGCTGTCTGTTTGAGTCAATAAACCTTTATTAATTGCTTGGTTTAATGCACTTTGCTGACTTTGCAGTGGCAGTGTTGTAAGTTTATTAAAATCATTAATTGGGCAAGGCTCAACAAGGCGAAAGCGATTCATAAAAAATTCAAACGCTAAATCGTCTTGCTCTACATGCCAGCTTTTATACATATACGGTTTAATTAAATCCATATAGCCGCGTGGGTGTTTAACCTTTTCAGTACGCGTAATAAGCCCTGTATTTGCATCAGTAACCTTACCATGCGCGCCGCAACCAATACCGAGATAATCGCCAAAACGCCAATAATTCAAGTTATGTTGGCACTGATAGCCTGGTTTTGCATAGCCCGATATTTCGTATTGTATGTAACCTGCTTGAGCTAGTAACTCGACCCCTTGCTCTTGAATGTCCCACAGTATTTCGTCTTGTGGCAAGGTAGGAGGTTTTGAAGCAAACTGAGTATTGGGTTCAATAGTTAGTTGATACCAAGATATATGCGGTGGATCGAGCGCTATTATTTGCTTTAAATCGCTCAGTGCATCGTCAAGTGTTTGCCCTGGTAAGCCATGCATTAAATCAAGGTTAAAGCTATTTAAACCGGCTTCTTTAGCTTGTTGCGCGGCATAGTTTGCCTCGTCGCTGCCATGAATCCGACCAAGTGCTTTTAACTTGTCGTTTTGCATGCTTTGCACACCGATAGAAATACGGTTAATGCCTGCTTTTACGTAATCTTTAAAACGACCTGTTTCTACTGTACCTGGGTTGGCTTCAAGGGTAATTTCGCAGTGTTCTTCAAGACCAATTAGGTTGTCAACTTCATTTAATAAACGAGTATAAGCCGCACCAGTTAATAAGCTCGGAGTACCGCCACCAATAAAGATGCTGTGAATTTTACGTCCTTGCACTAAGTGCAAATCAGCTTTTAAGTCATCAATTAAATGCTGAACATATTCAGCTTCAGGTATTTCACCTTTTTGTCCGTGGCTATTAAAATCGCAGTACGGGCATTTTTGCACGCACCAAGGTACGTGCACATATAAGCTCAGTGGTGGAAGGTTCACAGGCCGCCTTTTTGCTGTAGCTCTAGCAATAGTTTTTGTAGTGCTTGGCCGCGATGACTCACTGCATTTTTTTGCTCTTTTGTAAGCTCAGCACTGGTACAATTTTTCTCTGCTACAAAAAATACAGGGTCGTAACCAAAGCCACCGCTGCCATTTTGAGTGAGCGTAATTTCGCCTTCCCAGCTTGCACTGCAAATAAGGGGGGTAGGGTCATCTGCGTGGCGCATTAATACCAGTACACACCAAAAACGAGCACTACGGATAGGGTTATTACCCAAGTCTACGAGTAACTTATCAATGTTATCTTGATCGCTGGCACCTGGGCCTGCAAAACGGGCAGAGTAAACACCGGGTGCGCCATTTAGGCCATCAACTTCTAAACCTGAGTCATCGGCAATAGCAGGCATGCCAGTAATTTTAGCGGCATGACGCGCTTTAATAATGGCATTTTCAACAAAGGTAGTGCCGGTTTCGGCAACTTCACCTACGTTAAAATCGCTCTGTGGAACTACATTAATATTCAGAGGGCTTAGCATGTTAGCTAGCTCATTTACTTTGCCAGGGTTACCTGTAGCAAGTACTAAAGTTTTGGTCATGTTATTAATCTACGTAAAATTTTTGCTGAAACTGTAATTTTTGAAATTGATTACTTTGTTGTATTTCAATCTCAAAGCGTAAAATCTCTTCGTTGGTATAATCAACTTGGGCAAGGTAATAAACTGAATCACCTTCTTTTACTTCTTTAAAAGTAAGCGTTTGTTTATTGCCAAGTAGGTTTCTAGCTGTGCCAGTAAGCTTTGCTGTTTGGGCTGTATTTTCGGCATCATTTTTTAAAACAGAAATATTCACAATGCCTTTGTATCCGCTTCGCTCAAGGCCATACGCTTTTGCTATTTTTGGCTGAATAAAGGTAGAAGGAAAGGCGATGTAATGCACTTGCCAAGGGCCAAGCTCTTTATATTGTGCGCCTTGCATTTCTTCGCTTTGCGCGTTAAATGCAAATGCTAAACAAGCAATAAAACAAAACTTAATTAAACGGTTCATTATGTATTCCTCAAAACATATAAAAAAGAGGCCTTTGGGCCTCTAATTAAAAAATCCATATTAGACTAAAAAATCCATAAGCAGCATTTGCAAAAACTGAATACCAATAATAAGCACTAAAACTGATAAATCTAAGCCACCCATTGATGGCAATATTTTACGAATTGGTTTTAGCATTGGTTCAGTAAGCTGATGGAAAACCGCTTCTATAGGGTTATAACCTTGGCTAACCCAACTTAAAATAGCGCGAATAATAAGTACCCAAAAAACTAAGTTAAGGCCTTCTTTTAGTACCGTTATAAGTGCTTGTATAATTACAGGCTGTATTGCCCACGCATTATATATAACAAGCATTAAAGTACTAATTTTGGCTACAGCCACTATAAATGCCAACAACAGAGATGCTAAATCAAGTCCGCCAAATCCCGGAATGATTTTACGCAGTGGTTTTACCGCAAACGAAGTGGCTTTAACCACAAACTGGCTCATTGGATTATAAAAGTCGGCTTTTGCCCACTGCAGCCAAAAGCGCAGTAATACCACCATTAAAAACAAATCAAACAGGGTACTGATTAAAAATTGCATGGCATTCATAGTGTAACCTTCAATAAAAAAGTGGTTTTAAAGTTCTTTTTCCATTTGCTCTGCACGCGCAATACACGCATCCATTGCATCGCCAACGGTTTTAGTTAAGCCTTCATCTTTTAAGTGCTCAACAGCTGCGTGAGTAGTACCGCCTTTAGATGTTACGTTTGAACGTAGTTGCGAAATACTAATATCAGGCTGGCTAAGTGCCATTTCGGCGGCGCCAAGGGCTGTTTGTTGTACTAAACGACGAGCGTCTTCATCATTAAAGCCCAGCGCTTTGGCTTTTTCTTCTATGGCTTCCATAAATAAGAAAAAGTAAGCAGGTGATGAGCCGGTCACAGCAATAATATCGTTAATTTGTGATTCTTTTTCGACCCATACAACAATGCCCGTGCATTCAAAAACTTGTTGTACAAATTCGTGTTCGCTTTGTGTTTCGCCCGCGCCATATAAACCTGATACACCACGGCCTAATAAAGACGGTGTATTTGGCATACAACGTACCATTTTAACGTCTTGACCTAGCATTTCACGTAAACGTTTTACAGTTAAGCCAGCAGCAACAGAAATAAACAGTTTATCGCTAAAATCTACGCCCGACTCTTGAAACGATTTACATAAATCGCCCATCATTTGTGGTTTAACAGACAAAACAATTACATCAGCATCGCGCAGGGCTTCGTTATTGTCACTGGTGGTTTGCACCTTGAAATCGGCTGCTACCTTTTCAAGCTTTTCTTGGTTGCGGTTAGTCGCAATAATGTTACTTGCGTTAAAACCGTTTTTTACCATGCCACCAATAATGGCGTAGCTCATATTACCTGTGCCTATAAATGCGATTTTTTTATCTGACATAAATCTGTTATCACCTTTTAAGTTCGTGTTCCAAAAATGTCTGTGCCGATCCTTACCATGGTTGAGCCTGCACTAATGGCAGCTTCAACATCGTTACTCATACCCATCGACAAAGTATCTACTTGAGGATATTGGGTCTTTAGTTTATCAAAGCAAGTTTGTAATTGCTCAAAAGATTGAATTTGCGTATCCAGATCGTTGCTTTTAGCGGGAATAGCCATTAAACCTCGAAGTGTTAAGTGCTCACATTGGTTAATAAAATCGGCAAGTTCATCTATTTCATCGCGGTGGCAACCCGACTTCGCTTCCTCATTACTTATATTTACTTGAATAAGTATATTAAGAGGCTGTTTATCGTCTGGGCGCTGGGAATCTAATCGTTTCGCTATTTTTATGCGATCAACACTTTGCACCCAATCAAAGTTGGCAGCCACTAAAGCACTTTTATTAGATTGAATAGGGCCAATGAAATGCCAAATGATGTCGCTATATGACTGTAGTTGAGCTATTTTATCTATAGCCTCTTGAACATAAGATTCACCAAATTCGCGCTGACCATGCTCATAAGCTGCAATAACATCTTCGCTTGGTTTAGTTTTAGACACTGCCAGTAGAGTGACTTCGTTAGTGTTTCGTTGTGCAATTTTTGCCGCGTCTGCAATTCTAGCGTAGGCGGATGTGAGTCGTTCTGCTATTGTAACCATATATTTATCAGTTAGTTGTGGAGTCATAAATGGATATTACCGAATTATTAGCGTTTAGTGTGCAACACAAAGCATCCGATTTACATTTATCGTCGGGTGTTTCACCTATGATACGCGTAGACGGTGATGTTCGCCGCATTAATATACCAGCCCTTGCAGACAAAGACGTAAACAGTCTGGTTTACGATATTATGAACGATAATCAACGCAAGGACTACGAACAAAATCTCGAAGTGGATTTTTCGTTTGAAGTGCCTAATTTAGCACGTTTTCGTGTGAATGCGTTTAACTCTAATCGCGGGCCTGCTGCGGTATTTCGTACCATACCAAGTGAAGTGTTAACGCTTGATGATTTAGGTGCGCCAGATATTTTTAAAACAATCTCCGATACCCCACGTGGACTCGTGTTAGTGACAGGCCCAACGGGCTCTGGTAAATCAACAACACTTGCCGCTATGGTCGATTATATAAATCAAAATAAACATCACCATATTCTAACAATAGAAGATCCAATCGAGTTTGTTCACGATAATAAATTAAGCCTTATTAATCAACGTGAGGTACATCGCGATACTCATAGCTTTTCAAACGCGCTACGTAGTGCATTGCGTGAAGATCCAGATGTAATATTGGTCGGTGAGTTACGTGATTTAGAAACAATTCGTCTTGCAATGACCGCTGCTGAAACAGGCCACTTAGTGTTTGGCACGTTGCATACAACATCTGCACCAAAAACTATTGACCGTATTATCGATGTATTCCCAGGTGAAGAAAAATCAATGGTACGTTCAATGTTATCTGAATCTTTGCGTGCTGTTATCTCGCAAACACTGCTTAAAAAGATTGGTGGCGGGCGAGTTGCAGCACACGAAATTATGATTGCAGTACCTGCTATTCGTAACTTAATTCGTGAAGATAAAATTGCACAAATGTACTCGTCTATTCAAACCGGTGCGTCTGTGGGCATGCAAACAATGGATCAATGTTTAACTAATTTAGTTAATCACGGCATTGTTACAAATGCGGCAGCGAAAGAAAAAGCACAAGACAAAACACAATTTGGCGGGTAAGAAACTATTATGGCTTTATCTTTAAACGACTTTTTACTCATCATGATTGAGAAAAAAGGTTCTGACTTATTTGTATCGAGTCAGCTACCTGTAAGCGCAAAAATAAACGGTGAGCTAACAGCCCTAAGTGACGATAGGCTTACTGATGAGCAATCGCTTGAGTTAGTAGAATCTGCAATGAGCGAAAAGCAAAAAGCAGAGTTTCATACAACGAAAGAATGTAACTTTGCGATTGCCACCGACGAAGGGCGTTTTCGTATTTCTGCTTTTTGGCAACGCGATAAAGCAGGTATGGTTATACGCCGCATTGTGACGCAAATACCTGATGTGAGTGAACTCGGGCTCCCCTCTATTCTTACCGATGTAATTATGTCTAAACGTGGCCTTGTTTTGTTCGTCGGTGGTACTGGCACGGGTAAATCAACCTCGCTAGCCGCACTTATTGGTTACCGTAACCGACATCAACGTGGTCATATACTGACTATTGAAGATCCGATTGAATTTGTTCATGAGCATCGCAAAAGTATTATTACTCAACGCGAAGTAGGGCTTGATACCGAAAGCTTTGAGTCAGCACTTAAAAGCTCATTACGCCAAGCTCCCGATGTAATTTTGATTGGTGAAATTCGCTCTCAAGAAACTATGGAATACGCACTAAGCTTTGCCGAAACAGGTCATTTATGTGTTGCAACACTGCATGCTAATAATGCTAACCAAGCGATTGACCGTATTATGCATTTAGTTCCAAAAGAAAAACACGATAAGCTTAAGTACGATTTAGCACTTAACTTACGTGCAATTGTGGCCCAGCAATTAGTACCGACTGCTGATGGTGAAAGCCGTGTTGCAGCTATTGAAATATTGCTTAACTCACCAATGGTTGCTGAACTGATTAAAAACGGTGATATTGGTGGTATTAAAGAGGCAATGGCTAAATCGAAAGAAATGGGCATGCAAACCTTTGACCAAGCATTATTTGAGCTGTATAGACAGCAGCGAATTAATTACGCTGATGCACTGCATCATGCTGATTCGCCAAATGATTTACGTTTAATGATTAAACTGCGCAATAACGAGCAGCAAGGTGCGGGCTTTTTACAAGGCGTTACTATTGATGGCCTTGACGATAAAAATAGCGATCAATAATTTAAAAAGTAATAAATATAAATACTTAATATAAAAAAAGCGCCAATTGGCGCTTTTTATTTATATAACAGGTTATTTATATAGCCTGTTTATTCACCGTAACTAGACTCAAAAAAACTTTCTAAAATAATAACCGCAGACATATTATCTACGTTACCTTTGCCTAAGTTTTTATAGCCACCACTTTCAAAAAGTCGCGCTTTAGCATCTGCAGTCGTTAAACGCTCGTCTTGTGTTTGCACAGGAATGCCATAATGATTATGTAATCTGTTGGCAAACTTTTTTGCTTTAAAGGTAACCTCTTGTGACGTTCCATCCATATTTAGTGGTAAGCCAACAACCATTAAGTCAGGCTGCCATTCGGTTACTTGTACAGCAATATGGTCCCAGTTAGGAATGCCATCTTGTGCTTTTACAGCCTTAAGGCTAGAGGCGCTGCCTGTTAGCTCTTGCCCAATAGCAATACCAATACTTTTGGTGCCAAAGTCAAAGCCCATTACAGTGCGTTCGCCTTGCGGCTTAAGCGATTTTTTTGTCATGTGTATCTTGTTTAAGTTTGCTAAGGGTTAAGTTACTATTATGCGTGACCAGCTTCAGGGCTGAGTTGGCTAATATCAAAGCCCAACATTGAAACTGCTTTTTCCCATCGTTTTTCAACGGGGGTATCAAAAATGATCTTCGGATCGGCTTCTATGATCAACCAACTGTTATCAAGTAACTCTTTTTCGAGTTGTCCTTGCTCCCATCCTGAATAACCCAATGTAATAATAAATTGTTCAGGTGCTTGTGCGGTAGTTAAGCTTGCTAAAACGTCTTTTGAGGTAGTGATCATAATATCGCTACTGAGTTTTTGGCTTGCTGAATAACCTGATTGGGGAGAGTGCAAAACAAAACCACGGTCAGTTTTAACGGGTCCGCCTGCAAACACACTTACTTTTGCTGCGTTTTGAGTTTTGTCGTTGTCAATTTCTATTTTATCTAAAAGTTCGCCAACAGTAACATCAATAGGTTGGTTTATTACCAAGCCCATAGCCCCATCTTCATTGTGCTCACAAATATAGGTAACAGCACGTTTAAAAAAAGGGTCTTGCATCGACGGCATCGCGATTAAAAAATGATTTTCTAATGACTGCATAGATTTCACCCTTTTTAGTTAATGAACTTTGAGTATGGCACATACCTTTGTTTTTAAAACTAAAAAAGCACTTTCATACAGTTTAAAAATTAATAGTTAACAACTATATTAAAATTTATGACACAAAAGTGCTTTTAATAACGATAGGTAGATACTTATTTATTTATTTATTTATCTAGCTTTCTTTCAATGGCATCAAACAAAATACCTGTAATAGAAATATCATAAGCAGCTTCAATTTCGCGCACGCACGTTGGTGCAGTTACGTTAATTTCAGTTAATTTATCGCCAATAATATCTAAACCTACAAATATTAAGCCTTTTTCTTTAAGCGTTGGTGCAACCGCTTGCGCTATTTTTAAATCTGACTCGCTAAGTGGACGCGCTTCGCCTCGACCGCCAACAGCTAAATTACCGCGTGTTTCACCATTTTGTGGAATTCGCGCTAAACAATACGGAATAACCTCACCATCAATAACCAATACGCGCTTGTCGCCTTGTTTGATCTCTGGGATGTAATTTTGCACCATAGCAAAGCGGCTGCCGTGCTCGGTTAGCGTTTCACAAATTACACCAATGTTGGCATCGTCTTCTCTAAGGCGGAAAATAGATGCGCCACCCATGCCATCAAGGGGTTTTAAAATAATGTCTTTATGCTCGGCTAAAAACTCACGAATTTGTTTTTGGCTACGTGTAACAAGTGTGTCTGGCGTATGTTCGCTAAACCATGCTGTAAATAGCTTTTCGTTAGCATCGCGAAGGCTTTGTGGCTTGTTAATTATTAACGTACCTTCTTGTTCTGCACGCTCTAAAATATACGTCGCGTAAATGTATTCGGTATCAAAAGGAGGATCTTTTCGCATTAAAATAACATCAAGGTCGGCAAGGGCTATAGTGGCTTTTTCTTCAAGCTCGTACCATTTTTCTGCATTATTAAACACTTGCGCTTTAGACGCTGTAGCGTACGACTTACCTTTACGAAGAGATAAATCATCCATCTCCATATAATAAATTTCGTAGCCGCGTTCTTGCGCTTGCATCATCATTGCAAAACCGGTGTCTTTTTTGATGTTAAATCCACTAATAGGATCTGAAATAATACCTAACTTAATTGCCATGCGCTGTGCCTTACTATAAATGTTACTGTTTATATGAGGGTGCTTTTAGTTATTTCAATTAGCTAAATCGCCAAATTGAAGTTGTAATGCACTTAAGACCGTTAAAGCGGCTGTTTCCGTTCGTAAAACGCGCGGGCCTAAGCGAATATCCACAAATTCTAGTTGTTTAGTTAGTGCCATTTCATCGTCGGTAAAGCCGCCTTCTGGGCCGACTAAAAAGCGTACGCCATCTTTAGGTACCGTAATGGTTTTAATGCTGTGCTCAGCACGAGGGTGAAGAGTGAGCTTAATTGCATTGGTTTGTTGTGCAAGCCATTGTTTTAAATCTACAGGGGGATGAATAGTTGGCACAAAATTACGCCCAGATTGCTCTGCCGCTGCTATTGCAATTTTTTGCCATTGTTGGTGTTTTTTCTCAAGACGATCGCCCATTAGTTTCACGCCACAGCGCTGACTAAAAATAGGGGTGATTTCGGTAATGCCCAGTTCAACTGACTTTTGAATTGTAAAATCCATTTTATCACCACGGGATACACACTGGCCTAAATGAATTTTAAGCGGGGATTCTACATCATGAGGATTAAGCTCTAACGGCATTACGACGACTGTTTTTTTTGTTACCTCAATTATTTCACTAAGGTATTCGCCGCCTTCGCCATTAAAAATAGATACATGCTCGCCTACTTTCATGCGCAGCACTCTGCCAATATGCCCTGCAGCATCGTCATCTAAAGTTACAGGGGTGTTTAGGGCAATACTCGATGTTTGATAAATATGAGGAACTCGCATAGGGCGTCACTTATTACTTAGCGTAAAGATATATACTGCTATGGTAAGTAAGCTGGGAGCTGTGCGCAATTATTTATTTTTATTAAGTTGCTCTGCAAGATCTATTAAATCTTGTGGTGTGTGCGCTATATCGTGGTGATTTTGCGAAGGTTCCGTTAACGTCTCGTCAGTAACTAGGCTTAGTGTATAGCCTGTATCATCAAGGCTTATTAAAAAGCGCTTTTCATGTAACGAGTTATAAATAAAGCGTTGTTTATCGCTTGCTAGTAAGTAATCGGTACTATTAAAAAGGACTCCGTGTAAATCGTGATGCTCTTTTAGATAGTTAATTAATTCAGAAACGCTTATTTCGTTTTCAAGGTCGCAATAACTATAGTCTTTAATAAGTTCGTCAAACATCATTTTTACTAACTGGCGGGTATTACTGCCTGCTGCAATAAGCGTACTCGCTTTTGTTTTACCATTATTATTTACATAGTATTCGGCAAATGCTCGGCTAAATTCGTTGTCTATGTCAATTAACAAGTAATTCGTTATTTCAAGTGGCATAGAGCTAGGACCTTGTTGCATTTAAGTAATTACCATTATTACTTAAATGCAGACTTTTAATGGCTGTATTTTAGTAAAAAGGTCTAAAGAGAAAACATGCTAATAAGTAAATAGCCTATAGCACAAAAAACAGCAAACTCTATACATGCTACCCCAATATTATCTTGATGGTCTATTTCAAGAGCCGTATCAATATTTGGTAAAGAGATAACTTTTATCACATACGTTAAGCTGTAAAGTAGTATCCACATTACACCGCAATGCATAACGAGTGTAAATATGTTTTCTACCATTTTACCGTTTTGAAATGCTGCGCTAGATAAACCAGCATATACAGCCAATGCTAAACCTATTGATTTGCCAGCATACCTTATACCAATAGATGTATTCTCTAGGTTAAAGTTACTTTGTAGCGAAGCTCCTTGATTTGCTTTTGCAAAACGGTGTTCTCGTATTTTACTATCAAGTGCAAACATTCCCTGAAGCGTAAAAAAGCTAACACAAGCAATAAGTAAGTTGCTAAATCCTTGGGTGTGCGTCCACGTGTACAAGCCAAGAGCAATAATACAGTTAGCGATTAACATGCCTGAATCTACCAATGCAGCACATACATTTTGTTTTAGTATGGCAGCTTCTTCGTTAAACCTGTGGAGTATCCATTTTCTGTGAATTAAATGACCCACTTTTATAAAAGTGAATAAAAGAATAATAATAATTAACACTTTTAACGGGTTTGACTGTGCGGTACTTATGCTTATTTCGTCAAATAAGAAAGCCATAGTGGCTATAACAACTGATATTTCAGATGCAAAACTAATACCCATGGCAAAGTTGTCGTGTTGTGCTAGCTCATCTTTAAGCGCTTGTTTTGCTTTGATTTGAGTGACAACTCGTAAACAAAAAATAGTTATGCAAATAACCGCAAAACTAATGGCAATCGCAATAAAACTAGTGTTAGATAAAGACAAATATGACATGGTGATCCTAATTAAGTTAACCTTTCTAGGTTTTAATCATTCTAGTACGGTTATTGATGATATAAAAGAGAGGATTGATGAGTAACGTAAAGCAACTTCCTATTCAATTACAAAAATTTGGCTTGATGCGCTTTGAACAGTTATACCCGCAGCAAAGTGAACAAAGTGAAGTTGTAAGGTTATTAGCATTAAGCGACTTTGCTTGGCGCAGTTTAGAATCACAACCTGATTTAAATACTTGGCTATTATGCAAAGACGAAATACAAAATAGAGCAATAGATTCTCCTTTTAAAAACCTTAACTTAGCTGACATTGATGAAGTGCAGTGCCATAAAGTACTTCGCCAATATCGTGAAAAGTACTGGCTCAAAGTCGCCTTTTTAGATTTATGCTGTAATAACCCCATTGCCGATAGTATTAATTACATAAGCCAACTGGCTGACATGCTAATAAATAGTGCTAACCAATGGGCGCATGCACAGGTGGCAAAAGTAAATGGTGAGCCGCTTGATGAGCAAAACCAAGCAATGCCATTAATGGTTTTAGGGATGGGGAAGCTCGGCGGGCAAGAGCTAAACTACTCCTCTGATATTGATCTCATTTTTGCATATCCGCGCAGCACAAAAACCCAAGGTGGCCGCAGAAGCCTTGAGGCCCAAGTATTTTATACCAAAGTTGCACAAAAGCTCATTGCATCACTTAACCAAGCCACCGGTGACGGGCAGGTATTTAGGGTTGATATGCGTCTACGCCCGTTTGGCGAAAGTGGCCCTTTGGTTATGAGCTTTAATGCCATTGAAGATTACTATCAAGAACAAGGTCGCGACTGGGAACGCTACGCGATGTTAAAAGGGCGCTTAATTGGCACGCCTAATAAATATTGGGATGAATTTATTAAGCTTTTAAAGCCGTTTGTTTATCGCCGGTATATTGATTTTTCGGTGATTGAATCTTTGCGTAAAATGAAGTTAATGATTGCACAAGAGGTTCGCCGTAAACGCTTAACTAATAATATAAAACTAGGCGCTGGTGGTATTCGTGAAGTTGAATTTATAGTGCAAGCCCTGCAAATGGTACGAGGTGGGCGAGAGGCTAATTTACAAACTCAATCATTACTTAAAGCATTAAATGAGCTGGCACTTAACCAAGTTATAGATGAGCAAGAAGCGAGCGAGCTTAAACGCAATTACCTTTATTTGCGAAAAGTTGAACAGTACTTACAAATATTTGACGATCAGCAAACGCAAACACTCCCCGATGATGAATTGAATCAGCAGCGCTTAAATTTATTATTAGAACAAGCTGATTTTTTTGCCACTTTAAGCACTATTGAAAAGGTAATGAAGCAAGTTAACGGTGAGTTTGCTCTCGTTATTGGTGAAGAAACCGCGCCACTAGATACCTGTGAAGGCGCATTTATTAGTGCTTGGGATCATGGTGATGTGAGCTTTTTAAAAGAGGCTAGAGATGAATGGCAAACACCCCTTAGCGATTTTAAATTAAGACTGTCTAAGGTAAACATAGGTAACCGAGGGCGTGAAACCCTTGATAAATTAATGCCTGTTTTATTGAGTCAGTTAAATGACTTCAATGCCAGCGCAGCTGCTTTTACAATGGTTTGCCAAATTTTTAATAAGATAATTTCACGTACTGCTTATTTAGAATTGCTGTACGAAAACCAAGGTGCATTAAAGCAACTTGTTTTACTGTGTTGTCATAGCAAATGGATAGGCGAGCATATTTCTCGCTACCCTATATTGCTGGATGAGCTAATAGATCCGGCTGTTCTTTATAAGCCGACACCATTAACCGCTTATAAAGATGAAATAAGACAGTATTTTTTACGAATAGAGCATGACGATTTAGAACTGCAAATGGAGTCGCTTAGGCAATTTAAGCAAACGCATCAATTACGAATTGCTGCTGCTGATGCAACCGGTGTTCTTGATGTAATGAAAGTAAGCGATCACTTAACCGTACTGGCCGAAGCGATTGTTGATCAAGCTGTTAATATTGCATGGCATAACACCGTTAAGCGTTTTGGTATGCCCCCTGGCACTGATGATGAAAACAAAGGTTTTGCTGTTATTGCATATGGTAAAACAGGCGGCTTAGAAGTAGGGTACGACTCAGATTTAGATTTGGTGTTTGTACATAATCATGATGGCTCAAGCCAAACCAATGGTGAAAAACCGATAGATTCTCGCCAGTTTTATTTAAAACTCGCTCAGCGCTTAATGCATTTATTTAATACTCGTACTGCATCGGGTATTTTGTATGAGCTTGATACGCGATTACGCCCTGAAGGTGCATCAGGTTTACTTGCTATCAATCTAGAGAGTTTTAATCACTATCAGCAAACTCAAGCATGGACGTGGGAACATCAAGCACTTGTGCGGGCTCGGTTAATTTTGGGCCAAGACGATCTTATAGAGCGTTTTTCACAAATTCGTAAAAATATACTTTGCCAACAGCGCGATGACACCGTGTTAAAAGCCGATGTAATAAAAATGCGCGAAAAAATGCGCGACCATCTAGCGAAGGGAAATACTGAGCAATTTGACTTAAAACAAGATGTTGGTGGTATGGCTGATATTGAGTTTATTACGCAATATTTAGTACTTAAACACGCTAATGAATTTGAGCAGCTTACCGTTTACTCAGATAACGTAAGAATATTAACGGATGCAGCAAATATAGGCTGTATTACTAAAGAGCAAAAACAGCAGTTGATCAAAGCGTATATTGATTATCGCTCGTGTTATCACGTGCTGAGCTTGGATCAAAAAGGCAAATTGATCTCGCGAGAAGCTTTTTTACAAGATATTACTAACGTAACGAATATTTGGAATAGTATTTTTGAATTGAATTGAATTGAATTGAATTGAATTGTAAAACCCAAGCGCTTGCTTGGGTTTTTTGTACGTGTAAACCCTTAAACCTTTAGCTTTAAACAGTTTGTTCGCACAAATTCTGATGGTAACTCTGTAATAACAGCTGCTCTTTGTTTGTGGCAAAAGTAAGTGTAAACCTCATGCTCAAAGTCGTCATTTATAGCACGACCAATTTGATAAAGTGCTGAAGTAAAGTTGCTGTCTACTCTAAAATGATCTTTAACTACGTAGTCTTTACTTAAATACCAGTAAAGCTCAATACCTTCATTTTTAGCATATTGATAGAGTACGTCTTTAAGTGTTGTGCCATTTTCAAAGCGTCTAGGTTCAACTTCTCCAGTCCAAGTGGTCGGCATTGGATCAACTGTTCGCGCACGTTCCGCTAATACTCTATCTAAGGTCTGTTCTGGTGTTTTAAGTTTTAAAACAAATTGATCTCGTTCTTTATTACTTTTTACTTGGTTACGAATAGAGGAGTAAAAACGTGATAATCCTTCGGCAGCTGCATTTTTAGATTTTTTAATATCAAATAAAGAACCATCACTCAACAAAAAGTATACGGCGAGTGCTATTAGTACAGCTGCAAATGATAAATGCCTAATCCAAAACCACATGATTATTACCCACCTTATTTGTTCCTATTATTGTTATACCATTACTTTTTATAAAAAGAAGGGGTATTTTTATCAGGTCGAGTTTTAAAACGACGGTGTAGCCACATATATTGTTCGGGTGCGGCATTAACAGATTGTTCCATGCGTTGATTTACACGTGTTACATCAGCCTTATTATCACCACTGGGGAAGTTTTCAAGCTCTGGCAGTATTTCTAAGTGATATTTACCATTTTCATCACGGCGAGTTATTAAACTCATTGTTTCGCAGTTTTTACTGCCTGCAAACATAAGAGTACCCGTTGTAGTTGCAGCGTCAGGTACTGCGTAAAATGGGACAAATTCACAGCGGTTACGACCGTAATCTTGATCGGGTAAGTAATAACATACCTTTTTATTTTTTAATGCTTTTAGTAAACCTTTTACATCTTTTCGACCGATTAAATATTCGTTAGAGCGAAGGCGCCCATTAGTCGTAAAGTATTCCATTAGTGGGTTGTTATGAGGGCGATAAAAGCCAACACCCTGACACTCTAAGCCCATAATACGGCTAGCCATTTCAAGATGCAGAATATGAGGTACAAGCAATAAAACACCTTTACCAGACGCTTGTACGCGTTCAAAGTGCTCAAGCCCTTTAAAAGACCCTAATGCTTTTTGTGCTCGCCACTGTGGCCACCACCAAGCCATGCCAGTCTCAACCATTGCAATACCGGTGTTTTCCATATTTTTGAGCACAAGATCTTTTTGATCTGCTGCGCTCATATCAGGAAAACACAGCTTAATATTTACTTCTGCAATATGGCGACGGCGCTTCATAAATTTATGAACTAAGCGACCAAGCTGTTTACCCATTGCCAATTGTAGTTTTTGCGGTAACCAAGAAATTAAATATAAAAATAGAACGCCAATCCACGTTAACCAGTATCGAGGGCCCAAAAAAGATGCTTTAAAAGGAGATGAGGTGACCACAAAAATATCTCTGAGAATAAAAACGATAGTTTAACGCTAAGCGCTGTAAAATACAAAAAGCCAGCATTTAGCTGGCTTCCAATGTTTTTAACTACATGAATCATGCGATTTAAGCGGCTTTTAAACCTTGGTTTATAGCAACTAAATCTTCACTTGTTAATGTACCCGCAGCTTGTTTTAGGCGAAGGGTAGATAACACATAACGGTAACGTACATCAGCAAGGTTACGCTTTGCATCGTATAAATTTTGCGTACTTACTAGTACGTCAACAATGGTACGAGTACCTACTTCAAAACCAGCTTCAGTTGCTTTAAGCGCACTTTGAGCTGAAACAACGGCTTGCTCTAGCGCTTTGTAAGTAGCAATGTCTGATACAACTTGGTTATAAGATGTAATCACTGTGCGAGTTACTGCGCGGTAATTTGTTTCATAGTCTTGGCTCGCACCTACGTAAAACGCACGGGCCTGATTTGTTGCAGCAACTGTTGCACCACCTGAATATAAAGGTACGCTAAAGTTAAGCCCTACAGAGCTTGAGTCTGAACGTGGCTGATCATCAAAGTTAGCGCCATTTATTTGATTGTCTGTAAGAGAATCGCCATAACTAGCACTTAGGGTTAGCTTTGGATAATGACCCGCTTTTGCTAATTCAATTTGATCTTTTGCAATATCAACCGTTACTTTAGACACTTGTAGGTTTATATTTTTATCTTCAGCTACTTTAACAAAGTCGCTTGAGCGCTTAGTTGGTTTAGTTGTTGAGAAAGTATCTGTATTTAAAAAGTCTAATTTTTCGTGATATTTACCTGTAATCTCACGAAGTTGCTCACGTGCTGTTTCTACAGCATTACCTGCAATAATTTCTTGAGCTACAGAGTTATCAAACTGAGCTTGCGCTTCGTGTACGTCAGTAATTGCTGTTAAGCCTACCGCATAACGTTGTTTTGTTTGCTCAAGTTGACGTTCAATTGCACGTTTTTCAGCTTCAACAAATTCAAGGTTATCGCTTGCACTTAATACGTTAAAATAACCTTCAGCAACGCGTACAATTAAGTTTTGTTTAGCTGCATCGTATAGGCCGCTTGCTTGAAGCGCTTGCTTGTCGGCAATATCTAACGTATTCCAGGCACCTAAATCAAATAATGTTTGGCTTAAGCTCACACCGCGAGAGAATTGGTCTGTATCACTTTCAACTTTTACTTGGTTAGATAAGTCGCCAACGCTTTGGTACGACGTTGCATCGCTTTTTGTATAACCCATAGTTAAACCAATTTGAGGTAACAGTGCACTCATCGCCAAATCGCTTTGGTAAGACTGCGCATCGGCTTGGGCTTTTGCTTTTAAAACAGTAGGATCGTTAGCTGTCGCTATTTCAAAAACTTGTAGTAAATCTTCAGCTTTCACTGCTGTTGCACCTAATGCGCATGATAAACTAACTAGCGCCGCAAGAATGTTCTTTTTCATGTGGGGTTCGGTCCTTAGACAATTTTTGTACTAAAAGCATGTTAACCTGTTTTACCGCATAACAAAAAAAATAATTAGTAAAACAGTATGTTCAAGTGTAACAGAATATATTAACGCATTTTAAAGCTTTAGATAAGTAGGAGGTATGTACGTGGTTGATAAAAAGCTCGTTCAATTTACACATAAAGATGTGAATTTAAAGCCAATAAAAAACCTTTATAAAGGTTTTTTTCAGGTTGATTTATACCAGTTTGAACATGCTCTTTTTGCGGGTGGAAAATCTAAATTAATTAGTCGAGAAATATTAGAACGTGGCGATGCAATTGCAGTACTCCCTTACGATCCAATATCAGATACTGTTCTTTTAATTGAGCAAATACGTGTTGGCGCTATTAAAAGCAAGCATTCGCCTTGGCTGCTAGAGTGTATAGCCGGAATGACAGACGGCAGTACGGATTACGAATCAGTTGTAAAAAAAGAAGCGTATGAAGAAGCTGGGCTTGAATTAACTGAACTTGAATTTATGCTTTCATACCTATCAAGCCCTGGTGGTACAACTGAGCGCTTGCATTTGTATTTAGCGCGTACTGACTTAAGCCAAGTGAAATCAGGTGTATATGGTCTTGAAACTGAAGGCGAGGATATAAAAACTCACATTCTATCAGTTGATGATGCGCTAATGCGCCTCAATAACGGTGAAATGGATAATGCGGCAACGGTTATTTGTATGCAGTGGCTTGCGCTTAATCGTGAAAAAATGGCAAGTAAATGGGCATAAACTCTTACTAATATTATGGTGGTACTTTGACAGCACAATTAGCAACAAAGCGATATATTCAGAGCCTCCCAAAGTATTTAACACTTTGTGAGCATAACTATGTGCGACTATTAAAGTTGTTACCGAGCGAGCGCAATATAGGAAGCATTCGTGAAGTTAAACTTGGCAACAGTGAGTTTGCTACAAAAATTGATGGCAGCGCTAAATACACTATGGATATTTCAATTAAGCAGCTAACAGGAATGGTTAAAGGGATTACGCCGCTGTATTTAACGGTACGCATGTATCACGATGCCAAAGTGGCTGAAATTGTTCACCACGATTACCATCAACGCATAAAACCATCTTATGGATACCCTAACCCTAAAATGCATCAAAAAGATGAAAAGTATCAACTTAATGCTTTTTTATACGACTGGTTAGTGGCCTGTGTAGAGCACGGGCAAGCAACATTAAATTGGGATGTAAATAATGGCTTGGTTTGATGATACATATACATTTGATAAATCATCTTTGTGCATTGCGCATATTACTGACAGCCATTTATTTGCAGACAAAAGCGGTGAGTACTTTACTGTAAATACCGCAGATCATTTTGAACAAGCCTTGGCACACATAGCAAAACAATCAATAGACTGCATTATTTTTGGTGGCGATTTAACACAAGATCATAGTTTTGAATCGTACTTATTATTTAGTGAACTTATAAATGCCAGTGACATTACTTGTCCTGTATTTTGGGTGCCAGGTAATCATGATGAATTAGCAATGCTTAATCGCATAAGTGGTGGGCAAATAAATTCGGCTAAACATATTATTGCTAATGGGATTGAGCTACTTCTTATTAATTCTAAAGGGCCCACGCCCGCAGGATGGGTTACTGGCACGCATTTAGATGAAGTAACGGACGCTTTAGTCAACTCGAATAATAGTAAAGTTATATTTTGTCATCATAATCCGCTGCCAATAAACGGCTACCTTGATAAACACTTATTAGAAAATGGCCCACAGCTTTTAAATATCTTAGTTAATAGTAATAATGTATCTGCGCTTTTTCATGGGCATGTGCACAATGATTACGAACAAAGTTTTAGAGGGCTGCCCATATATGCGACCCCAGCCAGCTCAATACAGTTTGTAAAGCACACTTCACAGTGGGAGCAAAAAAATGCGGGACCAGCTTACAGAACGCTAAATATAAAGAGTAAAAAAGATAAAGTAGAAGTAAAAACGGAAGTAGTATGGCTAAACGCGTAATTTATATTCATGGCTTTAATAGTTCACAAAAATCATATAAAGCTGTGCGCTTTGGTGAGCTTATGGCAAACTATGACGTTGATTATTGTGTACCGAACTTAAACCACGAGCCCCTACAAGCTATAATTGAGCTTGAACAATTACTAACGCCAAATACCGTTTTATTAGGTAGCTCGTTAGGTGGTTTTTTTGCCACGTATTTATCGCAGCGTTATCAAATTCCTGCAGTGGTTATTAATCCCGCGGTCGCACCCTATAATTTATTACAGTCGTTACTTGGACCTAATTATAATCCGTATCAAGATTATCATTACGATTTAAATAACAGTCATATTGAGGCACTTAAATTACTCGCTGTAGATAAATTAGCATACCCTGAGTTACTGTACTTATTACAGCAAACAGGCGATGAAGTGTTGAACTTTCAACACGCAGTAAAATATTATTCGCAATGCAAGCAATTGATAGAATTTGGTGGCGATCATAGCTACGTTGAATTTGAACGCACCTTTGCAAGTATTGTAGATTTTCTTAAAATCACGTAAAACTAGTTAGCCTGAACTGAGGTTAGTTACTATATTAACGCTTTAGCGCATATAACAATAAAACTAGTAAAACGTATTAGAGCCTTAGCGGATATAAAGACAAAAACTATGAGTGATCAAAATTATAACGCCGAAGCCATTGAAGTACTTAATGGATTAGATCCGGTAAAACGACGCCCAGGGATGTACACAGATACAACACGTCCCAATCATTTAGGCCAAGAGGTTATCGATAACAGTGTCGATGAAGCTATGGCTGGTCATGCTACTCGTATCGACGTAATACTCCACGAAGATAACTCGCTTGAAGTAAGTGATGACGGGCGTGGTATGCCTATTGATATTCACCCAGAAGAAGGTATCCCTGGGGTTGAATTGATCTTCACTAAATTACACGCCGGTGGTAAGTTTTCTAATAAAAACTATCAATTTTCGGGTGGTTTACACGGTGTAGGTATTTCGGTAGTAAATGCGTTATCTACGCGTGTAGAAGTAACAGTAAGGCGCGACGCTCAACAATACAGAATGGCATTTGAAAGCGGCGATAAAGTAGAAGACTTAAACGTAATTGGTACAGTCGGTAAACGTAACACCGGCACTACGGTTCGTTTTTGGGCTGATGTTAGCTACTTTGATTCACCAAACTACTCAATTACTAAACTTAATCATTTATTAAAAGCCAAAGCCGTTTTGTGTCCAGGGCTGCGAATTAAGTTTGTTAATAAGCAAACAAAAGAAACCCAAGAATGGTTTTACGAAACAGGCTTAAAAGACTATTTAGTTGAAGCAATTAAAGGTTTTGAAACATTACCGCAAGACCCGTTTGTTGGCGAATTTAAAAGTTCAATTGAAGGCGCTGATTGGGCTGTTGTATGGCTACCAGAAGGTGGTGAATCAATAGCCGAAAGCTACGTAAACCTTATTCCTACCGCGCAAGGTGGTACGCATGTAAATGGTTTACGCCAAGGCTTGCTTGAAGCAATGCGTGAATTTTGTGAGTTTAGAAACTTACTCCCTCGTGGTGTGAAATTAACTCCTGATGACATTTGGGATCGTTGTAGCTACGTGTTGTCGGTCAAAATGCAAGACCCTCAATTTGCCGGTCAAACAAAAGAAAAACTATCATCACGCTCGTGTTCTGCGTTTGTATCGGGGGTTGTAAAAGACTCGTTTAGTTTATGGTTAAATGAACATACAGATACCGCAGAGTTATTAGCTGAGTTATGTATTTCAAATGCACAAACTCGCTTGCGTGCAGCTAAAAAAGTAGTGCGTAAGCGTGTTACTGCAGGTCCTGCCTTACCGGGTAAACTTACCGATTGTAGCGCGGCCGATAACGACCGTACCGAATTGTTTTTAGTGGAAGGTGATTCTGCTGGTGGCTCTGCTAAACAAGCAAGAGACCGTGAATTTCAGGCTATCATGCCGCTACGTGGTAAAATTTTGAATACCTGGGAAGTTGAGTCAGGCCAAATACTAGCATCACAAGAAGTACACGATATTTCAGTGGCGCTGGGTATTGATCCAGAATCAACCGATATGTCGGCATTACGCTACAATAAAATTTGTATATTAGCCGATGCTGACTCGGATGGACTACACATCGCAACACTATTATGTGCACTGTTTGTTCGCCATTTCCCTGAGTTAGTAAAAACAGGGCATGTGTATGTAGCAATGCCGCCATTATTTAGAATCGATATTGGTAAAGAAGTTTATTACGCACTTGATGAGCAAGAAAAAACCGCTATTTTGGCGCGCATAGAAGCCGAGAAAAAACGCGGAAAAGTAAACGTACAACGATTCAAAGGTCTGGGTGAAATGAACCCGTTACAACTGCGTGAAACCACGATGGATCCAAATACACGACGTTTAGTGCAGCTTACGCTTGATGAAGAAGTAGAAACCATGGAAATGATGGATATGTTGCTTGCTAAGAAACGATCGCCTGATCGTCGTCAATGGTTAGAAGATCATGGTAACAAGGCACTCGTTTAATTACCTGTGCTTAACACTAGGAGAGGCGAATGAAAAAACTACTAGGAAGTTTGCTGTTACTTGGGCTGACTACCGCTCCTGTAATGGCGAAAAATATACTCGATAAGCTCACCGTAGCACCGGGATTTGAAATAAGCTTATTTGCAAATGATGTAGAAAATGCACGTCAAATAGCTGTTTCAAAAAAAGGTATTGTGTATGTTGGCTCTCGTAAAGCGGGCAACGTATATGCGCTTATTGATCATAATAGTGATGGCGTAGCAGATAAAAAAATTGTTGTGGCTAAAGGCCTAAATATGCCCTCTGGCATAGCAATTAAAGATGGCGATTTATACGTAGGCGAAGTACATCGTATTATTCGCTTTAAAAATATTGATACCCAATTAAAAGATCCAAAATTTGATGTGGTTTATGACGCATTACCGAGCGAGCGTCATCATGGTTGGAAATTTTTACGTTTTGCACCAACGGGCGAGCTAATCATTCCGGTGGGTGTACCGTGTAATATTTGTGCTGAGGATGAACGTTTTGGCCGTATTTTTGCGCTTAATGTAGAAACAAAACAAATAAAAACAATAGCCAAGGGCGTTAGAAACACCGTCGGTTTTGATTTTCATCCAGCTACTCAAGCTTTATGGTTTAGTGATAACGGTCGCGACATGATGGGCGATGATATTCCGCCTGATGAGTTAAACCGTGCAACGCAAGAAGGTGAGCATTTTGGTTTTCCGTATGTTCATGCCGGCGCAATTATTGACCCTGAGTTTGGGGAAGGTAAAAATATTGCCGATTACACGTCGCCAGCTCTTGCACTTGCTGCGCATGTAGCGCCACTGGGTATTCATTTTTATAACGGTAAGCAATTTCCAGCAAGCTATAAGCAACAATTATTTGTTGCTGAACATGGCTCATGGAACCGTTCTAAAAAGTCAGGTTATAAAGTAGGGCTAGCAACAATTGAAGTAGGTCGCGTAACTAAATATACGCCATTTATTACTGGCTTTATGAAAGACGAAACAACATTTGGACGCCCTGTTGCATTTGCAGAATTAGGTGACGGCAGTCTGTTAGTAAGCGATGATTACGCCAATGTAATCTACCGTGTAAGCTATAAGAAAAACTAGGTAAGCTTTAATGAGTGATACAGATACCTTGCTAATGCAAGGAATTGAGCAACAAACAATGGGGCGTTTTACCGAAGACGCCTATTTAAATTATTCCATGTACGTGATCATGGACCGCGCCTTACCGCATGTAGGTGATGGTTTAAAACCAGTACAGCGTCGTATTATTTATGCGATGAGCGAACTGGGTTTGTCGGCTAACGCTAAGTACAAAAAATCAGCCCGTACAGTGGGTGACGTGCTTGGTAAGTACCATCCACACGGCGACAGTGCATGTTACGAAGCGATGGTGTTAATGGCGCAGCCGTTTTCTTACCGCTACCCTTTGGTGGATGGACAAGGAAACTGGGGCGCGGCAGATGACCCTAAATCGTTTGCAGCAATGCGCTATACCGAAGCGCGTTTATCTAAGTTTTCAGAAGTACTATTAAAAGAGCTTGGCCAAGGCACCGTAGATTGGACACCAAACTTTGATGGCACGATGGACGAACCTGTTGTACTGCCTTCTCGTTTACCGCATATTTTACTAAACGGTATAACGGGTATTGCCGTAGGTATGGCAACCGATATTCCGCCACATAACGTACGTGAAGTGGCTAGTGCATGTTGTTTATTACTTGATAAACCAAAAACAGAGCTTGAAGAATTACTTGAGCTTGTACATGCACCAGATTACCCAACAGATGCTGAAATAATTACCCCAAAAGCCGATATTCATAAAATATATAAAACCGGTCGTGGGTCTATCAAAATGCGTGCGGTTTATACCGAAGAGCATGGTGATATTGTTATTACAGCGCTGCCGCATCAATGTTCTGGTGGTAAAGTACTTGAGCAAATTGCAGCGCAAATGAACGCTAAAAAATTACCAATGATTGCCGATTTACGTGACGAGTCAGATCACGAAAATCCAACGCGCATTGTAATTATTCCGCGCTCAAACCGCATTAAAGCTGAGCCATTAATGGCGCATTTATTTGCAACCACCGATCTTGAAAAAAATTACCGAGTAAACTTAAACATGCTAGGCCTAGATGGCCGCCCGCAAGTTAAAGACTTACGCTGTATTTTAAGTGAGTGGCTAATATTTAGACGCGAAACAGTGCGTCGTCGTTTGCAGTATCGTTTAGATAAAGTATTAGCACGTCTACATATTTTAGAGGGTTTGCTAGCCGCCTTTTTAAATATTGATGAAGTAATTGAAATCATCCGCAGCGAAGATAAACCAAAGCCTGTATTAATGGAGCGCTTTGATTTAACTGATACGCAAGCAGAAGCAATTTTAGAATTAAAACTTCGTCATTTAGCAAAACTTGAAGAGTTTAAAATTCGTGGTGAGCAAGACGAACTGGCTAAAGAGCGTGATAAATTAGCGCAAATTTTGGGCTCAGAACGTCGTATGTCGACACTGCTTAAAAAAGAAATTCAAGAAGCCGCTGAAATGTACGGTGACGATCGTCGCTCGCCAGTGATTGAGCGCTCAGAAGCGAAAGCACTTAACGAAAAAGATTTAATTCCGTCAGAGTCAGTTACTGTTGTGCTATCAGACAAAGGCTGGGCACGCGTTGGTAAAGGTCATGACTTAGATGTACAAGGCTTAAATTATCGCTCAGGTGACTGCTTTAGAGCCTCTGCTCGTGGTAAGAGTAATCAACCTGCGGTATTTTTAGATTCAGCAGGGCGGGCGTTTGCAACTGATGCGCACAGTCTACCTTCGGCGCGTAGCCAAGGGGAGCCAATGACAGGTCGTTTTAACTTAACACCAGGCGCTAATTTTGAGCACGTGGTAATGAGTGAAGACGAGCAAGTATTGCTTATGGCGTCAGATGCAGGTTACGGCTTTATTACCGACTTTAAAGACTTAGTTAGTAAAAATAAAAACGGTAAAGCGCTGGTAAGTGTCCCTAAAGGTGGAATATTACTTTCTCCTATTAGAGTGAACGATGTTGCTAGCGATTACTGTATGGCTATTTCTAACGAAGGTCGAATGCTTTTATTCCCGCTGCGAGACTTACCAAAGTTAGGCAAAGGTAAAGGTAATAAAATCATCTCTATACCAGGTGCTAAAGTACAAGCCCGTGAAGAGTTTGTAAAAGTGCTTGCTGTTGTACCACTAGGAAGCAGTGTTACGCTTCATGCTGGTAAGCGTAAACTAACACTTAAACCAAGTGATTTAGAGCATTATCATGGTGAGCGAGGACGTAGGGGTAATAAACTACCGCGTGGCTTACAGCGTGTTGACGAAGCCGTTGTTGAGCTAACTCCTCAAGATGATGAACCAATAGACGTTATTAGCGAAGAGTAGCCAATTACTTTTTTGTATAAATAAAAACGGTCTGCATTTGCAGGCCGTTTTTGTTTTAAAATAAAGAGCTTAAATATTTCAGCGTACACTTGTGCGCTATTGACTCGTTTGTGTCACAAAATAACGCTATAATAATTATAATTCATTTTTGGAGAAGCCCATTTGCTAGCTGTTATACGCGTTTTTATTATGCTGCTGTTTATATTATTCAGTTGTATTTTTGGTTTATTACTTTCGATTGTAAGACCATTTCACCCTAATAATGTACATATTATAGCGGGTTGGTTTGGCTCAATGGCTAAAATGGTTGGCGTTAAGCTAGTTCTAACACGTCATAAAGATGCCGTTGATCCTGGTCCTGCAGTTTATGTTGCTAATCATCAAAATAGCTACGACTTATTTACAGTGCCAGCAATGGTGCCAAAAAACTGCGTAAGTTTGGGTAAAAAGAGCTTAAAGTGGATCCCATTTTTTGGTCAGCTTTATTGGTTGTCGGGTAATATATTAATAGACAGATCGAATCGCTCTAAAGCGGCAGGAACTATCTCAAAAGCAGCCGAAAAAATTAAAAATAATGGCTTATCTGTATGGATGTTTCCAGAAGGCACACGAAGCTATGGAAGAGGGTTACTACCATTCAAAACGGGTGCATTTCACACCGCAATGAGCGCAGATGTACCCATAATTCCGGTATGTATGAATACAACACATAAAACCATTAAGCTAAATCGTTGGGATAATGGTACAATTCACATCGAAATGTTAGCGCCTATACCGCTTGATAAAGAAATTAGCGCGCGTGAGCATGCTAAAAGCGTGCATAGCATTATGGCTGCTAAAATAACTGAATTAGATGCTCAAGTGAGAGAAAAATAATGGAAAACTGGCGTGAAATAAGTGAAGACATCGTAAGTTCACTACTTGAAGATGGGTCAGACCCTGAAATACTTTATGAAGTAGAGCACCACTTTGTGTGTGAAGACTTTCCTAAGTTAGAGCAAGCTGCACTTGCTGCTTTTAAATTGGGTTACGATGTTGAAGAACCAGCAGAGCTTGAGCTTGAAGACGGTAACAAAATTTGGAGCTTTGACATTGTAGTTGAAGCTGAGCTAGACGTAGACGTTATTATGGAAGACGTTGATAAGCTAGCGCAACTAGCCGTTGAGTGCGAAGTTGAGTACGATGGTTGGGGTACTTACTTTCAAGAGTAATGTAATTAACGAGTGTTTAGATTAACTAGTTTAAAAGCGAGTGCTGTAGAAGCACTCGCTTTTTTATGCCTATAACTAGGGCATGTTTATTTTCGAGGTTATACCAATCCGTAATAATACTTAATCATTTTACGGGGCTAAACGTGTCGCTACCTGCGTTAAAAAATTCTCATTTAGAACAACTAAATAGCGATTTTTTTACCTAGCTATCAACACGTTTTTCCAGCCTTAAAATAGATCACTTAATTAAACGAATTGGTATTAAATAAATATACTGCTACAAATTCAACCACCAAAGGTCAACATGGACTAGCTAGAGACTAATAAATCTAAATATTTAGGGCTTTAATATGCTAGTAAATGTGTTGATTAAAGCTCCATTTAATTAATTATTCGTACTAAATCTATTTTCAAATCAAGCTGTGTTAGTGCCTTACTGGTATGACTAGTTTTTCTCAGTTACAATTTAATCAAAATTTAATTCGGTTTATTCATAAAGCATTAAGCTATAAATAAAAATTGGTAATAGACCATTTTATTTTAATTACTACTATTTTCTGAAATTTACAAATAAGAACATTCGTTTTTTTAAATTGGTTTATTTTTAACTTGTTGTTATTAATTGATTAATTTTTATTTTATTATTATTTTTAGAACGTTTAGCTGATTTCATGGTAACAATTCACTTGTTGACATATTGGATACAAAAAATATAGCCTTGCCTTACCGGTTTGGTGATGTTTTGGTAATACCAATTTGAGTTATTTTAATTTATTTTGATATTACCAATTTTTTGAATTGAAAGTCTGTTTACATGATGCAAGCTCAAGCTAAGTTTGGTATTTAGTACTAAGTTAGCTGTTAGGTTATTTATACAGATTTAAAGGAATAAAAATGATGGTTAAATATAAAAAGTTACTTATTTGTTCTGCAATTGCTGCGAGTACTTCTTTTGCGCATGCTGCCACGATTGATAATTCTGGTTTTGAAGATGGTTGGAGTAACTGGAATGAAACAGAGCCCGCAGCACTATCTTCAGATTCGTATAAAGGCTCTAAATCATTAAAAATTCAAGGTAGCCCAGGGCGTGTTTACCAAAATGTAGATGTAGATCGAAATACTCAGTACACGTTAAGTGCGTACGTACTTGGCAAGGGACAAATCGGCATTAACGATCTTAATGGTTTGTTTAAAAGTGAGAAATTTAACGTTTCTTCGTGGACAAAAGTATCTAAAACTTTCACCACAGCTAATACAGGTTCGCTACAAGTATTTGCTAAGCATGATAAGAGCTCAAGCGATGTTCGTTTTGATGACTTTTCGTTAACTAAGGGTAGTTCTTCTGGCGGCGGAGACACAGGTGGTGGTGATACTGGCGGTGGCGACACTGGTAGTGGCTCAGGTATAGCAAGCAACATCACCAACGGTAGTATTTTTGACCTTGAAGGTAACGATCCTCATCCATTAGTAAATAGCGACACTTTAGAGTTTGTTCCTCTAGAAGCGCGTCATATCACTCCAAACGGGAATGGCTGGCGTCATGAATATAAAGTAAAAGAAAGTGCACGTGTTGCAATGACCGAAACCTATGAGGTTTTTGAGGCAACTGTAAAAGTTGAAATGTCAGATGGTGGTAAAACGATTATTTCTCAGCACCATGCTAGCGATACGGGTACGATTTCAAAAGTATATGTTTCAGATACTGATGAATCAGGTTTTGATGATAGCATAGCAGGTAACGGGATTTTTGACGTTTATGTTCGCCTGCGTAACACCAGTGGTAAAGAAGAAAAACATGCACTAGGTACTATCAGAAGTGGTGGTTCATTCAATCTAAAAGTAGTTAATAATTACGGTGATGTAGATGTGACTGCATTAGGTACTACCTTTGGTATTCCGGTAGAAGATGATTCAGAATCTTACTTTAAGTTTGGTAATTATTTACAATCACAAGACCCATATACACTAGATGAGTGTGGCGAGTCAGGAAACTCAGATTCATTTAAAGAGTGCTTTAAAGATTTAGGAATTACAAAAGCTAAAGTAACAATGACTGACGTTAGTTATACGCGTAAAACTAACTAATTATTTAGTAGTTTAGAAAGCCACTCAGTTTAAAACTGAGTGGCTTTTTTAACTGTAAAAACTAAATTTATAACCATTTTTTATTTTTAAAATACACACCAATACCGCCAGTAAGTAAAATCAAAAATATAACAAACGCACTAAATGCATAGGGGCTCTCGGTACCCGGAATACCTCCTACGTTTACGCCTAACAGGCCGGTTAAAAAGCCTAAAGGTAAAAACAATGCAGCTACAACCGACATTACATACATACGCTGATTTAATTGCTCAGACACTTGGTTAGTGATTGTTTGCTGAATGATTTGCGCACGTTCAATAGAGCTATCAAGCTCCTCTAAATAACGAATAAGTAAGTTTGTTGTTTCGTTTAATTTTGCTTTATCGTCATCTAACAGCCACGGGTAGTGATTATTTACCATTGAGCTAAGGGCTTCTTTTTGCGGTTTTAAATAACGCTTTAAGGCAATTGTTTGACGGCGCAACTGTGATAAACCTTGGTTATCAAACTTTTTACTTGGTTCATCTATTTCTTCTTCAAACTCGTCGAGTGTTTCATCTAGTGAGTCAATAACGCTTTGCATACGTGAGGTTAATTTTTGTGTAATAGAGCACACTAATTCAGAAATATTGCATGGGCCTTTATTTTCATTTAAACAGGCGAGCGTATCTTGCACCGATAATAAACGACGCTTGCGGGTAGTAATAAGAATGTCTTCGCTAATAAATAAACGAATTGAAACCATGTCTTCAGGGCTTTGTGCTGGATTTAAATTTACACCACGTAAAAATAACATATGTCCGTTAGTCGTTGATGTAATACGCGGGCGTGTTTCATCAGCAATTAAGGACTCTAATTCGTAGTCGTTTAAATGAGGTTGTGCCTTGAGCCATTCAACAGCCTCGCTTTGGCTATAGTCCATGTGCACCCAAAGTTTTCCGTGGCTTGGTTGCCAGCTATTTAGCTCATTAGTGCTTTCAATAGGGCGAGCGCCGCCTTGTCCATCAAGTACAAGTGCATGTAGTAAACCATTAATCATAATTATTTCTCATAATAGTGTATTTTTAATACCGTTAACTATAGTGTATCTACTTAAGTATTTTAAACTTACCTTTATTTTTAATAAGTTAAGCTTAAACAGCAAAATATATGCAGAGCCTTTGGGCTGAGTAAAGTGGCATAAAGTACTATTCAGCAAGGCGTGCATTGTGTGACCAGTTGTTTAAAAAGATCAATTTAATTTACTAATCGACTAGATAAATTTATTTCGTTGGTGTTTTTTTACCTGTAGCGTATAAGTCACTTTTTTATTAAGGGCACATTTATGACAGCAAAGATCACAGTTGGTTGGCGTGAGTGGTTAAGTTTACCTGGGCTTGGTATTAACGAGATAAAAGCAAAAATTGATACTGGCGCTCGCACTTCATGTATTCATGCAATTAACATTGAAGAATACGAAGTTGACTCAGAAAAATGGGTTAAATTTACGGCCCAGCCACTGCAAGATGATGAGCAAACGCAAGTCACTTGCAATGCAAAAGTTAAAAAAATGAAGTACGTAACCAGCTCAAGTGGGCAAAAAGAGTTACGTTACTTTATAGAAACTACATTGCATGCAGGCGAGCATAGCTGGCCTATCGAGCTTACTTTAACAAGCCGTGCAACAATGAAGTTTAGAATGTTATTAGGGCGTACAGCCATGGAAAATCGTATAGTCGTTGACCCGGCTTTATCTCAACTATTAGGTCGTAAGGTTTAACTATGAAAATCGGTATTTTATCTCGCAACAGAAAATTATATTCAACACGTCGCTTAATTGAGGCGGCAGAGGCACGCGGTCACGAAGTTAAAGTGATTGATGCATTGCGCTGTTATATGAATATCAACTCTGAGCAACCAGAAATTCACTATCGCGGTGAAAACTTAAAAGAATTTGACGCAATCGTCCCGCGTATTGGTGCATCGGTTACATTTTATGGCTGTTCGGTACTTCGTCAGTTTGAAATGATGGGTGTTTACCCTGTAAATGAATCAGTCGCTATTTCTCGTTCGCGCGATAAATTACGCTCACTTCAGTTACTTTCGCGCAAAGGCGTTGGTATGCCAGTAACAGGTTTTGCTAGCAAACCAGATGATGTAAAAGACTTACTAGAAATGGTAGGCGGTGCACCTGTTGTAATTAAATTACTTGAAGGCACACAAGGCATTGGTGTTGTACTTGCTGAAACACGCAAAGCGGCAGAAAGCGTTATTGAAGCGTTTATGGGCTTAAAAGCTAATATTATGGTTCAGGAATACATTAAAGAAGCGGGTGGTGCCGATATACGTTGTTTCGTATTAGGCGATAAAGTAATAGCAGCAATGAAGCGCCAAGCACAAGAAGGTGAGTTCCGCTCTAACCTTCACCGTGGCGGTAGTGCTACATTAGTTCGTATTACTCCAGAAGAACGTAAAACGGCAGTAGCCGCGGCTAAATCAATGGGCTTGAACGTAGCGGGAGTTGATTTACTTCGCTCATCTCGTGGACCACTTGTGATGGAAGTAAACTCATCACCAGGTTTAGAGGGCATTGAAATAGCAACAGGTAAAGACATTGCAGGCATGGTGATTGATTTCATCGAAAAAAATGCTTCAAGTAAAGGAACAGCAACACGTGGCAAAGGTTAAAATTAACCGTCCTTTTTCCTTATTAGGAGAGAGTGTAGGCGTAGGCGAGCGTAAAACACTTGCCTTAGAGGCAGCTAAACTTTATACCCATTCACCACTTAATATTCCTATTGAAGTGGTTAACGGTGTAATGGAAGGTCCTGTGCTTATGGTGTGTGCGGCTATTCATGGTGATGAGCTAAATGGCGTAGAAGTTGTGCGTCAGTTAATTGCTAAAATAGACCCAAGCCAACTGCGCGGCACAATAATCGCTGTGCCTATTGTGAATGTGTTTGGCTTTATTCATAAATCGCGTTACTTACCAGACAGACGCGATATGAATCGTAGCTTCCCAGGTTCTGAGCGTGGCTCACTTGCTGGGCGTATGGCTTATATGTTTTTTAATCAAGTGGCAATACATTGTACCCACATTATTGATTTACATACTGGCGCTATTCATCGAACTAACTTACCGCAAATTCGCGCTAACTTAGCTGATGAAGCAACCGCTGAAATGGCTAAAGCATTCGGCACGCCAGCGGTTATAGATGCATCATTGCGTAATGGCTCATTACGAAGTGAAGCTGCAAACCTAGGTATACCGGTTATAACCTATGAAGCTGGTGAAGCACTGCGTTTTGATCCAATCGCAATTGCGGCCGGTGTACAGGGTGTTGATTATGTTATGCGTCATTTAAAAATGATCCGTGGCAAGCGTCCTAAAAAGTTACCAGATCCTATTATTGCAGGTTCAACTAGTTGGATACGTGCCGAAGTTGATGGCATTGTGCGTGCACAAGTATCACTAGGGGAGCATGTAACTAAAGGGCAAGTACTTGCTTATATTAGTAGCCCACTAGGTGACTCTGAGCTTGAGCTTTTAGCGCCTAAAGGCGGTATTGTTATTGGTCAGCAAACTATGCCATTGGTAAATGAAGGTGATGCGGTATTCCACCTTGCTTACTTTGCAAATGACAATAGTTTAGTAGAGCAGCAACTAGAGAACTTTATTGATGAGATAAACGATTTAGATGACGAGCTTAAAACAGCTGAACTAAATAACTAATAGCTAGGGCGTGTTTAACTTTGCGGATTGAAATTTGTTCAATCTAGGGGCGATTAAATCGCGGCGCGAGGTTTGTAACCTAGTGGGCTAAGTAAAAACCGAGTAACAAAGAGTTTATCGCCCCTAGGCAGAACCCGAAGGGCAGCGCATGTTTGGCATTTATGCTGCGTTATCGCCTATTTATGGGGAGTAACCACACTTCATAGGCTCTGCCTTGCCTAAAAACAAAACATACTGCTGCAAATTCAACCATCAAAGATCAACACGCCCTAGTCTTAATTGTGGTTAGTTAAGCATTAAAAAAGCCGCAGAAGTTAATTACTTACTGCGGCTTTTTTGTGACTATTACTTTTTTAACTATGTTTTTTAGGGCCAATAATACGCTTTATAACGGGAGCTTTTGTTGGCTTTGGTTCTTTATTTAAAACCATGACAGGGCGTGTCACAAATAAATTATTAGGGTAAATTACACGGTGCCCATCAATATGCTCAAGTACTACATTCATTAAGCCCATTTCAACAATGCGCCCTTCAATATGATTCGCACCATCAATAATTCGTACCCAATAGCCAACACGGCAATCGTTTTGAATAAACATTAGTAAAAATGCGGTGAGGTTACTCAATAATGACCAGGCAGCGAATAGTGCTACGCCCAACATAGCGAATAAAGAGGAGCCTAAAACCAATAAGCCACGCAGCTCTATACCCCAAAATACTAAAACTAAACACAGCACGACAAAGGCGAGTATAATTTTTAGTAAGAGCTCTGCACGATATTTTCGGTGTAAATCAACTTTCCCCTTAATTGCTTTTTCGAGTAATTTTTTGGTTATTTTTAATAGCAGAGGGAAAACCAAAATAGCGATTATAGTTACAATCAACTTATATTGTGATGCAAACAATTCTAAAACTTCTATTATTTCCACATTAGACCCTGAACTTTTATACCAATTTAATTTAATGCAATTGGTATTAGTTTAACGCGTTTGTATTATTTAAAAAGTATTTTTAACGCTCACTAACCACTGTACTGAGTCTACGTCATCGTAGCTATCAACTGGGGCTGCAATATCAATGTGAATCATGGTTCCTGAATTTGCACGACTCGGTGCTAAACGAAGACCCACGCCTATATTTTTTAATACATGTGCGTTTTCACCATTATCTTTATCGTTAAACCATGCTCTGCCCACATCCACAAAAGCTGCGCCACCCACTTTAAATAGTTGTAGTAAATCGTACTCCCAGTAATAGCGCTTTTCTAGATTAACTAAAAAGCTGCGGTCGCCATGTTGATAATCCATAGGGTAACCACGCAGGCCTGTTTCGCCGCCTAAAGTAAGCTGTTGATCAGCAGTAAGGTTTTTTGCGTATTGCACGCGGGCTTTAACATACCAAGATTGGTCTTCACTGGTATTTAAATAATATTGTACTTGGCTAGTGGCCATAAAGTTTTCGAGTTTTTTCTGTTCTTTATTCCAATAGCCATCAATATCAGCACTAAAACGCCATAAGGTATTATCGTTAGTAAAGTGGGCTTTTTTAAAGTTAACAGAATACACCGCGCGGCTGTCGTCATTACTTAATGATTCGTCTGAATAGCCAATTAAGCTTTTAATATTCCAACCTAAGTTTAAATCCTCAGTGCGAGATATACTGTCAAAATTGCGTACTTTTATGTAGTTATCTTCAAACCAATGGCCGCTTATAAAGGGATAACTTAAACTTCTGTCATCGGCAAGTGGTGCAAATGTAGTGTCTATAGCTTCAAAGGTATGCTGCTCGTCGGTATAACCTAAGGTTAAGCGTTGGGTCCAATTATTATTAAGCGCTTTAGAGTGTCCTATAAATGCACGGTTTAAATCAGTAGTTTGATCAAATTCGCTAAACTCTTCGCCGCGTTTATATAGTGACTCTTCGCGCTGCTCAGAATAGCTTAAAATACCGTAACTAAAAGGGGTGTCTATCGCGTAAAATGGATAGGTTAGCTCAAGTAAATGGCGCTTGCCATCGCTGTTATCAGCGTACTCTAAACGGCCGCGGTAGCGAGTAGATAAAATATTAGGATCGTCGTAAACAAATAAATAACCGCTACGATCGCTGTCGGTCGTGCGTGACAACGAAAGGCGCTTCCCCCAACCAAGCAGGTTTGATTCTCTAAAACCTATACTTGATTTATTTTCTCCGCCGCTACGGCTAAAGTTTACTTCAGGTAAAAGTGTCCATAAATCACGGGTAACCACTTCTACATTAACGTCACCGTCGCAGTTTTCGATTGCACTAATTTGTGCATCATATAAGTAGCTTTCTTTACGAAGTAGGCGCTCAGACTCTGCAAGCTTTTTAGCATCGTACTTGTCACCAGGGGAGAATAATAAAAGGTTATTAATGACATCGGGCTCTGTTTGAATATGAGCGCGGTTAGCAAATCGGAATAGGGCATTATTTTCCTCTTCAAGCTCAGTATTAAATACATTAAGTTGCTTGAGCTTTATTGAGGCTATTTTAGCGTTACTATTACTGTGCGTGAGGGTTGTTTTGTCTTGAACTTCTCGGCGTAAGTTTTTATTTGTGCTTAAATCTGTCTGTTCTACAAGGCAGTTATCAGTTTTCGTTGAAGATTGTTGTGCGAATGCATTAGGCACATAAAAGCTTAAAACCGTTAAGCTAATACAACATTGTGCTATCCATTTCTTGTTCACCATTAAACCTCTTTACTGCTACGTAGCAAATGACTATCGTAATATCAGCTTACATCATTGTTATTATAATGTAAGTAAAAGGTATGGATTTTGAAACTAATTAATTGTTACTCATATTCACTTATGTTAATAACCAACCTGGTTTAGAACCGCCTGTGGGCGGGATATTAAAAGCTAACTTAAATAAAATGCTAAAGCGGCTAATAAGTGCTCAGCTTCATGGCCTTCGGCATTAATCCAAATACTTTGGCTGTAATGCTCATAGTTTAAATTAAAGGTCTGCTGATTATAGGTAAAGCGAACTTGATGGCGATCGGCGCCTGCAGAATACTCATTGAGTGTTAAATCGTCTGAGTGTAAAAAGAGTGTGCTCCACAGTTCAAAGTCTTCATCGTGTGGAGGCTCGACTGGTGTAATTAAAATGTATTTATGGGCGTGGTCATATTCTATTTGGGTCATAACATTCTTAATTTGTAGCTAGGTAATTGCGAATTGCAGTTAAAAATTCGCCGCCGTACTTATTTAACTTAGTAAAACCCACACCCGACACTTTTAAAAATTCACTGTCGTTTGTTGGCATAAGCTGCGCCATTTCGGCTAATGTTTTATCATTAAATACCACATAAGGTGGTACATCATCGGCATCAGCAAGTTCTTTACGTAGTGCGCGCAGGCGAGCAAACAGTTTTTTGTCGTAATTGAATTGCGCTAACTTATCTTGATAAACGTGTTTGGCTTGCAGGCGTGGCTCGGCTAATTGCAGTGCGTACTCACTTTTTAAAATTGCACGCGCGGCTTCGGTTAATCTAAGTGACGCACCTTGCGTTATATCTTGGCTAAGTAAGCCTTGGTGAATAAGTTGGCGTAAAATACTAAGCCAAAATTCACTGCTTTTATCTTTACCTATGCCGTAAGTGCTTAGCTCATGATGATTGTTATCGCGTATGCGGCTAGTATTTGCACCACGTAGTAATTCAACAATGTACCCAAGACCAAAGCGCTGGTCAGCTCTATACACACAAGAAAGCGCTTGTTGGGCAACCAATGTACCGTCAAAGCTTTTAGGTGGATTTAGACAAATATCGCAGTTACCACAAGGTTCGCGCTTATACTCACTAAAATAGTTAAGTAATATTTGGCGGCGACACGTTTGTGCTTCTGCAAAGCTTGCCATTGCGTTAAAGCGTTGTTCTTCTACACGGCGGCGTTGCTCGTCGTCTATGTCTTCAAAAAAACGTCTTACACGGCCAATATCAGCTGGGTCAAAATACATTATGGCTTCTGCGGCAAGTCCATCTCGCCCAGCTCGGCCTGTTTCTTGATAGTACGACTCTATACTTTTTGGAATATCGTAATGCAGTACAAAACGCACGTTAGGCTTGTTTATACCCATACCAAAGGCAACGGTTGCGACCACTATTTGTATATCGTCACGGGCAAAACCAGTTTGTACAAATTGTCGTTGCTCGTTACTCATACCTGCATGGTAAGCGGCAGCGTTTAGCCCTGCATCTGCAATTTTTTCAGCAATATCGTCTACGCGTTTACGGCTAGTGCAATAAATAATACCGCTCTGGCTTTTTTGCTCCTTTAGGTAGCGAAGCAATTGCACCATAGGTTTAAATTTTTCTTCTATGGTGTAGCGAATATTGGGGCGATCAAAGCTGCCAGTATGAATATAAGGCTGTTGTAATTTTAGTTGCTCAACTATATCAAACCGTGTGGCTTTATCGGCAGTTGCAGTGAGCGCCATCATGGGTACATGTGCAAAACGTTGCTTTAATTCGTTTAAGCGAAAGTAATGAGGCCTAAAGTCATGACCCCAATGCGACACACAATGCGCTTCGTCAATGGCAAATAAACTTACATTTAAATGCGATAAACGCTCTAAAAATTCGCGTTGTAATACTTTTTCAGGTGCCACATATAAAAGCTTAATTTGCCCCTGATGAAGCTGTTGATACACCAGTTGCTGCTCTTCTCGCGCTAAGCTGTTATTTACGTAAGCGGCTTTAACCCCAAGTGCTTGTAGTTGACTTACCTGATCTTGCATTAGCGATATGAGCGGAGATATAACAATAGTGACGCCTTCAAGCACTAAAGCGGGTATTTGATAGCAAACCGATTTTCCGCCGCCAGTAGGGAGCAATACAAGCGAGTCTTGGCCGTTAATAGCAGCATCAATAACTGTTTTTTGGCCGTCGCGAAATTCACTGTAGCCAAACACTTGTTTGAGGACAGTTTCGGGTTTACGCACAAGGGTGCTAAAAGGTGGTGTTGATGTATTCATTGGCGGGTATTTTAGTGGTTTTTTAGTGAGATGTCTTTAGCTGAGTTACTTGATAAATTATTTAAGTGGAGTCTCGTAGTTTTACACTATGTATGTTTTACTCATCTTACCTGTTTTGACATAGAGAATAATAATGAATAAAGAAATGTTAATTGAACAAGTGGGCGCATTATTTGTAAATGGCATGCCGTTTAACCAGTTTTTACAAATATCGGTTGAGTCGTTGAGCCCTGAACAGGCCAAAATTACGTTTCCGTGGCAGGATGTACTCATTGGTAACCCTGCGCAAAAAATACTGCACGGTGGTGTTATTTCAGCCGTACTTGATAATGTAGGCGGTATGCTCGCTGCAGCAAGCGTGATTGATAAGCTCACCGATTTAGATATAGGAAGTGTGCAAACAAAATTAGCCACGCTTGGGACTATCGACTTGCGCACTGATTATTTGCGCCCTGGTAAAGGAGAGAGCTTTACAGCGAGTGCCACACTTATTCGCTCAGGTAATAAAGTGTGTGTTTGTCGAATGGAATTACATAATGAGCAATCAGTTCAAATTGCTTTTGGGACAGGCACGTATTTAGTTGGATAAAACGTGTATGGGAAGTAAACTAGCGGCCTTTTAAATCACTAAGTGTTTATTATGTCGATTGATACTGAGCAGCGTAAAGGTGCTATTTTTGCTTGTCTTGCTTTTTTTATGTGGGGCCTTGCGCCAATATATTTTAAGTTAATTCAGCATGTTTCTGCCTTTGAAATTTTAATGCATCGGGTTGTTTGGTCGGTTGTATTTTTAGTACTAGTAGTAAGTGTTTTAAAGTATTGGGATAAAGTTAAACGCATTATTGTTCAGCCTAAGCTTTTGCTTATGCTTGTTATTACCTCAACATTACTAGGGTTTAACTGGGGTTTATTTATATGGGCTATAAATAATAACCATATGCTTGATGCGAGTTTGGGCTATTACATAAACCCTCTTTTAAATGTATTACTGGGTATGCTCTTTTTAGGTGAACGCCTGCGTAAGTTTCAAGGTGTAGCAGTGGCACTGGCCTTTACCGGTGTTGTGCTGCAGTTAATTAGTTTTGGCTCGTTTCCGGTAGTGGCATTTTCATTAGCTATATCGTTTGCGCTTTATGGGTTGTTACGTAAAAAACTACCCGTTGAAGCCTTACCTGGCATTTTACTTGAAGCACTTATATTACTGCCTGTTGCACTCATTTATTGGTGGTTAATGGTGCCTACAGCAACATCAAGCCTGCCAGCTAACGATTGGCATACTAATGCATTACTGATTAGTGCAGGTATTGTAACTACATTACCACTGCTGTGTTTTACTGGCGCCGCTAAGCGTTTGCAATACACTACATTAGGCTTTTTTCAGTATATTGGGCCAAGCCTAATGTTTATATTGGCAGTGGTGTTTTACGGTGAAGTGTTTGACGCTGAGAGATTAGTTACGTTTGCATGTATTTGGAGTGCGCTAGCTATTTTTAGTTGGGATTCTTACCATCAATCACGCAAACGTAAAAAGGCGGCAATAACAGCCGCCGAGGTGTAGGTGTTACAGCCTAGCTGACTACTTTATTACGGCCGGTTTCTTTAGCGTCATACAGCTTTAAATCGGCCTGTTTTAATAGCTCATCAATTTGATAAACAGGGCCACTTACAAAACCAATTGAAATAGTAAACTTAATCTTAGCGCTACTAAACTCCTGGCTATTCATTTCTATAAAGTACCTAAAACCTTCAAGTCTTTTTAGTGCTTCTTGTTTATCCGCATTTGCAAAGTAAACGGCAAACTCTTCACCACCTAAGCGGGCTACTAAATACTTTTTAAAATATTTACTAAAGCAAATAGAGAGTCCTTTTAATACTTCGTCGCCAACATCGTGCCCGTATGTATCGTTAATTGATTTAAAGTGATCAATATCAAGCATAGCTAAAGCACCATCACCTTTAGTATGTTTTATTTGCTTTAATGATTTTTCAGCTTCTTCAAAAAAGTAACGACGATTTGGTAAATTGGTTAAATAATCCGTGTTGGCTTGTCGCCTTATAGTGGCTATAAGTTCTAACATATCGACGTTTTGACTAAGCCTGCAGTAAAACTCTTCGCTATTAAAAGGTTTATGCAAATAATCGTTTGCGCCATTTTTTAAAAATAAACTAGAAAGCCCTACAGAGTCAGAACCAGAAATACCAATAATAGCTTTTTCATCATTGCTATATAAGCGGCGAATCTCGCTACATAGTTCATCGCCATTCATGTTGGGCATTTCATTATCAGTAATGATGACTGAAATGTCGGGTGAATTTTCGAGCATCTTTAATGCTTCTTGTCCGTCTTGTGCTTCAATAATTTGATATTTGTGACGAACTAACAAGCTGCAAATGTATCGTCGAGTCGATTTAGAATCATCAACAACCAGTACTTTTACATTTTCGTTGCGAGGTAAGCGGTGTAATTGTTTTTCTAGGTATTGGTAAGCTTGTTTGTTTTCTTTAATGATGTAATCGATGATTGGGTATTTTTCGACGGTGTCGCGGGTTTTTTTATCAATATTGCCCGTCATTACAATCGTTGGGATATCAGCATTAACAGTGCAGGGTACTGCTTCACCTGATGAGGCATCAGGCAAGATAAAGTCAACTACAGCGCAAAAATAGCTATTTTTACTTATAAGCTCTTTTGTTTGTGCTAATGACTCTGCTATATCAACTTCATAGCCTGCTTTAAGCGCGATGTGCTTTTGCACTCGCGCCATTGCAGGTGTATCTTCAACTATTAGTATTTTTCGCGTCACGGAACAACCCTGTTTATATTTTGCAAAAATATTTGCTTATACAAGTTGTAACTGTTAAAACGCAAAAAAGCAAATAACTTAAGTACTTACAGATTATCCGCTTCTGAATAATACTCTTGGCTAATCGGTGCTGGCCCTGACATTTTTGAGCGGCCAAATAAAGTATGAAACTTAGTTTTGCAGGTCGTTAGCTTTAAGTATTTTACCCAAGCACGTTCGATTGGGTTAGTAGGTTCTTGTGAGCCAGTTACTACTGCTACAAACTGTTCTTGATGTTCGTTTTGCGGCTCAATTGTTTTACTGTATAAGCCTCTTAAAACAACACCATGTTGTTCTAATATACTGGCTTCTAATAAGGTGAAGTTTCCGCTGCGGCTAAAACCACGTGGAAAATTCTGATCATCATAAAATTGACGTTGGCTAACAAATGCTTGGCGTAGTAATGAAATGTTATTGCTCATAGCTTTATCCTCATACCCTATTAATTAGCTGGAGTATGATGCAAGTTTGGCAATTTATTAAACAAATTATTTTTATCGTGAGGATAAAAAATTGGATATCGATTTATTAAAAACATTTGTTGAAGTAGTGCGTACGCGTCACTTTGGTAAAGCGGCCGAAAACCTTTATATTACGCAGTCTGCAGTGAGCTTTAGAATTCGCCAATTAGAGCAAGGGCTTGGTGTTAATTTGTTTATTCGCCAGCGTAATAATATTCAACTTACAGCACCTGGCGAGCGCTTATTACCGCACGCACAAATGATTATTACGGGCATGCAGCGCGCCAAAGTAGATGTTGCACTTGCCGACAATATGCATAAGCAAATTAGCTTAGCAGGAACGCCTAATATTTGGGATGCTTTTTTACAGTTTGGTATAACAAATATTGTATCGGCGATGCCGGGCGTGTCGTTGGTTGCAGAAGTTAAAGCACAACAAGAGAGCACTCGACTTTTATTAGAGCGTACTCTCGATTTGGCAATATTATTTGATCCACCAAAAGTAGATGAATTAGTGGTAGAGCGAATTTGTGAGTTGCCAATCATTCCAGTAAGCGGATACGACACCGCAACGAACGAAAACTTTTTTGATAATCAATATGTGTATGTTGATTGGGGAACTACTTTTTCTCTTTGGCATGCGCGTCAGTTTACAGGAAAAACGCCACCTTACTTTAGAACCAGCACGGGACGTATTGCACTTGATTTAATACTGCAATGTGGTGGTAGTGCATTTATACCTCAAGTATTGGTTGAAGGGCATTTAGAAAAAGGTGAGTTGTTTCATGTCAAAGGGGTAGAAAACACCTCAAGAGACGTATTTATTGCGTATCACAGAGACAACGAGCAAAAAGAGCTAATAGAAACCTTAGTTAATTTACTTTCGCAAATGACGCCAAGCTTGTCATTAAAGCAAGATAAGTAAGTACGACCACTTACTAGGCTTTCATGTTATTTTGATTTCACATTTAATGCATTTTTATTAATAAAAAAAGACATTAATATTTCTGTTGTAATATTACTGTCATTTATGAATGACAAAATGCAGCAGTTTTGAAAATTAGTCTTTTGTGATTATCCAAGGAAATAACATGAAATTTGTAAAATCGAGCTTATGCTTAGCACTATTAAGTGGTTTATCTTTTAATGCACTTGCCGACGTAGACATTTACGGTAAAGCGAATGTAACAGTGCAATCATCTGATGATGGCGAAGGGTCTTTTACCGAGATAAAAAGTAATGCATCTCGTCTTGGTGTTAAAGGTTCTGAAAAAATAAATGATAGTTTAGAAGCGGTATATAAGTTTGAGTTTCAAGTTGATGTGTCTGATGCTGATTCAAAAGGCGATAACGACGACAATATTTCTGCGCGTAACCAATATGTTGGTTTAAAAGGTGCGTTTGGTCAGGTTGTAATTGGTCGTAACGATACTGCGCTTAAGCAATCTCAAGGTAAGTTAGATTTATTTAACGATCTTGAAGGCGACATTAAAAATGTATTTAAAGGTGAAAACCGCTTAGGAAATACAGTTAGTTATTCATCAAACTCATACGAAGGCTTTAAAGTACTTGCTACTTTTGTAGCTGAAGATGATGTAGACGCTGATAACGGTTACTCAATGGCGGTGACATACGGTGACGTGGCACTTAAAAAGAGCGCGGTATACGCCTCTATTGCAGCCGATAGTGAAGTAAATGGCTACGACGTAGTGCGTGCATCAATCCAAGGTAAAGTTGAAAACTTTAAATTGGGCGCAATGTACCAAACACAAGAAGCAGTAGATGGCAGCGCAGAAGCGGATGGTTACTTGCTAAATGCTGCTTACAGCATGGGTAACAACACATTTAAAGTGCAATACCAAGATATGGACTTTGACGACAGCGACGATAAGTCAGCAATTTCAGTTGGTCTTGATCACAAATTAAATAAAAATATTAAAGTATTTGGTTTTTATTCAAGCTTCGATATGGACAACAACGTTGACCAAGACTACGTAGGCTTAGGTATGGAATACAAGTTTTAACGATTAGTTAAAACACTCCCTTTTTAACCGCGCTCTTTTGAGTGCGGTTTTTTTTGCTTTAAATTATTTACTTAGCCGCCCATAATAGAGCTTCATTTGGAATGAGGTGCGAGTCCTCGACTGTTCCCGCAACTGTAATTAGCGCAAAGCTTTAAGTCAGATACAAATGGTATAATACCAATTTTATTAAAAACATGATCTTTCTAGCGAATTAAATAACTTACTAACTTCGTTAAAAATTACTCATATAGAACAACTATATGTCATAATTTCCGCCTTGTTATTAAGCTATTTATCTGTCGCTATAATAAATCACTAATTTAATGCAATTGGTATGAATTCTATTAACGAGCGGGTTTACTCATTTTTTCTTGTAGTGCATTAGTATTTTTATCGCATTTTTAGTGAGTTTAACCTAGGGTCTGCTGATCTTTGCGGATTAAAATTTGTTCAAACTAGGGGCTATTTAATCGCGGCGCGAGGTTTGTAACCTAGTGGGCTAAGTAAAAACCGAGCAACAAAGAGTAAATAGCCCCTAGAAAGAACCCTTTGGGCAGCGCCTGTTTGGCATTAATGCTACGTTATCGCCCATTTATGGGGAATAACCACACTACATAGGCTCTGCCTTGCCTAAATACCAAACAGACTGCTGCAAANTTGCAAATTTAACCTTGAAAGATCAACAGACCCTAGCCTAGGACTGACTATTGCACACTCAAACGCCATTAAATAAACCATTACTAAACGTTAAAAACGTATCATGGGGTATTGGCAATAAAACGATTCTCAAAAAAATAAACCTTAAAATAACCACAGGTAAATTTGTTGGTTTAATTGGACCTAATGGCGCAGGTAAATCGAGCTTATTGCGTTGTTTATATCGCTTTAATAAACCTAGTGATGGCGTGGTGGAGTTTAACAACACCGACATTTGGCAGCTAAAAAGCGATGAGTACGCAAAAAAAGTAGCGGTTGTTTTACAAGAAACTCCGTCGCAATTTAACTTAAGCGTATTTGATGTTATTGCGCTTGGGCTAACGCCTCATAAATCGTTATTTAGCTCAATAACTAACATTGATAAACAAAAAATCATTCAAGCAATCAATACAGTCGGGTTGGAAGATCATAGTGATCAAAGCTTTGAATCGCTTTCAGGCGGTGAAAAGCAACGTGCCTTGATAGCCCGCGCCATAGTCCAGCAACCTCAACTGTTAATAATGGACGAGCCAACTAGCCATTTAGATGTTAAATACCAAATACAGGTTATGGAGCTTGCTAAATCGTTGGGTGTAACGGTATTTGCATCGTTTCATGATTTAAACTTAGCTTCTGCAATGTGCGATGAACTAGTGGTTATTAAAAATGGTGAAATTACGCATTCAGGCGCGCCAAGTGAGGTATTAACCGAAAACATGCTAGGTGAGGTTTTTGGTGTTTGCGCCCAAGTAAATAACCACCCGCAAATATCGAAGTCGGGAAATAACATTCCTCATATCACTTACTTTTATGGTTACAAATAATATGAGCGCAGTTAATACTCGCCAATCACTTGCGTTATTTATAAGTGCTGCAGCTGCTTTATTTAGCTTATTTGCAGCACTTAGTTTTGGTGCGGCAGAGACCTCACTTCAAGATGTATTTAATAGCTTTTTACTCTCAAATGATGCGTCTTTTAATTCGCGTATTATTTACGAGCTAAGAATGCCACGCACATTACTCGCCTTTTTAGCAGGCTCTGGCTTAGCAATTGCGGGGCTTATTTTACAAACGGTAACGCGTAACCCTTTAGCCGATCCTTACTTGTTTGGTATATCGTCGGGTGCCTCATTTGGTGTGGTGTTACTTATGGCATTAGCAGGCATTAGCGCAGGCTTTATGCTATCGGCAGCAGCACTGCTGGGCAGCTTACTCGCTATGAGTTTATTAATACTTATTGCAGGTAGGCAGCAAAGTGCACAGGTAGAATCAATGTTATTAGCTGGTGTTGCTCTGTCGTTTTTATTTAGTGCGTTTACCAGCTTGTTGCTTTATTGGAGCGACCCTCAGGCGGTAGCCGCTATTTTATTTTGGACACTGGGCAGCTTTGCTCGTGCGCAGTGGGCTACGCTTTGGTTACCTTTATTGGTAATTACATTGTGTACGTTTGTAATGCTGAGCTATAGAAGGCAGCTCAATGCCATGTTACTTGGCGATGAAAGCGCAATTACATTAGGTGTTAGGGTCCAGCGCTTTAGAATACTTATGCTAGTTTTGAGCTCATTAATTACCGCTGTGCTGGTGGCTATGTGTGGTGGTATTGGGTTTGTAGGGTTAATGGTACCGCACATTGTGCGCTTTTTTATCTCCCAAGGTACCATCGCGGGATTGCTAGTAACCAGCTTAGTGGGCGGTACATTTATGGTGTGGGTTGATGTACTTTCGCGCTCATTGCTAAAAAACCAAGAATTGCCCGTAGGTGTTATAACCGCTGCTATTGGTAGCGTGTTCTTTTTGAGTTTATTGTTTTTTAGAAAGCGAAGGGTGTAATTCCATGAAAACCTTAATGGTGCAAGGCACTACATCAGATGCTGGTAAAAGTACCCTAGTTGCAGCCCTTTGCAGGGTATTTGCTAAGCGAGGAGTAAAGGTTGCGCCTTTTAAACCACAAAATATGGCACTTAATAGCGCAGTAACAAAAGATGGTGGCGAAATTGGTCGTGCGCAAGCTTTGCAAGCAATAGCAGCTAAAGTAGAGCCCGAAATAGACTTTAATCCTATTTTACTTAAACCTAATAGCGATACGGGCGCACAAGTGATTATTCACGGAAAAGCCATTAGTAATATGGAAGCGGGTAAATATCACGACTATAAAAAAGTGGCGATGGATGCAGTAATAACCTCACATAACCGCTTAGCTAAATGCTTTGATTTACTCCTTGTTGAAGGGGCAGGTAGCCCTGCTGAAATAAACCTGCGTGAAAACGATATTGCCAATATGGGTTACGCCGAAGAGGTAGATTGTCCTGTCATTATTATTGCCGATATAGATAAAGGTGGTGTGTTTGCACATTTGGTAGGTACGCTTGCGTTGTTAAGCGAGTCAGAACAGGCGCGTGTAAAAGGCTTTGTTATAAACCGCTTTAGAGGCGATATAGGTTTGCTGCAAGGCGGGCTAGCTTGGCTTGAAGAATACACAAACAAACCCGTGCTTGGCGTATTACCTTATTTGCACGACCTCGCGCTTGATGCTGAAGACGCTGTTGCAATTGATAATAATGTAACCAACGCCACAATTAATATTGCAGTGCTACTTGTTCCCCACATTAGTAACCACACCGATTTTGATGCACTGCGTTTGCACCCAAACATTAATATAAATTATGTGCGCCATACCCAAACGATCCCAGACGTTGATCTGATAATTCTCCCAGGCAGTAAAAATGTGCTGGGCGATTTAAATTTTTTGAAAAATGAAGGCTGGGACACTCAAATTAAACGCCACTTACGCTATGGTGGCAAAGTACTTGGCATTTGTGGCGGCATGCAAATGCTGGGCAATACAATCAACGATCCCGATGGTATTGAATCATCATTAAAACAAGTAAATGGGCTTGCTTTGTGCGACTTTGAAACCACGCTAACAGCGCAAAAAGTATTAACTAAAATAACCGCTACACTGCTTTTAAATAACCAACAAACACCCTGTAGTGGTTACGAAATACATGCAGGGATTAGCCAAGGTGCAGCGCTTAATAAGCCATTTTTAACCTTTGATGAAAGCCATCCACATGGTTTTACGTTTGATGGCTTTATTAGTGATGATAACGCCATTGCGGGCACCTATTTACATGGTTTATTTGATGAAGCCGATGCTACATCGCAAATTTTAAAATGGGTAAAACCAAGCGCCTCAATTAACTCAATTAGTATTGCCACTCATCGCGAGCAGCAGTTAGAACGATTAGCAACCATGTGCGAAACGCATTTAAACATACAGCAAATTATCTCGATTTATGAAGGACACAATAATGACTGAACAAAACAACGATAAGCACAAGCAGCGCCAACAAAAAGTAAAAGAACAAGTGGATGCGCGTGTTGCTGCAGCACAAGATGTAAAAGGTATTTTTCAGGTAATTACGGGTAACGGTAAAGGTAAATCAACCTCGGGTTTTGGCGTTGTAGCACGCTGCGTAGGGCATGGTAAAAAAGCAGCCGTTTGCCAATATATTAAAGGTACATGGGAATGTGGCGAGCGTAATTTATTACAAGGTGCAGGCGTTGAGTTTGTTGTAATGAACACCGGTTTTACCTGGGATACGCAAAATAAAGAAGCCGATACCGCAGCCGCCCAAGCAACATGGCAAGAGTCAAAACGCATGCTTGCTGATAGCAGTATTGATTTAGTTTTACTCGATGAGCTTACGTATATGGTGACCTACGGCTACGTTGATTTAGATGAAGTGGTAACAGCGCTTAATAACCGCCCACCAATGCAGTCAGTTATTATTACAGGGCGTGCAGCGCACCGTACTTTAACCGACCTTGCCGACACTGTAAGCGAAGTGCGTAATGTAAAACACGCATTCGACTCTGGTATAAAAGCGCTTGAAGGGTTTGATTACTAATGTTTAGAGCGTTTTTTATTGGGCTGCTGCTTTTTAGTTTATCGGGCAGTGCACTTGCAGAGCAGACTAATGATTCTAAAAAACTGCGAATAATCGCGCTTGCACCACATATAGTCGAAAACCTATTTGCCATAGGGGCGGGCGATAATATTGTGGGCACGGTTGATTACGCCGACTATCCTGCTGAGGCCCAAAGTATTGAGCGCATAGGGGGTTATTACGGCATCTCGCTTGAAAAAGTATTGGCGCTTAAACCCGACTTAGTAATTGCGTGGAAAAGCGGAAATCAAAGCGAAGATTTAGCCCAAATAGAGCGCCTGGGCATAAAAGTATATTTAAGTAACCCGGCCACAATCGCTGGTGTAGCCGACGAGTTACTTACTTTTGGTGAATTTACAGGGAACATTAAGCAAAGCCAGCAAGCGGCAAGCGCATTTAAACATAAGCTAAATGGTATTGTTAAAAGCCAGCAAGATAAAAAAAATATTACCGGGTTTTATCAGTTATGGGCTGAGCCCATGATGACAGTAAGTAAAAATACATGGATAAGCCAACTGATTGAAACATGCCATGTAAGTAATGTATTTGCACAGAGCGTTACAGATTACCCACAAATTAGTATCGAAAATGTCATTGTTACTAAGCCACAAGTTATTATTATCCCTGATGAAAAATCAAAAACACCACAGCCGGTTGTTAATTGGCAAAAGTGGCCAGAAGTGCCCGCTGTTAAAAATGATCAATTTATTAGCGTAAATGCCGATTTATTACATCGTTTTACTCCGCGCATGCTAGATGGACTCGCGGATATGTGTGATAAAATAGATGCATCACGTAAACAGATTAAGAGTATACAATGAGCGATTGGGCTACATTTTTAGAAAGTGAATTACAGCAACCTTACATGCAGGAAACGTTAGAGTATGTGGCTAATCGCCGTAATGAAGGTGTTGCTGTTTATCCGCCTGAACCTCAAGTATTTAGTGCTTTTGATGCCACAGCACTAAATGACATCCGCGTTGTAATTTTAGGACAAGACCCATACCACGGAGAAGGGCAAGCGCATGGCTTGTGTTTTTCGGTATTGCCTGATGTAAAAAAGCTGCCGCCGTCGCTTAAAAATATGTACAAAGAGTTAGCTACCGATATCAGCGGTTTTGCTGTTCCTGAACATGGGTACCTGCAAAGCTGGGCAGATCAGGGCGTGTTTTTACTCAATACAGTATTGACCGTTGAGCAAGGGCAAGCGCATTCTCATAAGCATTTAGGATGGGAGCAATTTACCGATAATGTAATTGCGCATATTAATAAGCACTGCGAAGGTGTGGTATTTATTTTATGGGGTGCACACGCACAAAAAAAAGGTAAAGGCATAGATAGCGCTCGCCATCATGTTTTAAAAGGGCCGCACCCATCACCGCTTTCGGCGCATAGAGGCTTTTTTGGCTGTCAGCATTTTTCAAAAACGAATGAGCTATTACAAGCCCAAGGTGAAAAACCGATTAACTGGCAGGTGTAAATAACCTGAGCTCTGAATAATAAATTTATCTCATGCAGCTATTTTCAGCGCATTAAAAAAGGCTTCCATATATCGGAAGCCTTTTTGTTTAGTTGGGGCGTATTGAATTAAAAGTCGAGCTCTTCAATTGCAATACTGTCTGTAAAGTAGTCTAGTTCTTGTAGTTCTTTACGTAGGCGCTGTTTGTCTTTTATTGCTTCTATTTCACGCCATTTTCTTTTTTTATTTTTCTGAGAGGTTTTCCTTGTTGTATCTGGTCCTTCTAATATCTCTAATATATCGTTTAGGCTATCCATGAACTTCTCCTATTGATTTTATTGACCTCAAGAATACCTATACCACAGGCCTAGTTAAAATAGAATAAAAAAGTGACAGTTATGTTACATAAGTGTGATTAATTGATGAAGGTTTATACGAAGATTATATGAAGTCGATATGAAGATTATATAGAGGGGTAGCGTATTTTAGGCATAAAAAAACGCCGCTATTGCGACGTTTTTAAAACACGATTATAGCAAATTACATTGCTTTAAAGCGCGCCTCTAGTTGTTCTTGTGCATCAGCAAAAGAGCGAATACCTTCAGCTAGTTTTTCAGTAGCCATAGCATCTTGGTTATGTAACCAACGGAACTGTGCTTCTGTTAATGGCTCTGGTTTTGGCTCTTGTGGAACATCGCTTTCAAGCAAATATTCTTGTGCGCCTTCAAGGTTACCTAAATCTTCTAAAAGATTAGGGCTAATAGTTAGCTTGTCGCAACCTGTAAGTGCAATAATTTCGCCTGTATTACGGAAACTTGCACCCATCACAACTGTTTTGTAGTCATGACGTTTGTAAAATTCAAAAATGCTGCGTACAGACTGAACACCTGGATCTTGTAGCGGATCGGTTGGTTTTTCCATACCGTTAGCAACGTGCCAATCTAAAATACGGCCAACAAATGGCGAAATTAGAAATACGTTTGCATCGGCACACGCGCGAGCTTGGGCATCGCTAAATAATAAAGTAAGGTTACATTTAGTCCCTTCTTTTTCTAGCTGCTCAGCGGCTTTAATACCTTCCCATGTAGACGCTACTTTAATTAAAATTTTGTCTTTGCTTACACCTTCTTTTTCGTAAAGGCTAAGTAGGGTATGTGCTTTATCAATCGTAGCTTGCGTATTAAACGAAAGGCGTGCATCTACTTCAGTAGAAATATAACCAGGTACAATAGCGCTAATTTCTTTACCTAGTAATACGGCAAAGTAATCACATGCTAGTTCAAGTTGTTTAGCAGGCTCTTGCTCGGTTTCTTTTGCGTAGCTCCAAGCTTTATCTAAGTAAGGCTTATATGCTTCAATCTCGCTCGCTTTTAATAAAAGCGACGGGTTTGTAGTTGCATCTTCTGGTTGATGCTTTTTAATAGCTTCAATATCACCAGTGTCGGCCACAATAGATGAATGTTGTTTTAGCCTTTGTAGAGCTGAAGTCATTTGCTTTCCTCATTCCAAGCAAGTTAAAAGAAAAATCTAATCACTCTTAATATATCTAATCCATACTGCAACAGTGTGACAATGCTTGATAGGTCTTATGTCCTGATCAATAAAAAAACGGCAATGCATGGGTTATTAAGAGAGGATTTATTTAAACAAAACGTGCTTTTCGTTTCATTTAATGTTGAAATTGACACTAAATAAATTACAAGTCAATAGCTAACTATGATCACTGTTATTTCACCTGCAAAAAATCTTGATTACGAAACGCCACCCGCAACAGACAAGTTCACTCAGCCTGAATTACTAGAGCACAGCGAAGAGCTCATGAAAGTATGCCGTGAACTAACACCAGCGCAAATTGGCAGTTTAATGAAAATTAGCGACAAGCTATCTGGGCTTAACGCAGCACGCTTTAGTGAGTGGGCACAGCCGTTTACACAAAGTAATGCTAAACAAGCCGCACTTGCCTTTAATGGCGATGTATATGGCGGTTTAGATGCAAGTACGCTTAAAGCTAGCGAGCTTGATTACGCACAAAACCATTTACGTATACTTTCAGGTTTATACGGCTTATTAAAACCACTTGATTTAATGCAAGCTTACCGTCTTGAAATGGGCACCAAGCTTGAAAACTCGCGTGGCAAAAACTTATACGAGTTTTGGGGCTGCGTAATAGCGAATAAATTAAACGACGTATTAAAAGCACAAGATGCACAATATTTAGTTAACCTTGCTTCAAATGAATATTTTAAAGCGGTAGATAAAAAAGCGCTTAATGCACAAATTATTACCCCTCACTTTAAAGACTGTAAAAACGGTCAATATAAAGTAATCAGCTTTTATGCTAAAAAAGCACGCGGCATGATGGGGCGCTACATTATCGAAAATAAAGTAACGCAGTTAAGCCAACTTAAAGAGTTTACGGTAGCAGGTTATTACTTTAGCCCAGAGGCAACAGTTAAAGAGCTTGAGCCGGTATTTATGCGCGACGAACAAAATTAGGTTTATAAGCTTAAATAAAAAATTTAAAAGCCATGCATTGCATGGCTTTTTTGATGTTGGCGTTATATTTGCAATCTCATCTAATATTAATGAGAACACTAATTAAATAGGTGCAAATAAAATGATCAGCATTCCGTCAATTGACGAAGCCGAAAAACTAATAGAAGAAAAGCTCGGAGGGTGGTTTGATGTTGTAATAAGTCATATCCCTAATTTTATAGTTGCGATACTGATCGCAATTGTGTTTTCAATATTGGCACGCTTTGCTGGCAAGCTGATGAAAAACGTATTACGCCGCTCACTCGACTCAAAACAAATTGCCGACTTAATGGCGTCAATTTTTAAAGTTATTGTGTTGTGCATAGGTTTATTTATAGCGCTCGATTTTGTTGGCTTAAAAGGCACCGTTACTTCGCTACTTGCTGGTGCGGGTATTGTGGGTTTAGCCATTGGTTTTGCGTTTCAAGACATGACTGAAAACCTAATTGCAGGTATAGCAATGGGTGTACGTAAGCCATTTAAAACAGGGGATGTAATAGAAACCGATGATGTGTTTGGTTCGATACATTCTATAAACCTACGTAACACGCTAATAGAGAGCTTTTACGGGCAACTAATACTTGTACCAAACAAAGTCTTATTTAGAAATGTACTAAAAAATTACACCACGCTAGGTATAAGACGTATAGAAGTACCTGTAGGTATTTCGTACGGCGATGACATAGAAAAAGCAAAAGACGTCATCGTCGATAAAATAAATGAATTTGACTTCGTAATACGCAAAGATGAAACCGCAGTATACGCCGAAGGTTTTGGCGACAGCAGCATTAACTTACTGGTGTGGTTTTGGATTAAATACCCAGGCGAGCCTGACTTCATGACGGTACGCCACAAAGGTGTCGTTGCCGTTAAGCAGGCACTTGATGAAGCTGATATTAGTATTCCATTCCCAATTCGTACTTTAGATTTTGGTATTAAAGGCGGCGAAAAACTCGATGCCATGATAAGCGATAAAATAAGCCAGCAATCATCAAATAAAGACAGTGGTGAGGGGACTGACTCTAACCAAAGTGAGTAATTTAGTTAAAGCTCATTAGGCAAAAGCATTGGGAAATAGTTACTTACCAACAGCGCGTTTTTACAGAGTAAAACGCGCTTTTTAGACATTTTATAAAATAAAGGATATTTCTAATTTTAAAGTTAAGTCCCTTCATATAAGTATAAATTATCATTTTCCCATAAGAGCGCAATAAATAAACTTGTAACCATTACAAATACATAAACAACGAGGTGTTTGGATAATAAATGCATTTTAGTGGTTTTATGTTTCTGTTTTGTTTGTTTCCCCCTGTAAATTCGGGTTTTTTGAATAAATAAATTCATTTTTAGCTTTTGTTAGGCTAGATTTAACTTAACTGCTCTTTATTTAGTAAATACAAATGCCAAGCAAGAAAGAAAGTTCAGCTTTTCAAACGAGTCATTGGAGTTTAAAAACTAAGCTAACATTAATTTTCCTACTCGTAGGGATAATACCCGCCCTCATAATTACTACAATTTCTACATTACAATCAAAATCACGCGTCGAATACAATATATCTCAGTCGCTTGAGGCGATTAATCAAATAAAAAAAACTCAGATCGAAAATTATTTTAATCAAAAAAGGGCAGATATTGAGCTTTTGGCTTTAATTGTTCCGCAGCTTGAGGAAGACAACTATGATCGCTTTTTTACAGAATATATACAGAAGTATGACTATTACGATGTGTTTTTAATTAATAACAATGGGCTTATTTATTACACTCAAGCTAGAGAATCTGATTATCAAACAAACATATTAAAAGGGAAATATGCGAGTTCAAATTTAGGAGATTTAATTAAAGAGGTTAAACAATCTAAAAGTTTTAGTATTGCTGATTACAAACCGTATGCACCAAGTAATGGAGAACCCGCTGCGTTTATTGCTATACCTGTTGATGGTAGCGATACAATAGTTGCTTTACAGCTTTCGAGCAAAGGGACTAATCAAATAATGGGTGTTCGCGAAGGGATGGGAGAAACTGGTGAGAGTTACCTAGTTGGAGAAGATAAGCTAATGCGTTCTGATTCATATCTTGACCCTGAAGGACATTCACTCAAAGCAAGTTTTGCAGGAACTGTAACAAATAATGGTGCTGATACAGAGGCTGTAAATTTAGCTTTGAATGCTCAACATGGTACTAAAATAATAAAAGATTATAATGGAAATAACGTGCTTTCTGCCTTCGATAGTATAAAGATTGGAGATTTTAGCTGGATTATATTAAGTGAAATTGACGAATCAGAAGCATTTGCACCAGTCCATCAGACTGTGCTTTTTAGTGTGATTTCTATAATAGTAGCTGCAATTGTTGTTGTATTTATTGGTGTTTTCTTTTCTCGAAAAATAGCGACCCCAATAATTGTAGCTTCCACTTTTGCTAAAAAAGTGGCGGCAGGAGATCTTAGCAGTAATATCGAAGTTAATTCACACGATGAGGTAGGCATGCTACAAGTTGCATTGCATACCATGTTAGAAAATCTCAGAAAAATGATTGGTGAATTATCTAACGTTGCAGTTCAGCAAGGCAGTACAGCAACAGAGCTTGCCTCAGTTACTGAGCAAACTAGCTTAGCAGTTACCGAGCAGCAAGCACAAACTATACAAGTTGCAGCCGCCACTACCGAAATGACTGAAACAGTAAAAGAGATAGCGAGTACAACTGCTAGTGCATCATTATTATGTGAAAATATTCAAAGAATGGCTCGAGAAGGCTCTGAAAATAATGATAGTACTTACAACGCACTTGTTTCTCTTGGAGAAGCTACAAAAAAATCAGCACATGAAGTGACGGAGTTGAAGCATAATTCAGAAAAAATAGTGAATGTATTAGGCGTTATTAAAAAGATAGCTGATCAGACTAATTTACTTGCTTTGAACGCAGCAATTGAAGCAGCTAGAGCTGGTGAACAAGGGCGTGGTTTTGCTGTTGTTGCTGATGAAGTACGAAGCTTAGCTAAGTCTACGCAAGAGTCTACAATGGAGGTTGAAGTGATCATTGAAGCTGTTGTGAGTGCCAGTAACGCAGCTGTTCAAGCAATGACAGACAATGTAGGACAAACAACTCAAGTTCAGGAAATAGCTAAGAAAGCAAACTTAATCAATAGTAATGTAGGCAAAGCAGTAGATGACATTTTTGATATGGTTGTTCAAATTGCAACCGCCTCTGAGCAGCAGGCAACCACCATCGATGAAATATCACGAAATATAGGTGTCATAAATATGGGTATATCAGAGACCGAGCAGGCAGTTAGAGATATTGCACAGTCAAGTAGCGAATTGTCTAGAATGGCAAACGGTTTAAATGATGAGGCCCAAAAGTTTAGTCTTTAACTTACTCCATTAATTTAGAAATCTTTGATTTAATGACGCTAATCATACAGATATAACTACGGTAGGATGTTACAGCGACGTACCATAAAAGACGTAAATAAGCGCGTGCCAAATAGTGCACGCGCATAAATAAATATTAGATTTGGTGAGACACTTTGCAACCGACGAGCTCGTAAATTACAAACTTCCAACATATTTATGTTTTATTCTAACATGTTAAATAACGCTAATTTTGTTACGAATGATTTTTACGCCATCCATATTTTCTAAAAACTTTTGAGCTAGTGCGCGCTGAAAACCAGTTTGTGCTTCACCGTATAAATCTACTTCACCATTTTTTACCTGCACACGAATATCACTTAACGCTAGGTTAGGATTAGTTCGTAGGGTGTTGGTGATAGCTTGTTGTAAGTTAGGTTGAGTGGCTACACTGCTTACTACGGCCATGTTGGTTGCTGCACTTACTTTTGTAGCGCAAGCTAATAAAAATAAACAACAAAATGATACTAAAGCGATAGTTAACTTGAAGCGGTTCATAACTTAATCCTTACATTACAGTGAATAGTGCAGCCACAATATGGAAATTCCATCGGCTAGGTTATCTTTGTAGTTACAATTTCGGTGCCAATATTAACGCTATGAAATATAAGGGATTTTTATTAAGTGGGAATTCAGGTGGGCAAAAATTACATTTAAATGAGTATGAGTTACATGCTTGGGTTACATATGTAACAGGTACAAACAGCAGAGCCTGCAAGGCTTGCATTAAAAAGCCGACAAAAGTCGGCTTAGTATAAAAATGTTTTAGGTTACTTTTTCTTTTTAACCTTAGCCTTTTTCTTAGCTTTCATTTTTACTGGGTCTTTACGCTTTTTAGCCGGTGGCTTAGCTTCTTTATGCTGTGGCTCAACGCCTCTAATTACACGGCGTTTTAACTTTTGCTCAACGTAGCGTTCTACTTTATATAAAATACCAATATCGTGTGCTTCAACTAGCGATATTGCTATCCCTTTTTTACCAGCACGGCCAGTACGACCAATACGGTGTACATATACGTCGGCAGTACGCGGCATATCAAAGTTAATAACGTGGCTGATGTCAGATACATCAATACCACGTGCAGCTACGTCGGTAGCAACTAATATGCTTGTTTTGCCACTATGGAAGTTTTCCATGGCTTTCATACGTTTGTCTTGTGGCATTTCGCCGCGTAACCACGCCGCTTTTACATCATTAGTTGTAAGTTCGCCAATCAATGTTTCTAAGCGTTCGCGAGTTTTAACAAACACAATCGCTTTAGTTACGTCAGGGTTTTTTAGCGTATTAACTAATAATTCAAGTTTGTGATGATAATCGTCGGCTAAATGTACCCATTGGTGAATTTTAGCTTTTTCTTTACGTGACGATTCGGCTTCTAATAGAGCTGGGTCGTTTAATGTTTTTTCAGCAAACCTTTCTACGCTGTCACCTTCAAGTGTTGCTGAGAATAAAAAACATTGGCGACGATTTTTAGCTTCGTCACAAATACGGCTCATTTCTTTTTTGAAACCCATATCTAACATGCGATCTGCTTCATCAATAATAAGCATTTCTACGTGTTCAGCATGAAAGTTTTCGGTTTCTAGGTATTCCATTAATCGACCTGGTGTGGCGATTAAAATATCGTTATTTTTTTCAAAAATTTCTTTATGCGTGCCGTAGTTAATACCGCCTGTTACTACACCAATTTTTAGGTGTGTGCGTTTAGCTAGCAGTTCACATTGTTCATGAATTTGATAAGCCAGCTCACGAGTCGGGGTCATAACGAGTACGCGCGCAAAACCAGGGTCACGACGTGGGAAATCCAGTAAGTACTGAATAGCCGGAATTAAAAATGCCGCTGTTTTACCTGTACCAGTAGGCGCAGATGCTAAAATATCGCGCCCCTGTAGTGCTTCAGGAATAGCTTGTTGTTGAATGCTGGTTGGCGTCTCGTAGCCCATTTTATTAATGGCATCGAGTAGCTTGTTATCAAGATCAAATTCAGAAAATTGCATAGAGTGTCTAAAATAAGGGACAATTACCCTGATTATACGCGCTATGCTGCGCTTGGTGAATGAAAAGGTGAAAAAATGTCTGGTTTTGTATTTAAACAATTTAAAGTTGAACACGACCACTGTGCAATGAAAGTTTCTACCGATGGCATTTTGCTTGGCGCATGGGCTAATTTAAGCGGTGCAAAGTCATTACTTGATATAGGCACCGGCACCGGCTTACTAGCACTAATGTGTAAGCAGCGCAGTAATGAGCTTGGTATAACTGCGGTAGAAATTGACGAAAGCGCCTATACCCAAGCATTACAAAATGTAGCTAATAGCCCGTGGCCAACTATAAGTATTACGCACCAAACTATTCAAAGCTTTAGTAGTGAAGTTAAATTTGACGTGGTTATCTCTAATCCACCGTATTTTAATCACAGTTTAAAAGGCGATGATGCTGCGCGTAATACCGCACGTCATACCGACGGCCTAAGTTTTGAAGAGTTAATTAATGCGTTTAAACATTTAAGCCATAGTGGTTCTCGCTTTAGCTTAATACTCCCAAGCGTTGAAGGCGCATTATTTATTGAGCTTGCTACTCAAAATGGGCTTTATTTAAATGCTCATTGCCAAGTAAAAGCCACGCCCAATAAAGGGATTAGCCGCAGTTTAATGACATTTAGCTACGTAAAAAGCGATATAGAAACATCAATTCTGTGTATTAGAAACTTAGATAATACCTACACTGCTGATTATATAGACCTGTGCAAAGCATTTTATTTGAAAATGTGAAGCAATTGTAAAATAGGAACGAATAACGCAAACTGACTAAAACCTATTGTTGAGAACAGATATGGATAGTCAGTTACCAAAATCTTTTATAATTATACTTGCCGTATTACAGGCTGTTGCTCTTACCCTTTTGTATAGCAGTATAGAAAATAATGTGTGGCCAGCAACAAGCCCTACATGGTTAGTCTCACTTATTACATTTTCTATGAGCTTTCCTTTATTAATGCTAATGACCGTTAATAAAAATAATATAAAAACGTCGTTGCTTTTAATCCTTCCTTTTTCCTTGTTGTTATCTTTATTGGGGGCGTATGTTGGCTTTCAGCAAGAGCCTCAAGAGTACGTAAGTAATAACACTTTAATGTCAGTTTTTATTTTTACTAGTTTAATAGCTGGCTTTAAAGGCCTTATGTACATACAACAATTTGGTAGCTCAGAAAATGTTAGTTACAGTCGTTTATTTAAGCTCTCTTGGCGTAATTTTATAATATTTGGAGAATGCTGGCTGTTTGTACTTATTTTTTGGGGAATTCTAAATTTAGGTGCGGCTTTATTTGATATTTTAGATATAAAATTTTTCTCTGAGCTACTAAGAAATGAATGGTTTTGGATCCCAACCTTAACGCTCGCATTTGCCTTTGCGAGTGTCATATTTAGAAAGCTTTTGAACATTGAAGATAATATCGCTTTTTTACTACAAACTTTAATTAAGTTTTTATTGCCTGTTTTATCAGTTATTTCTCTCGGTTTTTTAGCAACACTTCCTTTTACCGGACTCAATAAATTATGGGAGACCGGAAGTGGCAGTTTATTAGTAATGTGGCTGCAGGTGCTCACGTTGTTTTTTGTTAACACTGTTTATAAAGATGACTCATCAGTTCGTCCTTATCACATGCTCTTGCACCGACTCGTTTTTATAAGCGTTGCGTTACTTCCAGTTTATAGTGTTATTTCAGCCTATGGAATTTACTTACGGGTAGAGCAGCATGGGCTAACAGTAGATCGTTGTTGGGGCATTTTAATTTGGTTTTTATTGGCGTGTTTTTCGTTTAGTTATCTTGTTGGAATTATAACAAAGCGAGACAATTGGCTAGAGCCGCTGAGCAAAATAAATATTGTGATGGGGTGGGTGGTGCTCGTTAGTATGCTTGCTGTTAACTCCCCTTTATTAAATTTTCAAAGCTTATCTACAAACAGCCAAATAGCGCGTTTAGATGCAGATAAAGTAACAATAGAAAAGTTTGACTATTACTATTTTGAGCACAGCTTAGGTCGCCAAGGTTATTTAGCTATGCAGTTATTAAAACAGAAAATTGAAACGAGTCACCCAGAGCAATACGCTATCATCGATAGGATGTATGTAAATAATGAGTTTGCTTTAACGCTTGAACACACAGTCGATGATTTTATTGAGCGCAGTGTATTTTGGCCTTCACGAGCGCTAATACCTCAAGGTTTAATAGAGGCAGTATTTTCTGAACAACATTTTTACGATCGTAACTCTTTAAAAGAACATACTTACTATTTCATTGGCATGGATTTAAACAAAGATGATGAACTCGATTTTATAGTGATTGACGAAAGTAATGAAAATATATCCGCATATTTCTGGTTATTCGACATGGGTAAGTGGCGCTCAAGATATATGAATGTCGAAAATCCTGAAGAGATTAGATTTCTTAAAAATATGATTGATAATAACGAATTATCTTTAGTTGAGCCTGAATATTCAAATCTAAAAATAGGGGATGTTGTTTTTAAAGTGAGGTAATACGTAACTTTGTTTTTATGCTACTGCCCCTTAAACCTAAACTAATGATTATTAGTTTAGGTTTTTTTCTTTTAGTTTTTTATTTTATGTACAGCGCTTTAATAGTGTGTTTATAAATCACCTGATATGATTTAGCCATTGGCCACTTAATTTAAAAGGCAACACAATGAAAAAGTTAAATAAATTAGCATTACTTAGTACGTTAGCAGCCACCATTTTTGCAAGCCAAGGTGTGTTTGCTGCTATTACGCCAGTAGGGCTTTGGAAAACAATTGATGAGGATACAAACCAAGCTAAGTCGTATGTACGAATTACCCAAACCAACGGTGTATTAAGCGGCAAAGTTGAAACCATTCTTAACCCGGCAAAACAAAACGATATATGCAGTAAATGTGATGATGAGTTAAAAGATCAGCCTATTTTAGGAATGACTATAATCACGGGTGTAAAAGCACAAGATGATGGTGTTTGGGGAGACGGTGAAATACTCGACCCAACAAATGGTAAAACCTACACTTTACAACTAACTCCGCAAGATGAAGGTAAAAAGCTCGAGGTACGCGGCTACATTGGCTTTTTTTACCGAAACCAATATTGGCTAAAAGTAGAGTAAGTTTTACTACTTATTTAATCATTGGGCGTTAAATAATTAAGTATTAACTGAAATCATTTTTGCGCTTTGCCTTTCTTACTCACTAAGCCAGCTATATTTAATTGGCATTCAATTTTGAGTAAATAATAAAGGAAAAAAGATGATTAAGTACATAGTTGCTTTAATAATGCTTAGCGCACTGTTAATAAGCGGTGGGGCAAATGCAAAGGATGATGCTGTAAATACGGGTTGGTTTAATAACACGGCTATTAAAGGGTACGACAGCGTTGCTTATTTTACGCAAAATAAAGCCGTTAAAGGCAGCGACAAATACACATTTAGTTATTTAGGTGCCAACTGGCACTTTTCGAGTGAAGAAAACAAAACGACATTTGCAGAAAACCCAAAACGTTATGCACCGCAATACGGTGGTTGGTGTGCTTATGCAATGGCTGATGAAGGTAACGCTGTAGGTATAGACCCAGAAGCATTTTATATTCACGAAGGTAAGCTTTACTTAAACTATAGCGAAAGCGTGCAGCAAAAATGGTTAAGTAATTTACTACCGTACATTGTTATGGCAGATGGGTATTACCCACAAACAACCAATGTGATGACGTTTCAATAAATTACTCATATTACTAATCAAAAGCCCGCAACTAAACTAGTTGCGGGCTTTTTGCTTTTTATTTATTAGCTTATTTATTAGCTTATTAATTAAAGCGTTTCGCCGTATTCAGTCATTACCTGTTCAACCCATGTTGCAATGCGGTCGTCGCTTAGCTCGTATTGACTGTCTTCGTCGAGCGCGAGTCCTACAAACTGTTTACCATCAGACGTTAATGCTTTTGAAGCTTCAAACTCGTAACTACTGTCGTTTGGCCAAAAACCAAGTTGAGTAAATGTTTGCGTATTTATTTCGTCGTGTAGCATGCCTAGCGCATCTTGAAACCACTGCCCGTAACCTTGTTGATCGCCCATGCCAAATAAAGCAATGGTTTTACCATTTAGGTTTACGTCGGCTATGTCGTCCCACTTTGACTCCCAGTCTTCTTGTATTTCACCAAAATCCCATGTTGAAATACCAAAGATGATAAAGTCATACTGCTCTGCATTTTTTAGTGGCTCGTCTTTAATATTGTGCAGGGTAACTATATCGGCACCAATAATGTCGCGAATCTTTTCTGCTGCCATTTCGGTGTAGCACGTAGTAGAACCAAAAAATAAACCAATTTGCATCGTATTTATCACTGTGTAATTGCCTGATATGATAGGCTCAAGTTTACCGTAAGGTATTTTTAATTGATACCTTAGCAAAGCATGAGAGCATAATGTGACAACGCTATCTGACGATTCTTTTGAAAATAATAGCAGTATGAGCAGTAATAGCGACTACCTAGAAACCTTTTTAGATAGCCTGTACTTAGAACAAGGCGTAAGCGAAAACACATTAAGTGCTTATCGCAGTGATTTAGATAAGTTTTGCCTATTTTTAAAGGGCGAAAATTTAATGACGGTAACAGGGCTTGATGTTGAAAGTTACTTAGCGCATCGAGTCGATTTAGGCTTAAAACCACGCAGTACGGCACGTAGTATTAGTGCGCTAAAGCGTTTTTATCAGTACTTTGTGCGCGAAAAACTAATTAGCGACACCCCCATGCTAAATATTTCTCAGCCAAAAGCAGGGCAGTCGTTACCTAAAACACTCTCAGAAGCTGAAGTTGAGGCATTATTAAATGCGCCTAACACCGAAGAAGCGATGGGACTGCGCGATAAGGCCATGCTAGAGCTACTTTATGCAACGGGTTTGCGTGTAAGTGAGCTTGTTGGACTGCGCATGGAGCAAATTAATTTGCGCCAAGCAGTGGTGTTTGTAAAAGGTAAAGGTAATAAAGAGCGGTTAGTACCACTGGGTGAAGAGGCCATGTATTGGCTTGAGCAATTTTTAAAGGGTGGTCGTGCGCAAATGATAAAACATGCCACCGATTTTGTGTTCCCATCTAAACGCGGAGTAGGCATGACGCGACAAACCTTTTGGCATAGAATTAAACACTATGCTATTTTGGCAGCAGTTGAGTCTCCTTTATCGCCCCATACTATGCGCCATGCTTTTGCTACGCACTTATTAAATCATGGGGCAGATTTACGTGTGGTACAAATGATGTTGGGCCATAGCGATTTATCAACGACGCAAATTTATACCCATGTTGCCAATGAACGGTTAAAGTCGGTACACGCAGAGCATCATCCGCGTGCGTAAGTTTGAAAGTAAATATCATTAAGCCGGTCAATATATTAAGTATTTTTAGGATAGAGAGAAGTTATGAAAAAATTAATGTTAGCAGGTGCCATGTTGTGCACAAGTATTAGTGCATTTGCAAATGGCGTTGCTGTAACACCAGATGCTAATGATCCTATTATTACTAAATTTGCCGAGCTTGGTGTAACTGTAAAGCAAATTAATCCAAGTCCAGTAGCTGGTTTAAAAGAATTGATCACTAATAAAGGCGTGCTCTATGCAAGTCCAGATGGTCAATTTTTAATGCAAGGTACGTTAATTGATTTAAATAATCGTAATAACCTAACAGAGCAAGCATTAAATGGCGTGCGTGTTGAAGGTCTTAAAGAATACGAAGAATCGATGATTGTGTACAAAGCGCCAAACGAAAAACACAGCATTACTGTATTTACCGACATTAGCTGTGGTTACTGTCGTAAATTACACCGCGAGTTAGACGATTTACTTGATGCGGGTATTACCGTTAAGTACTTAGCGTTTCCACGTGGTGGCTTACAAGGTTCAGGTTACGCAGATTTAATGAATGTATGGTGTGCACGCGATCAGCAAGAAGCACTAACAGAAGCTAAATCGGGCACAAGCACTAAAGTAGTTGCAGGCTGTAGCGCACCGGTTGCAGAGCATTACCAATTAGGTCAAAGCTTTGGTATTAGCGGCACACCCGCTATTATTTTAGAAGATGGTACAATGATCCCTGGTTACCAGCCAGCAGCAGCACTAAAAGCAGCATTAGAAGCTAACAAAGCGTCGTAATTAAACGCTTAGTTATTATTAAAAAGGCCTTAATGGCCTTTTTTTGTCTTTTTAATACGACTCAATAAGTTAAAACCCTGCATGAAAAAACTAATCATTGCGCGTGAAAACGTTGACGACTCGCATCTGCCGAGTAATTTACACCCTGTAATAAAACAAATTTATGCTAACCGCAATGTATTCAATGCCGAAGAGCTAAATAACAGCGTAGCTACGCTTCACGACTTCAAATTGTTTAAAGACATCGACAAAGCCAGCGACTTATTAATTGAAGCATTAAAAGCGCAAAGCCAAATATTAATAGTTGGCGACTTTGATGCCGATGGCGCAACAAGCACTGCAACATTAATGCAAGGCCTTGAGATGTTTGGCTTTAAGCATTTAGATTACTTAATTCCTGACAGGTTTAGCTTAGGATATGGCTTAAGCCCCGCGCTTGCTGAGCAAATAGTACAAATAAAACCTGATTTAGTGATCACCGTAGATAACGGCATATCGTGTATTGCCGGTATTGATATTTTAAAAGCGGTTGGCATAAAAGTGCTGGTAACAGATCACCATTTACAAGGTGAGCAGCTGCCAAATGCAGATGCAATCGTAAATCCAAATAGGCACGAATGTGATTTTCCGTCTAAATCTATTGCAGGCGTTGGCGTTGCTTTTTACTTATTAATAGCGCTGAGAAGCGTAATGCGAGATTTGGGTTATTTTGAGCAACAACAACCGCCTAATTTAGCTAACTTGCTCGACATTGTAGCGCTTGGCACGGTTGCCGATGTAGTGGCACTTGATGCAAATAACCGTACCTTAGTACACCAAGGTTTAGCACGTATTCGCAGTGGTAAAACACGCCCAGGCATTACCGCGCTTATTGAAGTGGCTAACCGCAATGCTGCCCGCTTAAGCGCAAGCGACTTTGGCTTTTCACTTGCGCCGCGTTTAAATGCAGCAGGGCGATTAGACGACATGAGTTTGGGTATAGCTTGCTTGCTTAGCACCGACATAAACCAAGCGCGTAGTATAGCCGGCGAGCTCGATAGCTTAAACTTTGCAAGGCGCGAAATAGAACAAGGCATGCAAGCCGAGGCGCAAGCCGTGCTTGATAGGCTCGCATTTAGCGACGATAACATCCCTGATGCTATTTGTTTGTTTCAAGACGATTGGCATCAAGGTGTTATTGGGATTTTGGCTGGTCGCTTAAAAGAAAAATACCACCGCCCAACAGTTATATTTGCTGGTGGCGAAAACGGTGAAATTAAAGGCTCGTGCCGCTCTATTGAAGGGCTACACATGCGCGATTTACTCGAAGGGCTTAATACTGCCGACCCACACTTAATTAATAAATTTGGTGGCCACGCAATGGCTGCTGGTTTAAGTATTAACGAGCAGCACTTTAACGACTTTAAAAAAGCGTTTGATGCCGCAGTTAGCGCGCAACTGAGTGAAGAAAGTAAGCGCTGCATTGTATTTACCGACGGTGAGCTGCCAAACGACTGCTTTACAATGGATTTTGCCCAGCTATTAAAGCAATCGGGCCCGTGGGGGCAGCAATTTCCTGAGCCGGTGTTTGAGCATACCTTTGAAGTAATACAGCAGCGCATAGTAGGCGAAAAGCATTTAAAGCTCGTGTTAAAGCACCAATCTGGTCGATTAGTTGATGCCATTGCTTTTGGTATTGATGTAAAAGAGTGGCCAGATACTGAGGCGAAGTTTGTAAAAGTAGCGTATCAGCTCGATATAAATGAGTTTAGAGGTAAATTTACGCTGCAATTAATAGTTAGAGAGCTTGAAAAAGTGCATTAAAAAATATGTAATATCATGCATAAAATGCTAATAAAGCGCGCGGTTTTTTGTTAAAATCGGGCGTTTTTATCATTTGACGATAATTTATTGCGAAAATCCCATTTAAAGGGGCGCAATTACCTAGCCATTTTGGAGTGATGTACATGTTTGAAGTGAATCCTGTGATTAATCAAATCAAGGAAATTCGCGAACGTACTGAATTGCTTCGGGGGTACCTTTGACTACGCTCTTAAACAAGAACGCTTAGAAGAAGTTAACGCCGAGCTTGAAGATTCAGCCGTATGGAATGAGCCTGAACGCGCACAAGCGCTTGGCCGTGAAAAATCAGCATTAGAAGCGGTTGTTGAAACAATCGACAACCTAGTAGCCGGTACTGACGACGTTGAAGGCTTACTTGAGCTAGCTGTAGAAGCTGAAGACGAAGATACCTTTGTTGAAGCGCAAACTGAGCTTGCTGATTTAAACGGACAGTTAGAAGGTTTAGAGTTTCGTCGTATGTTTTCAGGTCCTCATGACTCAAACGATGCTTACCTTGATTTACAATCAGGTTCTGGCGGTACTGAAGCACAAGACTGGTGTAATATTTTACTTCGTATGTATTTACGTTGGGGCGAGGCTAAAGGCTTTAAAGTTGAGCTAGTTGAAGCGACCGACGGTGATGTTGCCGGTATTAAAGGCGCAACTGTCCGCTTTGTTGGCGAATACGCTTACGGTTGGCTACGTACCGAAACTGGTGTGCACCGTTTAGTACGTAAAAGCCCATTTGACTCAAGTGGTCGTCGTCATACTTCATTTGCTTCTGCGTTTGTATACCCAGAAGTTGACGATAATATTGAAATTGATATGAATCCGTCAGACTTACGTATAGACGTTTACCGTGCATCGGGCGCGGGTGGTCAGCATGTTAACACCACCGAATCGGCGGTTCGTATTACTCACGTACCAACAAATACCGTAGTGCAGTGTCAAAACGAGCGTTCGCAGCATAAAAATAAAGCCCAAGCGATGAAGCAGTTAAAAGCTAAATTATTTGAGCTTGAGCTACAACAGCAAAATGCTGAAAAACAAACGCAAGAAGACGCTAAATCTGATATTGGTTGGGGTAGTCAAATTCGTTCATACGTACTTGATGACGCACGCATTAAAGATTTACGTACAGGCGTTGAAAACCGCAATACCCAATCGGTACTTGACGGTAACTTAGATAAATTTATTGAAGCCAGCCTTAAATCTGGCCTATAACCACCAAGCTAATAAAGAGCTAAAAAATGACTGATAAAATCCAAGACGAAAACAAGTTAATCGCTGAGCGTCGCGGCAAGTTAGACGCTATACGCGAAAATTGCCCAGCCAACGGTCATCCAAACCAATTCCGTCGTGAGCATTACACGGCTGATTTGCAAGCCCAGTTTGGTGATAAGAGCAAAGAAGAATTAGTAGAGATGCACGAAGTTGTGTCTATCGCTGGCCGTATTTTAGCAAAGCGTGGACCGTTTTTTGTAATTCAAGACATGAAAGGTCGCGTACAAGCGTATGCATCTAAAGATGTTCAAAAAGATCTTAAAGAAAAGTATGGTCAACTAGACACTGGCGATATTATTGGTGTTAAAGGCGCATTAAATAAATCGGGTAAAGGCGATTTATACGTAGAAATGACTGAGTACCAATTATTAACTAAGTCACTTCGTCCGTTACCAGAAAAATTCCATGGTTTATCAGATCAAGAAACAAAGTACCGCCAACGTTACGTTGATTTAATTACTAACGAAGCAACGCGCGAAACATTCCGCATCCGTTCACAAGTAGTTGAAGGCATTCGTCGCTTTTTAGCAGACCGTGACTTTATGGAAGTAGAAACACCAATGCTACAGGTTATACCTGGCGGTGCATCTGCGCGTCCGTTTGTAACTCACCATAACGCGCTTGATATCGACATGTACTTACGTATAGCGCCTGAGCTTTACTTAAAGCGCTTAGTGGTAGGTGGTTTTGACCGTGTATTTGAAATTAACCGTAACTTCCGTAACGAAGGGTTATCTACGCGTCACAATCCAGAATTCACAATGATTGAATTTTACCAAGCATACGCTGATTACATCGACCTGATGAACATCACTGAAGACATGTTACGTACGGTTGCAGAAAACGTACTAGGTAGTGCAGTTGTAGTTAATACAACTAAAGATGAAAACGGTGAAGTGATTGACTCAGTTGAATACGACTTTGGCCAACCGTTTACACGTTTAAGCATGGCGGACGCAATATTAAAATATAACCCTGAGTTTGATGCTGCGGTATTTAACGACCCAGAAAACCACTTTGACGAATTAAAAGCGTACGCTAAACAAGTGCACGTTAAAATTCCTGAAAACTGTGTTTGGGGCCCAGGTAAGTTCTTGTGTGAAATATTTGAAGAAACAGCAGAACACATGCTTATTCAACCTACGTTTATTACTGGCTACCCGTGGGAAGTTTCTCCACTTGCACGCCGTAACGACGAAAATGCATTTGTTACCGACCGTTTTGAATTTTTTGTTGGCGGTCGTGAACTTGCAAATGGTTTCTCTGAGCTTAACGATGCACAAGACCAAGCTGAGCGCTTTACACGCCAAGTTGAAGAGAAAGACGCAGGCGATGATGAAGCAATGCATTACGATGAAGACTACATACGCGCACTTGAGTACGGCTTACCGCCAACTGCAGGTGAAGGTATTGGTATTGACCGTTTAGTAATGTTGTTTACTGACTCATCTACAATTAAAGACGTTATTTTGTTCCCGCATATGCGCCCGCAAGCTGACTAAGCTTTGGGTAGAACAAAGTAAGTTAATAAACGCCGCTTAATAGCGGCGTTTTTTTGTTTTGTATTAGTATTTTAATTAATAAGTACTACACTAAAAATTAAATATAGTTATTAGTGCTGGTTAATGTGCAATTCAGCTTCACTAATTTATTATTATTGGCAGTTTTTAATATTAAAACTAACAGTGCTATAACTTTTTAGTATGATTGTTTTTTAAACATATGTTGTATTTATGTAAAGGTTTTAGCTAGAATACGCACGAAATTTACACTGCTTGGTATTTAGCAGTTAAGTATAGATTCTTAAAGGACTTAGAATAATAGTATGAAAGACAAACGAGTAGATGATTTTTCAGAAGAGGGCACATCAGAGCAAGAACGAAATGCTTATTACCGTGCTTGTATTGCTGAATTTCAACAGTTAGGTTACCAAGAACAGTATTTGGCTCAGTTAACTGATGACTTAGTTCCCGTGCTAGGTGTTAATCCTTCAAATAAAAACGCGTAACCCGCTTAAATTTCAAACTAATTACACTTTTAAACCAAGCATATGTGCAATCTATAACCATATAGTCGTTTTTGGTAGAAAAGTGTTTGACATATTTTCTGAAATCTTTATTATACGCCCCACAAGACGGAGAGGTGTCCGAGTGGCCGAAGGAGCTCCCCTGCTAAGGGAGTATAGAGTTTGTAGCTCTATCGAGGGTTCGAATCCCTCCCTCTCCACCATTTCTTTTAATGGCGTGTTTTGTAAAGTTTTAAAGTATGGGTGCATAGCTCAGCTGGATAGAGTACTCGGCTACGAACCGAGCGGTCGGAGGTTCGAATCCTCCTGCGCCCACCATACTTTAATAACTCTGCTTAGAGTATAAATAAGTAAAAACTCTACTTAGAGTTTAAATAAGTAAACTATAAAGTGGGTGCATAGCTCAGC